>NZ_JAEKDA010000005.1:0-350196 GCF_016405635.1 Pseudomonas sp. MF6755
AGAGCGGTTGGTTAAGATCTTTCGTCTCAACCGAGGCGCGCATTCTACAGCAGCCTCATTTGCTGTCAAGTGATTATTTTCAGAAGCTTTCGAAGATTTCTTCAACAACTTCAACCACTTGCGCTTCTGATCTCTCATCAGCGGGAGGCGAATTCTACAGCGTTACACGCTGCTGTCAACACCTCTTTTTCAACTTCCTTTCGGCTTCGATGAACTGAAGCACTTGCTGCCGAAAACCTCATAACTCATTGTTTACCAAGGAGTTTTCCGTTTCGACTGCGCCGGAAGTGGGGCGAATTATAGACAGATATAATTCGCCGTCAACACCTAATTTCAGACTTATTCGGATTTGAGCGTAATACGCGCAAATGCCTTCTTCCCTGCCTGGCAAACATGGGTAGCGCCCAGCTCGTATATAAAGGTGCGATCAACCACCTCACCATCTATACGCACACCGCCCGAACTCAAGAGATCACGAGCAACCGCCGAGTTCTTCACCAGGCCCGCCTTATTAAGAACAGCCGCAATCGGCATCGCTTCAACAGCCGCCAACTCAATCTCTGGCAGATCGTCAGGCAGCTCACCATCCTTCATACGATTACCCGCGGCTCGGTGAGCACTGGCCGCAGCCTCCTCACCATGGAAGCGCGCTACGATCTCTTCTGCCAGCTTGATCTTCACATCGCGAGGATTGGCGCCCGCCTCCACATCCGCACGCAGCGCGTTAATTTCGTCCATCGAGCGGAAGCTCAACAGCTCGAAGTAACGCCACATTAGCGCATCCGGAATGGAAACCAGCTTGCCGTACATCACACCCGGCGCCTCCTGGATGCCGACGTAGTTGCCTAATGACTTGGACATCTTCTTGACACCGTCCAACCCCTCCAGCAACGGCATGGTCAGAATGCACTGAGCTTCCTGGCCATATGCACGCTGCAGCTCACGCCCCATCAACAGGTTGAATTTCTGATCGGTGCCACCCAACTCAACATCCGCCCGCAACGCCACCGAGTCATACCCCTGAACCAGAGGGTAAAGAAACTCATGGATCGCAATCGGCTGATTGGTGGAGTAGCGCTTGTCGAAGTCATCGCGCTCAAGCATGCGCGCCACGGTGTACTGGGAAGTCAGGCGAATGAAATCTGCCGGCCCCATCTTGTCCATCCAGGTGGAGTTGAACGCCACCTCGGTCTTTGCCGGATCAAGAATCTTGAACACCTGCGTCTTATAGGTCTCAGCATTATCGAGAACCTGCTCGCGAGTCAGCGGCGGGCGCGTAGTGCTCTTGCCGCTCGGATCACCGATCATCCCGGTGAAGTCACCTATAAGGAAGATGACTTGGTGACCCAGATCCTGAAACTGACGCAGCTTATTAATAAGCACGGTATGACCCAGGTGCAGATCCGGCGCAGTCGGATCAAAGCCAGCCTTGATACGCAGGGGCTGGCCACGCTTGAGCTTCTCGATCAGCTCAGCCTCGACCAACAGTTCTTCCGCACCACGTTTTATCAGCGCTAGCTGCTCTTCAACCGACTTCATAACAGACCCGCAAGGCTCAGATTCAAAAGGGAACCAACCATACAAGATCAGGGACTAATTACAAGTTTTGCCCTGCGCACGGACACCGTTCAGCAAGCCCAGCATTCGCGAGCTTGCGCCACAGATGATTTGGTTATATTTTATACAGTTATTTCATCTTCATCATGTCATTCATCTTTTCCATTTCATCTTCAAAGTCAAAATTACCTATGACCACTGAACCGTCTAAAGCGCCGCCGCTTTACCCGAAGACCCACCTGCTTGCCGCAAGTGGTATCGCCGCCCTTCTCAGCCTGGCACTCCTGGTATTCCCTTCCAGTGACGTAGAAGCCAAACGAACATCCCTGAGCCTTGACCTGGAAAGCCCAGTTGAACAACTGACACAAGATCAAGACGCTTCCGACGCTCAACAAGCCACAAATACTCCGACCGAGTCACCTTTCGCACAGATCGAAAGCACTCCTGAGGACACCCAACAAGCCGCCCAGGAACAACCTGTGGTAGCCGCGGCCAAGAGCCCCCAGCATCGCGAAGTCATCGTAAGCAGGGGCGACACACTATCAACCCTGTTCGAAAAGGTCGGACTACCTGCCGCCGCCGTTAATGAAGTGCTGGCCAGCGATAAGCAAGCCAAGCAGTTCACCCAGCTCAAACACGGTCAAAAGCTTGAGTTCGAACTGACGCCCGACGGCCAGTTGAACAACCTGCACACCCGTCTCAGCGACCTGGAAAGCATCAGCCTTAGCAAAGGCGCCAAAGGTTTTGCCTTCAACCGCATCACCACCAAGCCAGTTATGCGCTCCGCCTACGTACACGGCGTGATCAACAGCTCCCTGTCACAATCGGCTGCCCGGGCTGGCCTGTCACACAGCATGACCATGGACATGGCCAGCGTGTTTGGCTACGACATCGACTTCGCACAGGACATCCGCCAGGGTGACGAATTCGACGTAATCTATGAGCAGAAAGTGGCGAACGGCAAAGTGGTGGGCACTGGCAACATTCTCTCTGCTCGCTTCACCAACCGCGGCAAAACCTATACCGCCGTGCGCTACACGAATAAACAAGGCAATAGCAGCTATTACACAGCTGATGGCAACAGCATGCGCAAGGCCTTCATCCGCACGCCAGTGGACTTCGCCCGTATTAGCTCGCGTTTCTCCATGGGTCGCAAGCACCCAATTCTGAACAAAATCCGCGCACACAAGGGCGTCGACTATGCCGCTCCGCGTGGTACGCCAATCAAGGCGGCTGGCGACGGTAAGGTACTGTTGGCCGGACGTCGCGGCGGTTACGGCAATACGGTGATCATCCAGCACGGCAACACCTACCGTACGCTGTATGGCCACATGCAAGGGTTCGCCAAGGGCGTCAAGACTGGTGGCAATGTGAAACAGGGCCAAGTGATCGGATACATCGGCACTACCGGCTTGTCCACCGGGCCGCACTTGCACTATGAGTTCCAGGTCAACGGCGTACACGTTGACCCTTTGGGGCAGAAGTTGCCAATGGCCGACCCGATCGCCAAGGCCGAACGCGCGCGCTTCATGCAACAGAGCCAGCCGCTGATGGCGCGGATGGATCAAGAGCGCTCCACCTTGCTGGCTTCGGCGAAGCGTTAAGGTATGCCGCTCTATATAGGCGTGATGTCCGGGACCAGCCTCGACGGCCTGGATATCGCCCTCATTGAACAAGACACGGCGATCAATCTGATTGCCACCCTCTACATCCCCATGCCCGACACCTTGCGCACTGAGCTACTGAGCCTGTGCGCCAGCGGCCCGGACGAAATCGCCCGATCCGCAATTGCCCAGCAACAATGGGTAACGCTCGCCGCGCAAGGCATCCTCGGCTTGCTGGATCAACACAACCTCAAGCCTGAGGACATTCGCGCAATTGGCAGCCATGGCCAGACGATTCGCCATGAACCCGCCCGTGGCTTTACCGTACAGATCGGCAACCCTGCCCTGCTCACCGAGTTGACAGGTATCACGGTAGTCAGCGACTTCCGCAGCCGTGACGTCGCCGCCGGCGGCCAGGGTGCCCCCTTGGTTCCTGCGTTTCATGAAGCCTTGTTCGGCGAACACGCCGGCAACCGCGCGGTGTTGAATGTCGGCGGGTTCAGCAACCTCAGTCTGATCGAGACGAACAAGCCTGTAGCCGGTTTCGACTGCGGCCCGGGGAACGTCCTCCTGGACGCCTGGATTTACCTGCAGCGCGGCGAACACTTTGATCACGGCGGGCAATGGGCTGCCAGCGGCAAGGTCCAGCCTCAGCTACTCAACACATTGCTCAGCGACCCATTCTTCTTGACCAAAGGCCCAAAAAGCACGGGGCGCGAAGTGTTCAACCTGGCCTGGCTGCAACAGCAACTTGGTCGCTTGCCCGCCTTTGAACCCCAAGACGTACAAGCCACCCTGCTGGAACTCACAGCCCTCACCATCGTCGAGTCCCTGCAAAGCGCACAACCGAGCACCGAGACCTTGCTGATCTGCGGCGGCGGCGCCCATAACGCGACGCTGATGAATCGACTGACAGCACTGCTACCTTCAACCCAAGTCAGCAGTACAACCACATACGGCGTAGACCCTGACTGGGTCGAAGCCATGGCATTCGCCTGGCTGGCCCATTGCTGCCTGGAAGGCATCGCCGCCAATCGCCCCAGCGTAACCGGCGCTCGCGGACTTCGGGTACTCGGTGCGATTTACCCCGCCTGAAACCCCAGACAGCAAAACGCCGCTTGGCTTATTAAAGCCAAGCGGCGTTCTTTTGTAGCAAACGAGGCTACCGATCAGATCGAGAACGAAGACCCGCAACCACAGGTGGTGGTGGCATTAGGGTTCTTGATCACGAAACGCGAGCCTTCCAGACCTTCCTGGTAATCCACCTCGGCGCCTGCCAGGTATTGGAAGCTCATCGGGTCCACGACCAGGCTGACGCCCTCGCGCTCGACGATAGTGTCGTCATCGGCCACATCTTCATCGAAGGTAAAACCGTACTGAAACCCTGAACAACCGCCGCCTGTAACAAATACGCGCAGCTTCAAACGATCATTACCCTCTTCATCGACCAGGCTCTTCACCTTGTGCGCAGCACCGTGGGTGAATTGCAAAGCCGTGGGGGTGAAGGATTCAACGCTCATGCTGATAATCTCCCGGCGTAGCGCCGCCATATGCGTAATGGCCGGCATTATCCGCTTCTCCTAGAAAAGCGGTCAACTATTGTTACGGTATATCAATCTGCGCAGCTGCCATAAAAAACGCAAAAGGCCCGATCAACGGGCCTTTTGCTTAACGACCAAGCAGCGCTAAGGCAACATGCCGGCGTGGGACAGGCCCAGCTTCTCATCCAGGCCAAACAGGATGTTCATGTTCTGCACCGCCTGGCCCGACGCGCCCTTGACCAGGTTGTCGATCACCGAAAGCACCACTACCAAGTCACCATCCTGCGGACGATGCACTGCAATACGGCACACATTGGCGCCACGCACACTGCGGGTCTCCGGATGGCTGCCCCCGGGCATCACATCGACGAACGGCTCACTGGCATAACGCTTTTCAAACAACGCCTGCAGGTCTACCGAGCGGTCAGTGACGGTCGCATACAGCGTGGAGTGAATCCCACGGATCATCGGCGTCAGGTGCGGCACGAAGGTCAGGCCCACGTCCTTGCCGGCAGCGCGACGCAACCCTTGGCGGATTTCTGGCAAGTGACGATGCCCTTTTACCGCATAGGCCTTCATGCTTTCCGACGTTTCGGAGTACAGCGAACCGACTGCCGCACCGCGCCCGGCTCCGCTGACGCCCGACTTGCAGTCGGCAATCAGGCGCGAAGTATCCGCCAAGCCAGCTTCCAACAGTGGCAAGAAACCCAGTTGCGTCGCGGTCGGATAGCAGCCCGGCACCGCAATCAGGCGTGCTTGCTTGATCTGCTCTCGATTGACTTCCGGCAGGCCGTAAACCGCTTCTTCCAGCAACTGCGGCGCACCATGGGGTTGGCCGTACCACTTGGCCCATTCATCGGCATCCTGCAGGCGGAAGTCCGCCGACAAGTCGATGACCTTTGTACCGGCCGCCAACAACTCGCCGGCCAACGCATGGGCAACACCGTGCGGCGTGGCAAAGAACACCACGTCGCAGGCGCCCAGGGTCTTGATATCCGGCACGCTGAACGCCAGGCCGTCATAGTGGCCTCGCAGGTTCGGGTACATATCGGCCACGGCCAGCCCAGCCTCGGATCGGGAAGTGATGACCACCACCTCAGCTTGCGGATGCTGAGCCAACAGACGCAGCAATTCGACACCGGTGTAACCCGTGCCGCCGACGATACCGACCTTGACCATAAACCTGCCCTCAACGAACCCACTGGAAAGCCGTCGATAATAGGGGCCGTATCGTCCTGCGACAACCGTCAACGTGACGTACGAGCGCATGAGCCACTACTATCTTGGCTACCGTGAACCTGGGAATAACTAAAATGCTCTATCTATGGGTCAAAGCCTTCCATATCGTCAGCATCGTCTGCTGGTTTGCCGGGCTGTTCTACCTGCCACGCCTGTTCGTCTACCACGCCCAAAGCGAAGATACGGTCAGCAAAGAACGCTTCAGCATCATGGAGCGCAAGTTGTACCGGGGCATCATGGGCCCGGCGATGGTTGCCACACTGGTCTTCGGCATCTGGATGCTGGCGCTCAACCCCGGTATTTTCCAGTCGGGCGCGTGGATCCACGCCAAGCTGACCCTGGTCGTAATACTTATCGGCTACCACCATATGTGCGGCGCGCAGGTGAAACGCTTCGCCCGTGGCGAAAACACCCGCAGCCATGTCTTTTATCGCTGGTTCAATGAAGTGCCGGTTCTGATATTGCTGGCTATCGTAATTTTGGTCGTGGTCAAACCGTTTTAACTTCAATTACTCGGGGAACCTCCAATGTCGCTGCCCGCTTTGCTGGAACAACGTCTGCGCCTGCCCGTCGTGGCTGCGCCGATGTTTCTGATCTCCAACCCGCAACTGGTCCTGGCCTGCTGTCGCAATGGGGTGATCGGGAGTTTCCCGGCGCTCAACCAACGTGAAAGCAGTGGTTTCAAGGCTTGGCTGGAAGAAATCGAAGCGGGCCTGGCGCAGTTGGACAACCCTGCTCCCTATGCCGTGAACCTGATCGTGCACAACAGCAACCCGCGGCTTGAAGCGGACCTGGCGATCTGCGTCGAGCACAAGGTTCCGATCGTCATCACCAGCCTCGGTGCGGTGAAGGAAGTGGTCGATGCCGTCCACAGCTACGGCGGCTTGGTGTTTCATGACGTCACTACCCGACGCCATGCCGAGAAAGCCGCTGAAGCGGGCGTTGATGGCCTGATTGCCGTAGCCGCTGGTGCCGGTGGTCATGCAGGCACTTGGAGCCCCTTCGCGCTGATTGCCGAGATTCGCCAGTTCTTCGACAAAACCCTGCTGCTGGCCGGCTGCCTTAATCATGGACATGAGATTCTCGCGGCCCAATTGCTTGGTGCCGACCTGGCGTATTTCGGCACGCGCTTTATCGGCACCACCGAAAGCCACGCGCCAGATGCCTACAAAGAGATGCTGCTCACATCGCGCGCTGCCGACATCGTGCACACTCCTGCGGTCTCCGGCGTACCTGCAAGCTTCATGCGCCAGAGCCTGGAAAATGCCGGTTTTGATCTCACCGCGCTTCAAGGCAAAGGTGAAGTCAACTTCGGTTCCAAGCTCAAGCCATTGAGCGATGAGGCCAAAGCATGGAAAACTGTGTGGTCGGCCGGCCAAGGCGTCGGTGAGATTGATGATTTACCCAGCGTCGATGAACTCGTCGCCCGCCTGGATGCCGAATACCGCAAAGCACGTGAGCATGCCGCGCAACTGCGCTGGCCACGCTGACCCACTGCAAGGCCTGCCGATTGGGCAGGCCTGCATACTCTCCCTGATTAAGTGACAAGGATGCCCGCATGAGCGACAGCCGTTTCAAGATTGTGTTTGACGGAGCCTTGCGCCCGGGTGTCGAAAGCACCACCGCCAAGCTGAACCTGGCAGAACTATTCAAGAGCGAGGTCGAAGCGGTCGAAAAGCTCTTCACTGGCCGCCCAGTGGCACTCAAACGCGACCTCTCCCGCTCTGATGCTGAAACCTACCTCACGGCATTGCACAACGCCGGGGTCGATGCACGCATCGAAGCAGAACAACCCGTGGCGTTCAGCCTTGCCGAAGCCCACGAGACAGACTCCTCTGGCTCCGACTTCTCAAGGCCCGCCGCTTCACCTTATGCACCGCCACGCGCCGCGGTTGGCGATGACTTGCCGGAGTTCGCCACACTCAATGTATTCACCACTCAAGGGCGCATCGGCCGTCTGCGGTACCTGGCCTGGACGCTGGCGCTGACCGTCGCGATGCTGGTGGCCGCAGGTATCATCAGTACAGTGGGCTTCGCAGTAGCGACTGCCTCGCCAACGATAGCCGTCATTCTCGGTTCGCTGTTGGGCTTCGCGCTGTTTGTTGCACTGGTCGTCGTGAGCGTACAAATCGGCGTGCAGCGCCTGCACGACCTGGGATGGTCGGGCTGGTTGTACTTGCTCAACCTGGTTCCGCTAGTGAATAGCGTTTTCCCTATCCTGTTGCTGGTATTGCCAGGCAACTCGGGCGCCAACCAATACGGAGCGCCCCCTCCGCGCAACTCCACGGCGGTAAAAGTCCTGGCCTCGTTGTGGCTGGCGTTTATTCCATTGATGCTCATCATCGTCGTAACCCTGGGCATGAACGGCTACCTGGACCAACTTGAAGCCAATATGGACAGCAGCTACGAAAGCAGCTCCATCACCTCCGATGAAGACGCCGATCAAAGCGTCATCGTTGATGAAGCCGCAGCGCAAAGTGCTGAGGACGCGGCCGAACCTGTAGACTCTCCAGAACAGTGAAGAAACGCCCGCCGCCTGTGACGCCTCTGTCACAGGGCAGCGGCGTTGCGATGGAGAAAGGCATGACCCGTTACGCTCTGATCACCGGCGCCTCCAGCGGCATTGGCCTGGCTTTGGCCGAAGCCCTGGCTCGGCGTGGCCGCAGCTTGATTCTGGTGGCCCGCCAGCGTGATCAGTTGGAAAGCATTGCATTGGAATTGACTCAACGCTTTGGCGTCGAGGTGCTGTTTCGAGCCTGTGACTTGGGCGAGCCATTGCGCTTATCCGGTTTTTTGCTGGAGCTCGAAGAGGGTGAGCGGCAGATTGATCTGCTAGTCAACTGTGCTGGCATCGGCACCAGCGGGCCGTTCCTGGCCCAGGACTGGATGACCGAGCAGGACCTGATCGAAGTCAACATCCTGGCCTTGACCCGCATGTGCCATGCCCTTGGCAATGCCATGGCGCTGCACGGTGGCGGGCAGATACTCAACGTTGCCTCGGTTGCCGCCTTTCAGCCTGGGCCGTGGATGAGCAGCTACTACGCCAGCAAAGCCTATGTACTGCACTTCTCCGAGGGCTTGCGCGAAGAATTGAAGACGTGTGGCATCAAGGTCTCGGTACTTTGCCCCGGCCCCACGCGCACGGCCTTCTTCGGCACCGCACAGATGGATACGGCGAAACTCGACCGCAGCCAACAACTGATGAGCCCGGAAGAAGTCGCGCTCTACACCGTGCGTGCGCTGGAGAAGAACAAAGCCATCATCATTCCCGGGCGCCGCAACCGCTGGCTGGCTCTCAGCCCGCGCCTCAGCCCGCGCTGGCTGACCCGCAAGATTGCCGGCGCCATCAACAAGGCCTATTGCCCGCGTTGATCGCCTGGGTACACTCACCCTGCACTTTCATAATGGAGAAACAGCTGTGGATACTCTGTTCACCAAGATCATCAACAGAGAAATACCCGCGAAGATCATCTACGAAGATGATCAAGTCCTCGCCTTCCACGATATCGCCCCGCAGGCGCCGGTACATTTTCTGGTTATCCCGAAAAAACCTATTCGCACCCTCAATGACCTGACCGAGGAAGACAAAGCCCTGGCCGGCCATATTTTGTTCACTGCCCAGCGACTGGCCGTGGAACAAGGCTGCGAGAAAGGTTTCCGCGTGGTGATGAACTGCAACGAAGACGGCGGCCAGACCGTTTATCACATCCACATGCACGTGCTCGGTCAGCGCCAGATGAACTGGCCGCCAGGCTGAGGGGCCAGGGTCAAATTGACTCAGCGCAAACGCTACGCCCTCTCTTGCGGTAAACTGGCCGCCGAGATTCTTCCCGGAGGTCAGCATGACTACCCAACGTCACTACTCGCCGATTGATCGTCTGTTGCTGCAAGCCGACATGGCCATGCGCACGCTGTTGCCATTCAGCGGTCAACCGTACCGCCCATCGCCCGCCATCGTGCAGCCCGATGCGCAGATGAGCGAAACGGACACCCGCCACGTCGCCGGCCTGATGCGCATCAACCACACCGGTGAAGTCTGCGCGCAGGCGCTGTACCAGGGCCAGGCGCTGACCGCCAAGTTGCCGCAGGTACGTGCAGCGATGGAGCATGCGGCCGAGGAAGAGATCGACCACCTGGCCTGGTGCGAACAACGTATCCGCCAGTTGGGCAGCCACCCAAGCGTGCTGAACCCACTGTTTTATGGTTTGTCGTTTGGTATCGGCGCTGCCGCCGGGTTGATCAGCGACAAAGTCAGCCTAGGATTTGTCGCCGCGACGGAACATCAGGTCTGCAAGCACCTGGATGAACATCTTGAGCAACTGCCGGCCGAAGACGAAAAGTCCCGGGCCATTCTGGAGCAGATGCGCATTGACGAAGAACACCATGCAGAAAGCGCTCTAGACGCGGGCGGCTTCCGCTTTCCGGCACCGGTGAGATTCGGCATGAGCCTTTTGGCCAAGGTTATGACCAAGAGTACTTATAGAATCTGAAATCGCATCAAATCCAAACCGAAAGAAAGGGCGCTCGAAGCGCCCTTTCTTTTGCCTGCGATTTCCGCAATCAACCCAACTCGATGATTTCGTAATCGTGAGTGATGGCTACACCCGCAGCACCCAGCATGATCGAGGCCGAGCAGTATTTTTCAGCAGACAGCTCAATGGCACGCTTGACCTGGGCCTCCTTCAGCGCCCGGCCCTTGACCACGAAATGCATGTGGATCTTGGTAAATACCTTGGGATCTTCAGTAGCGCGCTCAGCTTCCAGGAAGGCTTCGCAGCTTTCCACGGCCTGTCGCGACTTCTTCAAGATGCTGACCACATCGAAATTGCTGCAGCCGCCAACACCCAGCAGCAACATTTCCATCGGGCGTACACCCAGGTTACGGCCACCGGCTTCCGGCGGGCCGTCCATGACCACTACATGGCCACTGCCCGACTCACCGAGGAACATGGCTTCGCCCGCCCATTGGATGCGTGCCTTCATCGCCCAGACTCCACTGCTAAAAAAGGGTCGCCAGCTTAGCACAGGGCCTTGAAACAGCAGCGTCCGGAACAAAATCGTTGAATGACTGTGTTTGCCGGGTAAATTGGCTAATCGAGGTAGAATGTGTCTGGTAAGCTGGCGCCAAATCAATGGCGCATTGCCATGCTTTGTACGGCGAGCATCAATATCGATGCCGCTGGATAAAAACAACGCCAACTACACCGCGCAGTCTTTTCGGGATACAACCATGGTTGCTCTTACTCCCACACCCAAGATCAAGAACCTCGACAAGCTGTTGATGCATTGCCAGCGTCGCCGCCATCCGGCCAAGCACAACATCATCTGCGCCGGCGAGCGCTCAGAAACCCTGTTTTTCATCATCAAGGGCTCGGTCACCATCCTGATCGAGGATGAAGACGGCCGCGAGATGATCATTGCCTACCTGAACACCGGAGATTTCTTCGGGGAGTTGGGGCTCTTTGAACAAGCAGGCAAAGAGCAAGAGCGCAGCGCCTGGGTGCGAGCCAAAGTTGAATGCGAAGTGGCCGAGATCAGTTATACGAAGTTTCGCGAACTGGCCCAGCATGATCCGGATATCTTGTATGCCCTGAGCGGTCAGATCGCCCAGCGCCTGCGCGACACCACGCGCAAGGTCGGCGACCTGGCGTTCTTCGATGTCACCGGTCGTGTAGCGCGCTGCCTGCTGGAGTTATGCAAGCAACCCGACGCCATGACCCATCCCGATGGCATGCAGATCAAGATCACCCGCCAGGAGATCGGGCGCATTGTCGGTTGTTCACGGGAGATGGTCGGCCGCGTACTCAAGGACTTGGAAGAGCGCAACCTGGTGCACGTCAAAGGCAAGACGATGGTGGTGTTCGGCACCCGCTAAACCGGCAGGAAGCTGGCCAGCATCTGACGGTATAACGTGTGGAGCCGACTGATCGCATCCGGTGCGGGAAACACTTCATGCAGTGCGATATGGCTCTCGGCGCGAACCCGCTGCTCAAGGCCACAGGCTTGATTGAAGCGGTTGACCGCGCCAATCAACTCCTCACGATCGTTATCCAGCAACAAAGCGCCGTGGATCAAGCCCACCGGGCGCCCACCACTTTGCCGCCAACGCTGGGCGGTGCCAACCATCTTGCGGCCATTGAGATTGACGTTGTAGCGACCGTCGCAAAAAGCCCCGTCGATTTCGCCGACGGAAGCATCACCACCCAATTCGATCAGAAAATCACAGATCGGCTGGCACAAGCGCTGGTAACCGGTTTCGATACGGCCCTGGTCACCTTCACTGCGCGGCGGCGCGTACACCAAGGCGATATTGACCGTGGCAGCGGACTGCGGCACGGGTTCGCCGCCGGTTTCCCGCAGCAACACCGGCCAACCGGCCTCGGCCGATACACGGCTGGCAGCATCAAATGCTGGCAATCGACTCAACCGGCGCGGCATGACCAACGCTTGATCGCTGGGCTGCCAGAACAGCAGCCCGAATTCCTGCTCACCCGCACAAACGGCTGCCAAGAGGTCTTGCTCGGCAGTAAGGCCTGCTTCGACAGTCATCATCATGGGCTGAGTCATCGAACACCTGCCTCTCTAAAGGGACACAAAACCAAATGTGGGAGGTCGCAAGCTCCCTCCCACATTTTTACTGCATTTCAACTACAAGCCGCATTGTCAGTCAGTCTAATGTCGAACCACTCACCGCCACACCGCGTTCCGGGAAGAACAGGCGTTGCAGTTCCGCTCCCGGGTTCTCGGCGCGCATAAACGTCTCACCCACCAGGAACGAGTACACGCCGCTGATTTCCATCAACTCCACGTCGGCGCGATTGACGATGCCACTCTCGGTAATCACCAAGCGATCACGGGGAATACGCGGCAACAGGTCGAGGGTATTTTCCAGGCTGACTTCGAAAGTATGCAGGTTACGGTTGTTGACCCCCACCAACGGCGTGTCGAGGGTTTTCAATGCGCGCTCCAACTCGTCGCCGTCGTGTACTTCAACCAGCACATCGAGACCGACGCTTTTGGCCACGGCGGCCAGCTCGGCCATCTTCACGTCATCCAATGCGGAAACGATCAGCAACACACAGTCGGCGCCCAAAACGCGAGCTTCAACGATCTGATAGGGATCGATCATGAAGTCCTTGCGGATCACCGGCAATTTACATGCCTCGCGGGCCTGCATCAGGTACAGGTCGTCCCCTTGGAAGAAGTCGACATCGGTCAATACCGACAGACACGTCGCGCCGCCCTTCTCATAGCTGACGGCGATTTCAGCCGGTACAAAGTGTTCACGGATGACGCCTTTGCTCGGCGAGGCCTTCTTGATTTCGGCGATCACGGCGGGCTGCTTGAGCTTGGCCTGGGCGATCAAGGCATTGGCAAAACCACGCGGCGCATCGACGCTTTTTGCTGCATCCTCCAACTCGCGGAGGCTGACGTATGCACGACGTTGCGCCACTTCTTCAGCCTTGCGGGCCAGGATCTTTTCCAGAACGGTCGGCACACTCATCCTTCATTCTCCATCTTGAATACGGCAGTGAATGCTCCCAGCTCTTCGAGCTTCTCACGAGCCAGACCGGTGTGCAGCGCATCGTGAGCCAAGGCGACACCTTCCTTAAGACTATAGGCGTGGTCGGCTGCGTAAAGTGCCGCGCCAGCATTCAGAACAATCATTTCCGCAGCCTTCTGACCGTTTTCGGTCTTACGGCGCCCCAGGGCATCACGAATCAGCTCCAATGAAGCCGCCGGGCTTTCCACCGCCAGGCCGTGCAAGCTCTGGCTCTTCATGCCCAGGTCTTCGGGCTCGACCCAATACTCAATGACTTCGCCGTTCTTCAGCTCCGCCACGAAGGTCGGCGCCGCCAGGCTGAATTCGTCCAGGCCATCTTTGGAATGCACTACCAGCACATGCTTGCTGCCCAGGCGTTGCAAGACTTCGGCCAGTGGCCGGCACAACGCCTGGCTGAACACACCTACCACCTGGTGCTTCACACCGGCCGGATTCGTAAGCGGGCCGAGCATGTTGAACAGGGTACGCAGACCAAGGTCCTTGCGTGGGCCGGCAGCGTGCTTCATCGCGCCGTGATGGGATTGGGCAAACATGAAGCCGATGCCCACGCTGTCAATGCAGCGCGCTACCTGCACCGGCGTGAGGTTCAGGTAGATGCCGGCCGCTTCCAGCAAGTCGGCACTGCCGCTCTTGCCGGACACCGCACGGTTACCGTGCTTGGCAACGGTGCAGCCAGCGGCAGCCACGACAAAGGATGAGGCTGTCGACACGTTGAAAATATTGGCGCCATCGCCGCCGGTGCCGACCACGTCGACCACACCGTCGAGGGTCTTGAGTTCGACCTTGTCCGCCAGCTCACGCATCACCGACACCGCGCCGACGATTTCGTCGATGCTTTCGCTCTTCATGCGCATGGCCATCATAAAAGCGCCGATCTGCGCGTCGGTGCATTGACCGGTCATGATCTCGCGCATCACATCGCTCATTTCGGCGGTGCTCAGGTCCAGATGGCCGACGATACGGCTCAGGGCAGTCTTGATATCCATGAAAAGTCCTTAGCGCGTGCCGCCGCTCTGCTTGAGAAAGTTAGCGAACAGCTCGTAGCCCTGCTCGGTCAGGATTGATTCAGGGTGAAACTGCACCCCTTCGATGTTCAGTGTCTTGTGACGCAGGCCCATGATCTCGTCGACTGAGCCGTCCTCCAGCTGGGTCCAGGCGGTCAGCTCAAGGCATTCAGGCAAGGTGTCGCGCTTGACCACCAGCGAGTGGTAACGGGTCACCGTCACCGGCAGGTTGAGGCCATGGAACACACCCAGGTCTTTATGAAACACCGGGCTGGTCTTGCCATGCATCACCTGGCGCGCACGCACCACGTCCCCGCCAAAAGCCTGGCCGATGGACTGGTGCCCCAGGCACACGCCCAGGATCGGTAGCTTGCCGGCGAAATACTTGATGGCTTCGAGGGAAATACCTGCCTCGGTCGGCGTGCAAGGGCCAGGCGAAACTACGATGCGCTCCGGGTTCAGGGCGGCGATTTCGGCGACAGTCAGTTCATCGTTGCGCACCACCTTGACCTCGGCACCCAGCTCGCCCAGGTACTGCACAACGTTGTAGGTAAAGGAGTCGTAGTTATCAATCATCAGCAACATGTGGGTTCAAACCTCTTGAATTCACTGATTTCAAATGCCTGCCTTCCAAGAGAATGACCCGCTGCCAGACGCACGTTCCGGTTGCCAGGGTTAGTCGGCAAGGGGCGCAAAACAACGGGTGAAGAAGGCAAATCGGTACAGGTCCGGCCAGGCCGGCAGAGAAAAATGTCAGGCGCGCCAACGCCAACGGGCGTGTGCCTTGACTACTCGCATCAAGAGTTTGCTGATGATCAACACGGGGAGGGTCTCGTTCATACGTTCAGGCACAGTAACGTAGCCTCGCCAACGGTGCAATATGGAGCAGCAAATACGGGGAGGTGCGTAGGCAGATTCCGCATATCCCTACAGAAAATGCCAGATTTTTTGCTAGTGTTTGACTTCCGACACAAAAACAACCAAATGGAATCTCGTATGTTCAGACCAGCGTCATTCGCCCCCCTTGCCGGCTGTCTTTTGTCACTGGCCTGCGCCCAGGCGTTTGCAGCCCCGTCACCTTATTCGACGATGGTGGTTTTCGGTGACAGCCTGGCCGATGCGGGCCAGTTCCCCGATGGCTCGAATGGCTCCACGCTACGGTTTACCAACCGTACAGGCCCGACGTTCCAGGGTGAGTACGGCCTGGTTTCGTCGACCCTGCTGGGCGCTAAACTGGGGGTAGCTGCCAACGACTTGAACGCCTCGACCTCACCGGTTCGCGCCGCACAAGGCTTGCCAGACGGTAACAACTGGGCGGTCGGGGGCTACCGTACCGACAATATCCTCGACTCGATCACCTCAGTCTCCGATGCCGCGATACCGCCCGGCAACCCGGGAGGGGGTACAGTTTTGCGCAGTCGCCAAGGCTATCTGCCAGCCAACGGCGGGCGGGCCGACCCCAATGCACTGTATTTCCTCTCCGGCGGCGGCAATGACTTCCTTCAAGGGCGCGTACTCAGCCCCGAACAAGCGGTCGCCGCTGGCGGGCGCCTGGCTGACAGCGCCCAGGCCCTGCAACAAGCCGGTGCGCGTTACATCATGGTGTGGATGTTGCCTGATCTCGGGCTGACGCCGGCCATCAATGGCACCCCGCAACAGGCAGCAACCTCGGCCCTGAGCAATATATTCAATCAGTCATTGGTTCAGCGCCTGTCGTACGTCGACGCCCAGGTTATCCCGTTGAATATCCCGTTGCTGCTGAAGGAAGCCTTCGCTGATCCTGCGCGCTTCGGCCTTGCCACAGGCCAGAACCTGACCGGTACTTGCTTCAGCGGCAACAGCTGCACCGCCAACCCAACCTATGGCATCGGCGGCACCCACCCGGACCCGACGAAGCTGATCTACAACGACTCGGTCCACCCCACGGTGGCGGGGCAACAGTTGATCGCCGACTACGCCTATTCGCTGCTTGCGGCGCCCTGGGAGCTGACCTTGCTGCCGGAAATGGCCCAAGGCACATTGCGCGCCCACCAAGACGAGCTGCGCAATCAATGGCAAGCAGACAACGGCAACTGGCAAGCCATCGGCCAATGGCGTGCAATCGTAGCCGGTGGCGGTCAGCATCTGGATTTCGATGACCAGAGCAGTTCGGCCAGTGGCGACGGCAGTGGCTACAACCTGAATATCGGCGGCAGCTACCGGCTCGATGAAAATTGGCGCGTAGGTGTTGCCGCTGGCCTGTATCGGCAGACACTCGAAGCCGGGGCCAACGACTCGGACTACAAGCTCAACAGCTACATGGGTACGGCATTCGCGCAATATCAGCAAAATCACTGGTGGGCCGATGCCGCATTGACCGGCGGCAAGCTGGACTTCGACAATCTCAAGCGCAAGTTCGCCCTGGGCGTCAGCGAAGCGTCCGAAAAAGGCGACACCGATGGCTGGCTCTGGGCCTTGAGCGGTCGGGTGGGTTATGACCTTGCTGCGCCGGGCAGCGACTGGCACCTGTCACCGTTCATCAGCGCCGATTACGCACGCGTCGAAGTGAATGGCTACTCGGAGAAAAACAGTCGCTCCACCGCACTCACCTTTGATGATCAACAACGCGACTCCAAACGCCTGGGTGTCGGCCTGCAGGGCAGCTACCGCATCACGCCGCAAACCCAGGTGTTTGGTGAAGTTGCCCACGAGCACGAGTTCGAAAATGACACCCAGAAGGTGAATATTTCGCTTAACAGCGTGCAGGGGATCGACTTCAAGCTGGACGGCTACACGCCACGTAGCAATTCCGACCGATTGAGTCTTGGGGTCAGCCACAAACTGACTCAGGAGCTGGCGTTGCGGGCGGCGTATAACGTCAGGAAGGATGACAATTTGACCCAGCAAGGGGTCAGTGTCGGGGTGAGCCTGGATTTCTGATGAGGTCTTAAGACTAGCGAAAATCTGATGTGGGAGCGGGCTTGCTCGCTCCCACATTTTTGATCGGCGTTAGCCGTTAGTCCTGTGGGGTTTGCTCTGCCAGCGCCACGGCACGAAACATCGCCCGGCGCTTGTTCAAGGTTTCTTCCCATTCAAGGGCCGGCACCGAGTCAGCCACAATCCCGCCACCGGCCTGCACATGCAGTTCGCCGTCCTTGATCACCGCGGTGCGGATCGCAATCGCAGTGTCCATATTGCCGTTCCAGGCGAAATACCCTACAGCACCGCCATAGACACCCCGCTTGACCGGCTCCAGTTCGTCGATGATTTCCATCGCTCGGATCTTAGGGGCGCCCGACAAGGTGCCCGCCGGCAAAATCGCCCGCAACGCATCCATCGCCGTCAGCCCTGCCTTCAATTCGCCGGTAACGTTGGACACGATATGCATCACGTTGGAATAGCGCTCGATGACCATTTTCTCGGTAAGTTTCACCGAACCGATTTCCGAGACACGCCCGGTATCGTTACGCCCCAGGTCGATCAGCATCAGGTGCTCGGCGATTTCCTTGTCGTCGCTGAGCAGGTCCTCTTCCAGCGCCACATCCGCTTCTTCGGTCGCACCACGCGGGCGAGTGCCGGCAATCGGGCGCACGGTGATCAAGTTGTCTTCGACACGCACCAGCACTTCCGGCGAACTGCCCACGACGTGGAAGTCGCCAAAGTTGAAGAAGTACATATACGGCGTCGGGTTGAAGCAACGCAGCGCACGGTACAGGTCAATCGGCGCAGCCTTGAAGTCGATGGACATCCGTTGCGACGGCACCACTTGCATGCAGTCACCGGCAAGGATGTATTCCTTGATGGTATCGACCGCGCGCTCGTAGTCATCCTGGGTAAAGCTGGAACGGAACACCGGGTCGGCCGCGGGTGGGCGGCTGAGGTCCAGGCCGCGACGCGGGGTAATCGGCTGGCGCAGTTTTTCCAGCAACGCTTCAAGGCTGGCCTGGCCTTGCTCGAAGGCATCCCCTTGGGCGGGGTCGGCGAGGACAATCGCATGCATCTTGCCGGCAAGGTTGTCGAACACAACCACGGCGTCGGAGACCATCAGCAAAATGTCCGGCACACCCAATGGGTCCGGGTTCGGGCACTTGCCAAGACGCTTTTCCACATACCGCACGCAGTCGTAGCCGAAATACCCCACCAGGCCACCGTTGAAGCGCGGCAGGCCAGGGATGGTCGGAACGTTGTAGCGCGCCTTGAAGGTTTCGACGAAGGCCAGCGGGTCTTCTACGTCGTGGCTTTCGATCTCGACGCCATCATGGGTGATGCTCACATGATGGTCGTGCACCCGCAGCACCGTTCGGCACGGCAGGCCGATGATCGAGTAACGGCCCCACTTCTCGCCGCCCTGTACCGACTCGA
The DNA here is from genome assembly GCF_016405635.1 of Pseudomonas sp. MF6755. NCBI lineage: Bacteria > Pseudomonadati > Pseudomonadota > Gammaproteobacteria > Pseudomonadales > Pseudomonadaceae > Pseudomonas > Pseudomonas sp. MF6755. The sequence continues at coordinate 18,851 of NZ_JAEKDA010000005.1, forward strand.
GCAGGTACGAGTTGGGCTCGTCGGCCAGTTTCAGGTAGATCGACAGCGGCGTATCGAAGTCGGCCAGAGTCTCGCAGGCCAGGGGAATACGGTTATAGCCGGCAGCGGCCAAACGCAGGAATTCTTCACGGATCATGGGGTGCCTCGTGGCTTGAGGGTCAAACGGTCAGGTAGGCAAACGTGCCGCAGCGCGGCAAGGATCAGTCAGGCGCGCCAACGCCAGCGGGCCAGGGCCTTGATGACTTTCATCCAGAGTTTGCGAGTGACCACCACGATGGAGTTTCCAGAAGGGGACGGATCAATGTCAGGCAACGTTATCTCAGCGCCCGCTCCCAGGCAACCGGGGATTAGCAGTCGCAGGTCGTCAATTACAAGTGCCGGCGATTCTTCTGCAATCGGCCGCCCATGGTTGTAGCCGTAGCTCAACGCCACGCACTTCACCCCGGCCGCTTTGGCCGCCAGCACATCACTGCGCGAATCACCCACAAACAACGATTGGGATGCAGGGATATTGGCCATTTTCATCACGAAGAACAGTGCCGCCGGGTCAGGCTTTTTCTGCGGCAAGGTATCGCCACCGATGATCCAGCGGAAATAACGGCCGATCTTCATCTGGTCCAACAGCGGCGCGACGAAGCGCTCCGGCTTGTTGGTGATCAAGGCCATTTCCACACCCTGCTTGCTCAGCCATTTGAGGGTGTCACGTACGCCGGGGTACACCACGGTGAGCTCGTGGCCATTTTCATAGGCCACATTGAACAACTCCAGGGCGTGTTCGGCCTCGACGTCATCCACGCCTTCGGCGTCAATATGATTGGCCAGGGCTCGACGCACCAGCATCTGCACGCCGTTCCCCACCCATTCGCGCACCGACTCGATTCCCGCCGGCTTGCGCCCAAGCTTGAGCAGCATCTCATCCACCGCCGCCGCCAGGTCGGGCACCGAATCGATCAAGGTACCGTCCAGGTCGAACATCACCAGCCGTGGCAGCTTGCCAGGGAACAGCTGCTCAAAACCGCTCATGGACGCGCCAGCGCCAGTTCGGCACGCATCTTGTCGATGACTTCCTGGTAGTCCGGGGCATTGAAGATCGCCGAGCCGGCCACAAAGGTGTCAGCGCCAGCAGCAGCGATCTCACGGATATTGTTGACGTTGACCCCGCCGTCGATTTCCAGGCGGATATCGCGGCCGGACGCATCGATCAATGCGCGGGCTTCGCGCAGCTTGTTCAGCGTGCCAGGGATAAACTTCTGCCCGCCGAAGCCCGGGTTGACGCTCATCAGCAAGACCATGTCGACCTTGTCCATCACGTACTCAAGCACGCTCAGCGGGGTGGCCGGGTTGAACACCAGGCCCGCCTTGCAGCCGCCTTCGCGGATCAGTTGCAGTGTGCGGTCGACGTGCAGGGTCGCTTCCGGATGGAAGGTGATGTAAGTCGCACCGGCCTCGATGAAGTCACCAACGATACGGTCCACCGGGCTGACCATCAGGTGCGCATCGATCGGCGCGGTAATGCCATATTTGCGCAACGCCGCACACACCATCGGGCCGATGGTCAGGTTGGGTACGTAGTGGTTGTCCATGACATCGAAGTGCACGAAGTCGGCGCCGGCGGCCAACACCTTGTCCACTTCCTCACCCAGGCGGGCGAAGTCGGCGGAGAGAATCGATGGAGCAATGACGAAGGGCTGCATGACGCACCTTTTTTGAGCTAAATCACGATGGCGCGCATTGTATACCTCATGCTTTGCTGCGCGCACCGTGACCTACCTCAATGGTCAGTAAGCCGCCCGGTAGATTTTCTCGATATCGACTGCGCTGAGCTGACGCGGATTATTGCGCATCAGGCGTTCGATACCTGCCGCCTCCGTGGCCATGGACGCAATGGCATCCTCAGGCACCCCGAAGCTGCGCAGTCCCTCCGGTATTTCCACTGCGGCACACAGTCGCGTCATCGCCTCGACGGCTTGGTCGGCGGCATCATTGACACTCAGCCCCGTGATATTCACTCCCATGGCCTGAGCAATATCTTGCATTCGTTCAACGCACGCCAATTTGTTCCAATGCATTACATAGGGCAGTAACAGCGCGTTGCTCACACCATGGGCGATATTGAAGCGCCCACCCAGCGGGTACGCCAGCGCATGCACGGCACCGACTCCGGCATTTCCGAATGCCATGCCCGCCATGAGGCTGGCGGTGGCCATGTCGTCACGGGCCTGCAAGTTGGCGGGGTTGGAATAAGCCTTGGGCAATGCGTTGGCAATCAGCTTGATCGCACCGATGGCCAGGGCGTCGGTGATCGGCGAGGCATTCAGCGACAGGTAGGATTCGATGGCATGCACCAAGGCGTCCACACCACTGGCTGCGGTGACACTGCGCGGGCAGGTCAGGGTCATTTGCGGGCTGATCAGCGCGACATCCGGCAGCAAATAGTCGCTGACGATGCCTTTTTTCAGCTGTGCGGCCTTGTCGGAGAGGATCGCCACATTGGTCACCTCCGAGCCGGTGCCGGCCGTGGTCGGGATGGCGATCAGCGGCGGGCCCTTGCGCGGCACCTGGTCTACACCGAATAAGTCCGCCAGCGCGCCGTGGTAGCCGGCATAGGCCGCCACGCTCTTGGCGATATCGATGGCGCTGCCGCCGCCCACACCAATCAGGCCGTCATGCCCGCCTTCGCGGTACACACGCATGCAGTCTTCGACAATGGCGACTTCCGGGTCGGGCAGCACACGATCGAAGATTTCGTAGGCGCGCTCACCCAGATGCTCCAGGGCCAGCGCCACCGTGCCGGACTTGACCAGCGCGGCGTCGGTGACGATCAGCGGGTTATCCACATCCAGGCGCGTGAGCTCAGACGCCAGTTGTTCGATGGCGCCCGCGCCGGTCAGGAGTTTATGGGCGATCTTGAATGAGGAAGTACTCATGTGCGCGGCCTCTTATTAATGTTGGGCTGGCACAAGAATAGCTGCCCATGGCGTGTTGTCTGCCATTCATTGGTTGAATAGTCATAGAGCCCAGACGCCGCCCCACTCTTCAAGGCAAAGTACAAACAGCCGATAACCGGCAGTTAGCGAAAACCACGCGTCACAGCACTGACAAATACTGACCAACCCATTAGGCTGCTGGAATCACTTCTGGCCGGGAATTAACGATGCTCTTTCTCCACCGTTCGGCACTGCCAGCATTGTGCCTGTCGCTACTATTTACCAGCGCCATGACTGTTCAGGCCGCCGATGCGCCAGCGCCCGCCACCGAAAAGCCGGCTGAACGCCAACCCCTGCCCGAGCGTAGCCAGGCAGAAACCAGCGGTCTCGAACGGCAGATTCCGCCACAGGAACAACAACAGCTGCAAGCTGGCAGCGATTCGTTCCTGGCACTATGGAAACCCGCCAACAGCGCTGAAGCTGAAGGCGTGGTGATCATCGTACCGGGAGCTGGGGAGAACGCTGACTGGCCGCAGGCAATCGCCCCCTTGCGGCGCAAATTGCCCGACGCCGCCTGGGGCACCCTCAGCCTGTCATTGCCGGACATGAATATGGACACCCTGCCGCCACGCGTCATCGAACCGCCCAAGGCGGCCGTCGACACCAGCAGCAAGGACGGCAGCACGGTGGCCAAGCCCGTCGAACAGACCGCCAGCGCCGAGGCCGAAGGTACTGACCCGGCGGTGGTGCCGGGCGCCGATGAACAGGACAAGACCGACGCCAAGCGCATCTTCGATCGTATCGACGCAGCAGTCGCCTTTGCCCAGACCCAGAGCGCGCGCAGCGTGGTATTGCTCGGCCATGGCACCGGCGCCTGGTGGGCCGCACGGTACTTGAGCGAGAAACAACCCGCCCAGGTGCAGAAGTTGGTCATGGTGGCCGGGAAGACGCCCGCGGCTCGACACCCGGACCTGCAGCAACTGGCGCCGAGCTTGAAGGTGCCTACGGCGGATGTGTTCTATCAAGACGGTGCCCAGGAGCGCAAAGACGCTCAGGAACGTATCCAGGCGGCCAAGCGTTCGAAGAATGCAGGCTATAAGCAGGTTTCGCTCACGGCGTTGCCCGGCAATAGCGCAGCGGAGCAGGAACAGTTGTATCGGCGGGTCCGTGGATGGTTGAGCCCGCAGCCCGGTGCCGACTGATCACAAATTTGAACGCAATGTAGAACCAATGTGGGAGGGGGCTTGCTCCCGAAGGCGGTGCATCAGCTGACACATGTGCTGACTGGCACCCAGCTATCGGGAGCAAGCCCCCTCCCACATTGGATTGGGTTTTCAGGCCAATAGCCTCAGCGAAAATCCCGCCGCTCGCGAATCAACGCATAGGCGCTATGCAGCTCACGAGTGCGCTCGGTCGCCTCTCGCACTTGCGCGGGGCTGGCACCGCTGCCGGCGATCTTGTCCGGGTGGTGACGGCTGAGCAGGCGACGATAGGCGCGTTTGATCACCGAGGGTTCAGTGGTTGCCGTCACCCCCAGAATCCTCAGCGCCTCCTGATAGCCCCCGCTACGACTCACCACCGGCTTACGCTGCGGCGCGTAATCGGCTGCCAACGCCTGAAGTTGTTGCGGCGTCCACCCCAGCCACTTGCCCCACAGGTCGATCAGGTCGCGCTCGGCATCATCCGCCCGGCCGTCCGCCCAGGCCATGCGCCAACAAGCGCGCAATACGCCTTCCGCCGCATGAGGCTGCGCCTTGAGCACACGCAGGTAACTGCGCACTCGATCGGTGCCGGACTTACCTCGGTTGAATGCCGTGATGGCGCGGCGCTGAGCCGGCTCGGACATGTCCAATGAACGCATTTCCTGACGAGCCTGCTGGATATGCCCATCCACAATCCGGCCATTACTCTTGGCCAGTCGCCCCAGCAGCACAAACAACAGTTCGTCGTTGCGCAATACCGGGCGCCCGCCCAAGCGTTCGCGCAACTGCGCCCAACTGTGCAATTGCAGGCGGCGATCCAGCGCCTGCCCCAGCAATGCACCCAACAAGGCCCCCGGAATACTGGCAATGGCAAAGCCAGCCCCGGCGCCGATCAGCGTCCCTGGCCACAACATCCTACTGCCCCGTTGTCAGCAAAGTTTCGACCTGCGCCAGTCGCTCCAGCGTCCCCACATCCACCCAGCGTCCCGTCATATGCTCCCCCGTTACCCGACCTTTGGCCATGGCCGCCCGCAACAGCGGGGCCAGCTTGAAGGCACCGGCGCTGCAACCCGCGAACAATTGAGGGTCAAGCACTGAAATGCCACTGAAGGTCAGGTTATCGGCACCGGGCGCGGCATCATGAAGCAAACCCTGGTCCAGGTAAAAATCCCCTCCCGAGGGGTGATGTGCCGGGTTGTCGACCATCACCAGGTGGGCCAGGCCCTGGAGCGGCCGTTTCAATTGGCTGAAGTCGTAATCGGTCCAGATATCACCATTGATCACCAGAAAGGGCTCGTCTCCCAGCAACGGCAATGCCTGGTAGATTCCGCCGCCGGTTTCCAGCGGCTCACCTTCGGCTGAATACTGGATGCGCAGGCCAAACTGCGAACCGTCGCCCAGGTAGCTTTCAATCTGCTGGCCAAGCCAGGCGTGGTTGATCACGATCTCGGTGAAGCCGGCTTTCGCCAGCGCTTCGAGGTGATATTCGATAAGCCGTTTACCGCCCGCTTGCACCAGCGGTTTGGGCGTATGCAACGTGAGCGGACGCATGCGCTCACCTTTGCCCGCGGCCAGGATCATCGCCTTCATACGCTGGCCTCGGCGGGTTGGTGCAGGCTGGCGAGTAGTTCGCCCAGTTCGCTCAGTTCAGGTCGTTCGGCGATCACCGCATCTATATAAGCTAAGAAGCGCGGCACGTCGGCCAGGTAGCGTGGCTTGCCGTCGCGGTGGCAAATGCGCGAAAAAATGCCGATGACCTTGAGGTGACGCTGCACGCCCATCAGGTCGCTGGCGCGCAGGAAGTCTTCAAAATCGTCCTGCACCGCAATTCCCAACTGCCCCGCGCGCTGCCAGTAGCCGTGCTGCCAGTCTCGCACGCGGGCCTGGGGCCAACTGAGGAAGGCGTCCTTGAACAGGCAAGTGATGTCGTAGGTCACTGGGCCGTAGACCGCATCCTGGAAATCCAGTACGCCAGGGTTAGGCTCGCTGATCATCAGGTTGCGCGGCATATAGTCGCGATGCACCAGCACCTTGGGTTGCGCCAGGGCACTGTCGATCAACTGCTCGCTGACACGCTGCCAGAGAGCCTGTTGCTCAGCGTCAAAGTCGATCCCCAAGTGACGGCGTACGTACCATTCCGGGAACAATTCCAGCTCGCGACGCAACAAGGCCACGTCGTAGCTTGGCAGCGGTGCGTCCATCGGCAATTGCTGGAACGCGAGCAAAGCGTCGATGGCATCGGCAAATAATTGATCGGCGTTTTCACCGTCAATCACGTCCAGATAGGTTTTTCTGCCCAGGTCATTGAGCAAAAGAAAACCTCGGGGCAAGTCTTCTGCATAAATTTTTGGCACATTTATTCCCGATTTCGCGAGCAAATCCGCGATATCGACGAAAGGTTTGCAGTTTTCCTGGGGGGGTGGCGCGTCCATTACGACGAACGTATGCGCACCGCCCTCCCAACGGAAGTAACGCCTGAAACTCGCGTCGCTGCTGGCCGCGGTCAATGTGGCCGGGGGTACGGGGCCCCAGTCCTGAGCGTTGAAAAGAATTGGCAACTGCTCATCCAGCCAGACTTCCAGCTGTTGTAAACGTAGATCTTGCTCGGGCATTACAAGGGTCTCCGACGGCGCTAGCCGTCAAGCGGGGCATGCTTTATTATCACGCATCTTTTTCAGACCATCGAGAGGCGTGCGGCCCAAACCGCGGGCAGATGGCACGCAGGAAGCCCGGACTAATAAGATGGCATTGAAATCCCCCGCGTTTCGTAGAAAATTTCCGTTGCTGGTAACCGGCAGTCTGCTGGCCTTGCAACCTTTCGCCACCTCATTCGTGGTCGCCGCGGAACAGTATGACTGCTCAGTCTCTGCTTCGGGTGCCTGGGATTGCGCGCCGAAAACCGCCGCCGCCCCATTGCCACCGCGCCCGGTGCATGACGGCTCTGCCGTCAGCTCGGCCAACAGCACGCCGCAAGGCAAGGCTGAAGGCAGCGTCGACGCCGAGCCGAAGACCATGCTGGTCACCGAAGCCAAGGGCCGTGGCCTGCGTTCGCGCAGCGCCGACTACAGCCACCTGGACTGGGTGCCTCGTGAGAAACTGACTGCAGCGCAGTTGGCTGAAACCGGCCCTTACTGCAGCGGCGCCTACATCGAGCCGGTTCGTCCTGGCATGAATGACAAGACGAACAAGAGCGATGCGCCGACCTTCATCGGTGCCAAGGCCTCTCGTTACGAGCAGGAACAGCAGGTCGCAACCCTGGCCGGTGACGTGGTCATGCGCCAGGGCAGCATGCAGCTGGAAGCGGACGAAGCCAGCCTGTACCAGGCCGAGAACCGTGGCGAGCTGAACGGCAAGGTGCGTCTGCGCGACAACGGCGCCCTGATCGTGGGCGACCATGCCCAGGTTCAGCTCGACACCGGCGCCGCCCAGATCGACAACGCCGAATACGTGATGCACAAGTCACGCATCCGCGGTAACGCGCTGTACGCCAAGCGTGCCGAGAACGCGATCATCCGTCTCAAGGACGGTACGTACACGACCTGCGAGCCCGACAGCAATGCCTGGCAGCTCAAAGGCAACAACATCACGTTGAACCCGGCCACCGGTTTCGGTACGGCTACCAACGCGACGTTGCGGGTCAAGAACATCCCGATCCTGTACACCCCTTACATCTACTTCCCGATCGACGACCGTCGTCAATCGGGCTTCCTGCCGCCAAGCTTCAGCACCGGCAGCGAGACGGGCTTCACCCTGGTGACGCCGTACTACTTCAACCTGGCACCGAACTACGACGCCACGTTGTACCCGCAGTACATGACCAAGCGTGGCTTGTTGATGGAAGGCGAATTCCGCTACCTGACCAAGTCCAGCGAAGGGCAGTTTGGTGGGGCGTATCTGAATGATGATAGCGACGAGCGCAAGAAACAGACCGATTACGAAAAAACTCGCTACATGCTCAATTGGCAGCATAGGGGTGGTCTGGATTCGCGCCTGTCGACACTGGTTGACTACACCAAGATCAGTGATCCGTTCTACTTCCAGGATTTGAAGGCCTATCAGGAAGGCGTTCAGAGCCAGGACTTCCTGAACCAGCAAGGTGCTTTGACCTATCGCGGGGACTCCTATCAGGCTCGCCTGAATGTCCAGTCGATGCAGTTGGCCACGATTTCACAAATCACGCCGTATGATCGGCTCCCGCAGATCACCTTTAATGGCCTGCTGCCGTACCATCCGGGTGGGGTCAATCTGTCCTATGAGACAGAAGCCGTAAGATTCGACCGCAACCTCAGAAGCGGTAATGTGGTTAACGAAGATGGCGGGCCATTTAACGCCGATGGCACTATTGGCGAGCGACGCCTGGATAACTACGTCAACGGCCTGACCCGTGCAAACGGTACGCGCTTGAACGTAGCGCCGGCCATCGAGTACCCGATGACCTCGAGCTACGGTTTTATTACGCCAAGGCTCAAATACGTCTACACCAAGTATGACCTTGACCTGGATAGCAAAGGTAAGCAGGACATCGCCGACGGGCAATTGGCCGCCACGGTGCCTGGTGCAGCTCCTTACGCGGGCGGTGTGTTCAAAAGCTCGCAAGATCGTGCAGTACCCATTGCCAGCATCGACAGTGGTCTCTTCTTTGATCGCAATACCAACTGGTTCGGCAAAGACTATCGCCAGACCCTCGAGCCGCGCGCGTTCTACCTTTATGTTCCCAATAAAGACCAGAGCGATATCCCGGTTTTCGACTCGGGTGAATACTCGTTCAGCTACGCGTCGCTGTTCCGTGACAACCGCTTCGTCGGTAATGATCGGATCGGTGATGAGAACAAGCTGTCCCTAGGCGTAACCAGCCGCTGGATCGAAGAAAACGGTTTCGAACGCCAACGTGTGAGCGTCGGTCAGGCCTTGTACTTCAAGGATCGTGAAGTTCAACTGCCAGGCGTTTTGGCCGCCGACCGTGCAGACGCCCAGAGTGATGTATCGCCGATCGCCCTGGAATATGAGTTCCGCTTCAACCGTGACTGGCGTGCGACGGCCGACTATAACTGGGACACTGAAAACCACACCCCACGTTCGGGCAGCGCAATGTTCCACTACCAGCCGGAAGATAACCCGAACAAGGTGGTCAACCTCGGCTACCGCTATCGGAACGATCAGATCGTCTACAACCAGTTGACCGGCAAGTGGCAGTTCGGTGGTGACTTCGGCAAAGAAGGCGATCCTGGCTTCGTGAAGGATTACTACAAAATCCAGCAACACGACTTCTCGATGATGTGGCCGATCGTTCCGCAGTGGAACCTGATCACCCGCTGGCAGTATGACTATGCCCGCAACCGTACCCTGGAAGCCTTCGGTGGTTTCGAGTACGACAACTGCTGCTGGAAACTGCGCGTCATCAACCGCTACTGGGTTTCCAACGACGAATACAGCCAGATCGCCCCGCAGAACGAAAAGGGTGACCACGGGCTCTTCCTCCAGATCGTCCTTAAAGGACTCGGCGGCCTGACCGGCGCCAAGGTAGAGAGCTTCCTCGACAAAGGCATTGAAGGTTATCGTGAACGTGAAGACAAAGCTTTCTGATCGCTTGCGCCCGCTAGTACTGGGCGCGCTGTTCCTGGGCACCGTATCGGCACACGCCGCGGTCCAACAGCTGGATAAAGTGGCGGCCATCGTCGACAACGACGTGATCATGCAAAGCCAGCTGGACCAACGGGTCAAGGAAGTTCAGCAAACCATCGCCAAGCGTGGCGGTGGCGTGCCACCTACCAGCGTCCTGGAACCGCAGGTGCTGGAGCGCCTGATCGTCGAAAACCTGCAACTGCAGATCGGCGAACGCTCCGGCATCCGTATTTCGGACGAAGAACTGAACCAGGCCGTTGGTACCATCGCTCAACGCAACAACATGAGCATTGATCAGTTCCGCGCCGCCCTGGCTCACGATGGTTTGTCCTATGAGGACGCTCGTGACCAGATCAAGCGCGAGATGATCATCAGCCGTGTGCGTCAGCGCCGTGTGGCCGAGCGGGTCCAGGTATCCGAGCAGGAAGTGAAGAACTTCCTGGCTTCGGACCTTGGCAAGATGCAGCTCTCCGAAGAACTGCACCTGGCCAATATCCTGATCCCAACGCCAGACAGCGCCAGCGCCGAGCAATTGAATGCCGCAGCCGCCAAGACTCAAGCGGTTTACGACCGCCTGAAGGCCGGGGCTGACTTTGCCCAGACCGCGATTGCCGTCTCCGGCAGCGATAACGCGCTGGACGGTGGTGACATGGGCTGGCGTAAAGCCGCACAACTGCCACCGCCGTTCGACCGTGAGTTGAGCGCCATGAACGTGGGTGAGATTACCCAACCGGCACGTACGCCAGGCGGTTTCATCATCCTCAAGCTGCTGGGCAAGCGCGGCGGCGAGACCTCGCTGAAAGACGAAGTACACGTTCGTCACATCCTGGTCAAACCAAGCGAAATCCGCACCGAGGCACAAACCAAGGAACTGGCCCAGAAGATCTACGACCGCATCGAAAGCGGCGAAGACTTCGCTACCCTGGCCAAAAGCTTCTCGGAAGACCCAGGTTCTGCCCTCAACGGCGGCGACTTGAACTGGATCGACCCGAAAGCCCTGGTGCCGGAGTTCCAGCAGGTCATGGCCGATACTCCGCAAGGCGTTTTGTCCAAACCGTTCAAGACTCAATACGGCTGGCATGTGCTTGAAGTCCTTGGCCGTCGTGCCACTGACAACACCACCCAGGCCCGCGAGCAGCAAGCCCTGACTGTACTGCGTAACCGCAAATACGACGAAGAACTGCAAACCTGGTTGCGTCAGATCCGTGACGAAGCTTATGTAGAGAACAAGCTGCCAGGCGCCGAGCAAACAGGCACCGACCAGGCCGCCCAGTGAAACCCCAGCGTTTCGCCGTGACACCCGGCGAGCCGGCCGGCATTGGTCCAGACCTGTGCCTGCTGCTCGCCTCGCAACCCCAGCCACACCCCCTGATCGCCATTACCAGCCGCGACCTGCTCCTTGAGCGGGCCGCGCAACTGGGTGTGGCCGTCAACCTGCTGGACGTGGCACCAAGCAACTGGCCCGACCTGCCGGCACCCGCAGGCAGCCTATACGTATGGGATACCCCACTGCACGCCAAGGTCGTTGCCGGGCAACTGGACAAGGCCAATGCGGCGTTTGTACTGCAAACCCTGACCCGTGCAGGCCAAGGCTGTATCGACGGCGACTTCGCCGGCATGATCACCGCCCCTGTGCACAAAGGTGTGATCAACGAATCCGGCATCGCCTTTTCCGGCCATACCGAATTCCTCGCTGAACTGACCCACACCGCTCAAGTCGTGATGATGCTCGCCACCCGTGGCCTGCGCGTGGCCCTGGTGACCACGCACTTGCCGCTGCGTGAAGTCGCCGATGCCATTACCGCCGAGCGCGTGGAGCGTGTCACGCGCATCCTGCATGCCGACCTGCAACAGAAGTTCGGCATTGCCCAACCGCGTATCCTGGTCTGCGGGCTCAACCCCCACGCCGGTGAAGGTGGCCACCTGGGCCATGAAGAAATCGATATCATTGAACCGACATTAGAGCGCCTGCGCCAAGAAGGCATGGACCTGCGTGGCCCATTGCCTGCAGACACTCTGTTTACCCCCAAATATCTGGAGCACTGCGACGCAGTGCTGGCGATGTACCATGACCAAGGGCTGCCCGTGCTGAAATACAAAGGCTTCGGCGCTGCAGTCAACGTGACACTGGGCCTGCCGATCATCCGCACCTCCGTCGACCATGGCACAGCCCTGGACTTGGCAGGCAGCGGCAAGATCGATACCGGCAGCCTGCACGTGGCCCTGGAAACCGCCTATCAGATGGCCGAGACCCGTATATGACTGAGCAATACCAACACCGGGCGCGCAAGCGCTTCGGGCAAAACTTCCTGCACGACGCTGGCGTAATCGACCGTATCCTGCGTTCCATCCATGCCAAGCCCGAAGACCGCCTGCTGGAAATCGGCCCGGGCCAGGGCGCGCTGACCCAGGGCCTGCTGGCCAGTGGTGGGCAACTGGATGTGGTGGAACTGGACAAGGACCTGATCCCGATCCTCAACCAGCAGTTCGCCGGCAAGCCCAACTTCAACCTGCACCAGGGCGACGCGCTGAAGTTCGACTTCAACAGCCTCAACGCCGCGCCCAACAGCCTGCGGGTGGTGGGTAACCTGCCGTACAACATTTCCACGCCGCTGATTTTTCACCTGCTGAACAACGCCGGGATCATCCGCGACATGCACTTCATGCTGCAAAAAGAAGTGGTGGAACGCCTCGCTGCCGGCCCTGGCGGCGGCGATTGGGGTCGTTTGTCGATCATGGTCCAGTACCACTGCCGCGTGGAGCACCTGTTCAACGTTGGGCCTGGCGCGTTCAACCCGCCGCCTAAAGTCGATTCAGCCATCGTGCGCCTGGTACCTCACGCCGTGCTGCCGCACCCAGCCAAGGACCATAAATTGCTGGAGCGTGTGGTACGCGAAGCGTTCAACCAACGTCGCAAGACCCTGCGCAACACACTCAAGGCCCTGCTGAGCACCGCTGAAATCGAAGCCGCCGGCGTCGATGGCAGCCTGCGCCCCGAGCAGTTGGACCTGGCCGCATTTGTACGCCTGGCCGATCAACTGGCCATTCAGCCGGCACCCGCCGCGGACTGAAGCCTGCGGTGTATGGCCAGACAGCATGTCTGGCCTAGTGCCCTCCTCATGGCCTAGACTGACCCGCATCTGCTGTCCTCCGCTTTTAAGGCCTCTTGCATGTCCGATCCTCGCTATAAGATCGACGTCAGCGTCGTCACCCGCTTCCTGGCGGAACAATCGCAACCTGAACAGAACCGCTTCGCCTTTGCCTACACCGTCACGGTGAAAAACAACGGGCTGGTACCGGCCAAGCTGCTGTCGCGCCACTGGGTTATCACCGACGGTGACGGCCAGGTCGAGGAAGTGCGTGGTGCTGGCGTTGTTGGTCAGCAACCCTTGATCGACAGCGGCGCCAGCCACACCTACAGCAGCGGCACGGTGATGACCTCCAAGGTCGGCACCATGCAAGGCTCGTATCAGATGAAGGCCACCGACGGCAAACTGTTCGACGCCGTCATCGCGCCCTTTCGCCTCGCTGTGCCCGGAGCCCTGCACTGATGGCGACGTACGCGGTCGGCGACCTGCAAGGCTGCCTGGAGCCTCTCAAGCGCCTGCTGGAGCGTGTAGCCTTCGACCCGGCAAATGATCGCCTGTGGCTGGTGGGCGACCTGGTCAACCGCGGCCCTCAGTCCCTGGAAACCCTGCGCTACCTCTATAGCCTGCGAGACTCCCTGGTGTGTGTGCTCGGTAACCATGACCTGCACCTGCTCGCGGCCGGCAGTAACATCGAACGCCTGAAAAAAGGCGACACCCTGCGGGAAATTCTCGAAGCACCGGATCGCGCTGAATTGCTCGACTGGCTGCGCCGACAAAAGCTCATGCATTACGACGAACGCCGCAACATGGCCTTGGTGCATGCAGGCATCCCGCCACAGTGGACGCTGAAAAAAGCCCTTAAATGCGCCGCAGAAGTTGAAAGTGCGCTGGCCGACGACAACCTGTACACCGCCTACCTCGACGGCATGTACGGTAACGAACCAGTGAAGTGGGACAACGACCTCACCGGCGTGCCCCGCCTGCGCGTGGTCACCAACTACTTCACCCGCATGCGTTTCTGCACCGCCGAAGGCAAGCTGGACCTCAAAAGCAAGGAAGGCGTCGACACGGCGCTACCGGGTTATAAGCCCTGGTTCGCCCACAAGGAACGCAAGACCAGTGATACCAGGATCATCTTCGGTCACTGGGCCGCCCTGGAAGGCCGGTGCGACGAGCCCGGCGTGTTCGCCCTCGACACCGGTTGCGTGTGGGGCGGCGCCATGACCCTGATGAACATCGACACTGGCGAGCGCCTTGACTGCCAGTGTGAACCACCCCTTTCCATTACCCAGCCGGCCGCCGCCAAGTCATAGGAGCCCGCCATGAGCGAATTCAAGCGTATCCCCCCAGAACAAGCCCAGGCCCTGCGTGAGCAAGGTGCCGTAGTGGTTGATATCCGCGATCAACCCACTTACGCCGCCGCCCATATCACCGGCGCCCAGCACCTGGACAACGTCAACATCGCCGACTTCATCCGCGCCGCCGACCTTGATGCACCCCTGATCGTTGCCTGCTACCACGGCAATTCCAGTCAGAGCGCGGCCGCCTATCTGGTCAGCCAGGGCTTCTCCGACGTCTACAGCCTGGACGGCGGCTTTGAGCTGTGGCGTACGACCTATCCTGCAGAAATTTCCTCCGGCAATTCGCAATAATTTTTTTCACACCCCGCTACCCCGCGTGATGCTTGGGCTCGCGCCGTTTCTGACGAACGGCGCAGGCAAACTAATTGCGTATCGTGCCTTGACCTCCCGGATTCCGAACTATCCTTAAGCGCAGGCCATCCGAATCAGGGGAGAGCCGGTACACCGGCGTACGGGTCATCGGTAGCGTTTCAGGGTGTTCTGGGGGGAAAACAGCCATTGGCGTCCGTCAATGACTGCCAGCATCGACTGATTGATCCGGCGTCGGCTCCACGTATCGAGCGAGGTGACGACGTCATGAGTATTTTCAGCCACTTCCAACAACGCTTCGCGTCCACGCAGCAGGAAGAACTCACACTTCAAGAGTATCTCGAGCTGTGCAAGCAGGACCGCAGCACCTACGCATCTGCCGCCGAGCGCCTGCTATTGGCGATCGGCGAGCCGGAGCTGGTGGAAACCGCCAACAATTCGCGCCTGTCGCGAATATTCTCCAACAAGGTGATCCGCCGCTACCCGGCCTTTGAAGACTTCCATGGCATGGAAGAATGCATCGACCAGATCGTCTCCTACTTCCGCCATGCCGCCC
Source organism: Pseudomonas sp. MF6755 (assembly GCF_016405635.1). Classification (NCBI taxonomy): domain Bacteria; kingdom Pseudomonadati; phylum Pseudomonadota; class Gammaproteobacteria; order Pseudomonadales; family Pseudomonadaceae; genus Pseudomonas; species Pseudomonas sp. MF6755. The sequence goes on from NZ_JAEKDA010000005.1 coordinate 33,917, forward strand.
AAGGCCTGGAAGAGAAGAAACAGATCCTCTACCTGCTCGGCCCCGTCGGCGGCGGCAAGTCGTCCCTGGCCGAGAAACTCAAGCAACTGATCGAGAAGGTGCCCTTCTACGCGATCAAGGGCTCACCTGTCTTCGAGTCGCCCCTGGGCCTGTTCAACGCCACGGAAGATGGCGCGATCCTCGAAGAAGACTTCGGCATCCCACGGCGCTACCTCAACACCATCATGTCGCCCTGGGCCACCAAGCGCCTGGCCGAATTCGGCGGTGATATCAGCCAATTCCGGGTGGTGAAACTCTACCCGTCGATCCTCAACCAGATCGGCGTCGCCAAGACCGAACCGGGCGATGAAAACAACCAGGACATCTCGGCGCTGGTGGGCAAGGTCGATATCCGTAAACTGGAAGAATTCCCGCAGAACGACGCCGACGCCTACAGCTACTCGGGCGCACTGTGCCGGGCCAACCAGGGCCTGATGGAATTCGTGGAGATGTTCAAGGCGCCGATCAAGGTACTGCACCCACTGCTCACCGCCACCCAGGAAGGCAACTACAACAGTACCGAAGGCCTGGGCGCGATTCCGTTCACCGGGATCCTGCTGGCCCACTCCAACGAATCGGAATGGCACACCTTCCGCAACAACAAGAACAACGAAGCCTTCATCGACCGGATCTATATCGTCAAGGTGCCGTACTGCCTGCGGGTCAGCGATGAAATCAAGATCTACGACAAGCTGCTGTTCAACAGCTCCCTGGCCAAGGCCCATTGCGCGCCAGACACCCTGAAGATGCTCGCCCAGTTCACCGTGCTGTCGCGCCTCAAGGAACCGGAGAACTCGAATATCTATTCGAAGATGCGTGTATACGACGGTGAAAACCTCAAGGACACCGATCCCAAGGCCAAGTCGATCCAGGAATACCGCGACACAGCCGGCGTGGACGAGGGCATGAACGGCCTGTCGACGCGCTTTGCATTCAAGATCCTGTCGAAAGTCTTCAACTTTGACCCCCACGAAATTGCCGCCAACCCGGTACACCTGCTCTATGTACTGGAACAGCAGATCGAGCAGGAGCAATTCCAGGCCGAAACCCGTGAACGCTACCTGCGCTTCCTCAAGGAGTACCTGGCACCGCGCTACATCGAGTTTATCGGCAAGGAAATCCAGACCGCATACCTGGAGTCCTACAGCGAGTACGGCCAGAACATCTTCGACCGCTACGTGCTGTACGCCGACTTCTGGATTCAGGACCAGGAATACCGCGATCCGGAAACCGGCGAAATCCTCAACCGCGTGGCCCTCAACGAAGAACTGGAAAAGATCGAGAAACCGGCTGGTATCAGCAATCCGAAGGATTTCCGCAACGAAATCGTCAACTTCGTACTGCGCGCCCGGGCCAACAACAACGGCAAGAACCCCACCTGGCTCAGCTACGAGAAGCTGCGGGTGGTCATCGAGAAGAAAATGTTCTCCAACACCGAGGACCTGCTGCCGGTCATCAGCTTCAACGCCAAGGCCAGCAAGGAGGATCAGCAAAAACACAACGACTTCGTCACACGAATGGTCGAGCGCGGCTACACCGACAAACAGGTACGGCTGCTCTCCGAGTGGTACCTGCGGGTGCGTAAATCGCAGTAAGGCAGCGACAAGCGTGCGCTGCCAGGCATCCCGCCTGGCAGTTGACCGCTTGTCTCTAAGCTTCCAGCTCGCGACTTGAAGCTTGTAACGTGAAGCTGCCCGGAGGGCTCCCTATGAGCTATGTGATCGACCGACGCCTCAATGGCAAGAACAAAAGCACGGTAAACCGCCAGCGTTTCCTGCGGCGTTACCGTGACCACATCAAAAAGGCCGTCGAAGAGGCCGTCAGCCGCCGCTCCATCACCGACATGGAGCATGGCGAACAAATCAGTATCCCGGGCCGGGACATTGACGAACCGGTGCTGCATCACGGCCGCGGCGGCAAACAGACCGTCGTGCACCCCGGCAACAAGGAATTCACCACCGGCGAACACATCCAGCGCCCTCAAGGTGGTGGTGGCGGTAAAGGCCCGGGCAAGGCCGGCAATTCCGGTGAAGGCATGGATGAATTCGTGTTCCAGATCACCCAGGAAGAATTCCTGGAGTTCATGTTCGAAGACCTGGAACTGCCCAACCTGGTCAAGCGCAACCTGACCGGTACCGATACGTTCAAGACCGTTCGCGCCGGCATCAGCAACGAGGGCAACCCTTCGCGCATCAACATCATCCGCACCTTGCGCTCAGCCCATGCACGGCGCATCGCCCTCTCTGGCAGCAGCCGCGCCAAACTAAAGCAGGCAAAAGAAGAGTTGGCACGCTTGAAGCGTGAAGAACCGGATAACTTCGGCGATATCCAAGAAATAGAAGCAGAAATAGAGAAACTCAGCGCGCGCATTCACCGTGTGCCGTTCCTCGATACCTTTGACCTGAAATACAACCTGCTCGTCAAACAACCCAACCCCAGTTCCAAGGCCGTCATGTTCTGCTTGATGGACGTATCCGGCTCCATGACGCAGGCCACCAAGGACATCGCCAAGCGCTTTTTCATCCTGCTGTACCTGTTCCTGAAACGGAACTACGACAAAATCGACGTCGTCTTCATCCGCCACCACACCAGCGCTCGGGAAGTGGACGAAGAAGAGTTCTTCTACTCGCGGGAAACCGGCGGCACCATCGTTTCCAGCGCATTGAAGCTGATGCAGGAGATCATGGCCGAGCGCTACCCCGCCAACGACTGGAATATCTACGCCGCCCAAGCTTCCGACGGCGATAACTGGAACGACGACTCGCCGATCTGCCGCGACATCTTGATCAACCAGATCATGCCCTTCGTGCAGTACTACACCTACGTCGAAATTACCCCTCGTGAGCATCAGGCACTGTGGTTCGAATACGAACGCATCGGAGAAGCCTTTGCCGATACGTTCGCCCAGCAGCAACTGGTCTCGGCCGGCGATATCTACCCGGTCTTCCGTGAACTCTTCCAGCGCAGGTTAGTGACATGACCGCCAAAAAAGAGAACAAGCGTCAACCCATTTCCACCGGTTCCGAGTGGACCTTTGAACTGATCCAGGCCTATGACCGGGAAATCAGCCGTATCGCGGCAGGTTATGCCCTGGATACTTATCCCAATCAGATTGAAGTGATCACCGCCGAACAAATGATGGATGCCTATGCCTCAGTGGGCATGCCACTGGGCTACCACCATTGGTCCTATGGCAAACACTTTCTCAGCACCGAGAAGTCCTACACTCGAGGCCAGATGGGCCTGGCCTACGAGATCGTGATCAACTCCGACCCGTGCATCGCCTACCTGATGGAAGAAAACACCATCTGCATGCAGGCGCTGGTGGTGGCCCATGCCTGCTATGGGCATAACAGTTTCTTCAAGGGTAACTACCTGTTTCGCACATGGACCGACGCCAGTTCCATCATCGACTACCTGGTGTTCGCCAAGCAGTACATCATGCAATGTGAAGAGCGCCACGGCATCGATGCAGTGGAAGACCTGCTGGACTCCTGCCATGCACTGATGAATTACGGGGTCGACCGCTACAAGCGCCCCTATCCGATTTCGGCTGAGGAAGAGCGCCTGCGCCAGAAGGAGCGCGAGGAGCACCTGCAGAAACAGATCAACGACCTGTGGCGCACCATTCCAAAGCGCGCCGGCAAAAACAACGACAAGGACAATGCACGCTTCCCCGCCGAACCCCAGGAAAACATCCTGTATTTCCTGGAAAAACACGCACCACTGCTGGAGCCTTGGCAACGGGAAATCGTGCGCATCGTGCGCAAGATCGCCCAATACTTTTACCCTCAGCGCCAGACCCAGGTGATGAACGAAGGCTGGGCAACATTCTGGCATTACACCCTGATGAACGATCTGTACGACGAAGGCCTGGTCACTGACGGCTTCATGATGGAGTTCCTTACCTCGCACACCAGCGTGGTATTCCAGCCCGGCTTCGACAGCCCCTATTACAACGGCATCAACCCCTATGCCCTGGGCTTTGCGATGTACCGCGATATCCGCCGTATGTGCGAGCACCCCACGGAGGAGGATCGCCGCTGGTTCCCGGAAATCGCTGGCAGCGACTGGTTATCGACCATCAAGTTCGCCATGAGCAGCTTCAAGGATGAGAGTTTTATCCTGCAGTACCTGTCGCCCCAGGTAATTCGCGACCTCAAGCTGTTCAGCATCCTGGATGACGACCTGAAAGACGACCTGGTGGTCCCGGCCATTCACGACGAACCTGGCTACCGGATCATTCGCGAAACCCTGGCCGCCCAGTACAACCTGGGCAATCGCGAGCCTAACGTGCAGATCTACAGCATCGATGTGCGCGGTGACCGTTCGCTGACCCTGCGTCACCAGCAACACGACCGCAAACCCTTGGGCGAATCCACCGAGGAAGTGCTCAAGCACCTGCACCGGCTGTGGGGTTTCGACATCCACCTGGAAACCCTGCAGGGCGATCAGGTGATGAAAACCCACCATGTGCCACCGCGCACTGATCATAACGATAGCGACTACGGCCGCCTGGACCTGGCCGTCGTTCATCTCTGAAACAGCAAAGCCTCCATTGGCGCAGTACAGGCGTTATCCTGTGGCGCTAATGGAGGCTTTTTCATGAAAATCTACAAAGTCGGCGGCGCCGTGCGTGATCGCCTTCTGGGCATCAAGGTCACCGATATCGACCGCGTCGTCGTCGGCGCAACCACTGAAGAGATGCTCGCCAACGGTTATAAGCCGGTAGGGGCTGATTTCCCGGTATTTCTCGACCCGAAAAATGGTGATGAATACGCCCTCGCCCGCACCGAACGCAAGAGCGGCCGGGGCTACGGCGGCTTTGTGTTTCACGCGAGCCCCGACGTCACCCTGGAAGAAGACCTGATCCGTCGCGACCTGACCATCAATGCCATGGCAGAAGACGACGATGGCAACCTGACCGATCCTTACCACGGCCAACGCGATCTTCAAGCGCGTATCTTGCGTCACGTTTCCCCCGCGTTCGCCGAGGATCCCCTCCGTGTACTGCGTGTTGCCCGCTTTGCCGCACGTTATGCGCACCTGGGTTTCACGGTTGCACCTGAAACACTGGAATTGATGCGCCAACTCAGTGAGTCCGGCGAACTGGAGGCCCTCACCCCCGAACGCAGCTGGAAAGAAATCTCACGAGCGCTGATGGAAGATCAGCCCCAGGTATTTATCCAAGTGCTGCGCGACTGCGATGCACTGAAAACCCTGATGCCGGAGGTAGATGCACTGTTCGGCGTGCCGCAACCCGCGGCCCATCACCCGGAAATCGATACCGGTGTGCACACCTTGAGCGTGCTGGAACAAGCTGCCTTGCACAACCAACCGCTGACCGTGCGCTGGGCCTGCTTGCTGCACGATCTGGGCAAAGGCCTGACACCTGTGGATAAGTTGCCGCAGCACATTGCCCATGAACACCGAGGTTTGAAGCTGATCAAGGCGGTGAATGAGCGCTTCAAGGTCCCGAAGGATTGCCAGGAACTGGCAATGTTGGTGGGCCAGTATCACACCCATGGTCACCGTGCACTCGAGCTCAAAGCCTCGACATTGCTGGAGTTACTGCAGAGTTTTGATGTGTATCGCCGGCCGCAGCGTTTCGAAGAGTTTGTAGCGGCCTGCGAAATGGACGCCCGCGGCCGCAAGGGTTTTGAGCTGCGCAGTTATCCACAGGCGGATTATTTGCGCGGCGCGGCAACGGTGGCCCGCACGGTCGCAGTGGCGCCACTGCTGGAGAAAGGTTTCAAAGGCCCGGAGCTGGGCGAAGCGCTCAAGCGCGAACGGCTCAAAGCGTTGAAAGCCTACAAGGATCACACCTCAACGTAGGAGATGGCCTTTGTGGCGAGGGAGCAAGCTCCTTCGCCACAACAAGCTCGTGCCTACAGAAGGACATCGGGCGTTAGCTGTTGACCCTGCCATTCGAAGCGGACAGGCTCCAGTACCTGATCGATCTGCGCATCGCGCCACAACTCGGCCATTGTCTTGCCCGTCTCGGGGTGCACACGATCTGGTGCCATCAACGACAGCGGCCACAACACAAACGCGTTTTTCAGGATCTCTGCACGCGGCAACACCAGACCATCAAAATCACCGACCCAATCGCCGTACAGCAGCACATCGATATCCAGCGGCAACCCTTTGCGGTCCGGCGCGTAGCGGCCGTTATCGGCTTCAATGGATTTGAGTCGGCGATCCAGCTCCATCAACGGCAGGTCAGTGTAGGCCGATACCACCAGGTTGAAAAACGGCCCGCTCTTGATCCCCACCGGCTGGCTTTCGAACACCGCCGAACAGCGCATATCCCTCAAGAAACTCGCTAGCGCATCCAGACCGCCGCATAGACGGCGCTCGCGCTCGATATTGCTGCCAAGCCCAAGGTAAATCTGAGTCAACGACATCCGCGCTCGATCTCCACACCCACGCCCCTGGCAGCCGGCACCGCGCCTGGCTTGGTCAACTTGAGGTGCAGCCAGGGAATCTGGAATTCACTCATCAGCACTTCGGCCAAGCGCTCGGCAAAGGTTTCCACCAATTGATACTGGGACTGCTCGGCAAAAGCCTGGATACGTGCAGACACGCTGGCGTAATCCAGCGCCAGGGTCAGGTCATCACCGGCAGCGGCTGGACGATTATCCCAGGCAAAACTCAAGTCCAGGCGCAGACATTGCCGGATTCCGCGCTCCCAGTCGTAGGCCCCGATCACGGTGTCGACTTCCAGGCCTTCGATAAACACTCTGTCCAAGCACTCTTCTCCGCAGCACGACAAGGGCGCGATGCCCCGTTAGAATCAGGGCGTCCTCGCCCGGAATAGTTAGCATGTTTTGGTCACTGGCGATTCTCGCCTACCTGCTCGGCTCGCTGTCCTTCGCCATTTTGCTCAGCCGCCTGACGGGAAATCCCGACCCGCGAATGAGTGGCTCAGGCAATGCCGGCGCCACCAATATGTTGCGCCTGGCCGGCAAGAAACTCGCCGTCCTGACCCTGCTGGGCGACGTATGCAAGGGCCTGCTGCCCGTGCTGATCGCCAGCCTCGTCGGCCTTACCTTGCAACAGCAGGCCTGGGTTGGCGTATGCGCCGTCCTGGGCCATCTGTTTCCGTTGTACTTCCGCTTTCGCGGGGGCAAGGGTGTTGCCACGGCGGCCGGGATGCTGCTGGGAATCTACCCACCGGCGGCTTTACTGGCCCTGCTCGCCTGGCTGCTGACGTTCTACCTGACTCGCACCAGCTCACTGGCCGCGCTGATTGCCACTCCACTGACCCTACCGTTGCTGGCCTGGCAGGCACCGCAAGCGTTGGTGCCAATGAGCGTGCTCACCCTGCTGATCGTCTGGCGCCACCGCGGCAATCTACGCGACCTGTTTGCCGGGCGCGAACGGCATTTTTAAATACCCCAGATGAACCAGGCTCACGTTGAGCCCTACAACGGCGGCAGTTGCTCCATCGGCCAGCGCGCCTGCACGCTGATCGCCAGGCTTTCGTGTTGCCCGGCCTGCAAGCGCTGGCAACCTGCATAGGCGATCATCGCGCCGTTGTCGGTGCAGAACTCCGGGCGGGCGTAGAACACATTGCCATTCATGTCGCCTAGCATTTTTTCCAGCGAACTGCGCAAGGCCTTGTTGGCGCTGACGCCGCCTGCGATTACCAGACGCTTCATGCCCGCCTGTTTCAGGGCGCGCTTGCACTTGATGGTCAAAGTCTCTACCACGGCCTGCTGGAACGCCAGTGCGATGTCGCAACGGGCTTGCTGACCGTCGTCCCCGGCGCTGACGCTTTGCTGCCAAGTGTTCAACGCGGAGGTTTTCAAACCGCTGAAACTGAACATCAGGCCAGGACGATCACACATCGGGCGCGGGAAAATGTAGCGACCAGCAACGCCTTTCTCAGCAAGCCGGGCGATTTCCGGGCCACCGGGATAGTTAAGCCCCATCATCTTCGCGGTTTTGTCGAATGCTTCGCCGGCGGCGTCATCGAGGGACTCGCCTAATAACGTGTATTGGCCGATGCCATCGACCTGAACCAGCTGCGTATGGCCACCCGAAACCAACAAAGCGACGAACGGGAACTCGGGGGGTGTTTTTTCCAGCATGGGTGCCAGTAAATGGCCTTCCATATGGTGCACGCCAAGGGCAGGAATACCCCAGGCGAAAGCCAGCGCCTGGGCGCAAGAGGCCCCAACCAGCAGGGCTCCGACCAATCCCGGGCCTGCGGTGTAGGCAATGGCATCGATCTCGGTCGGTACACAGCCGGCCTCGTCCAGCACCTGGCGAATCAACGGCAGCATGCGCTTGACGTGATCGCGGCTGGCAAGCTCCGGCACCACGCCACCATAGGCGCGGTGCAGGTCGATCTGACTGAACAGTGCATCGGCCAAAAGCCCGCGTTCACTGTCGTAGAGTGCGACACCGGTTTCGTCGCAGGAGGTTTCAAGTCCCAGTACTAGCATGGGTTTGCGCCTTGTAGAGGCTGAATTCGAAGGCGCGCATAATAGTCCCCGCTCCCCCTCCCGACTAGCGGTTTTCGATCAGAGGCTTTGCATTCCGGGCAATGAGGGGTTAACATCCGCAACCCTTAAAAACCGACGACCTCAGCCGCGAATTTTTTGCGACGAGAACGTTGATTCCCGGTAATGAAAGAAGGTAGCTCTGGATGCCAGCCGTCAAAGTAAAAGAGAACGAACCCTTCGACGTAGCTCTGCGTCGTTTCAAGCGCTCCTGCGAAAAAGCCGGTGTTCTGGCTGAAGTTCGTAGCCGCGAATTTTATGAGAAGCCAACTTCTGAGCGTAAGCGTAAAGCAGCAGCCGCTGTTAAGCGTCACGCCAAGAAAGTTCAGCGCGAACAGCGCCGCGCCGTTCGTCTGTACTAATACACAGACGCTCGTAGCAAGCTTCTGCCAAGCCCGGCCCTCAGCCGGGCTGTTGGCATTTGCGGATATCGCTTGATGCTTCACCGTCGACGCCGCACATGCGACCGAGACACCGCTTCACACGTCAGGGCTGGCTCTTTTGCCAGCGGTGCACGTCTCTTCTGACGAGCCTAACAAGGCTACTGACGAGCACACCTATTCTTCAAGCAGACGATCAACTGTATCGGCTGTGCCCATCGATGCGCTTCCGAGGCCTCCATTGGCCAACACCGGACGCCCGGGCAACATGTCCATGCCGACGACTGATCAGAAACTACCGTCAGTGAACGTTCGGCAGATACACTTCCTGACAACCCATGCAAACGATGATGATCGGGCACTAGTGCGTGCGCTTGAACACTTCACGGGCCCTCATTTACACGCAGTGATGACGAGAACGCCATGGCCGGGCTGATTCCCCAGAGCTTTATTGACGACCTTCTGAACCGCACCGACATCGTCGATGTTGTCAGCTCACGCGTACAACTGAAAAAAGCCGGCAAAAACTACACCGCCTGCTGCCCGTTCCATAAAGAAAAAACCCCATCCTTCAGCGTCAGCCCCGACAAACAGTTCTACTACTGCTTCGGTTGCGGCGCCGGCGGTAACGCCCTCGGCTTCCTGATGGACCACGACAACCTGGATTTCCCCCAGGCCGTCGAGGACCTGGCAAAAGCTGCGGGCATGGAAATTCCTCGCGAAGAAAGCGGCCGCCCACACAAACCCAGGCAACCCACCGATTCGCCGCTGTATCCGCTGCTGACCGCCGCTGCCGATTTTTACCGCCAGTCACTCAAGAGCCATCCGCAGCGCAAGGCCGCTGTCGATTACCTCAAGGGCCGCGGCCTGACCGGCGAAATCGCCCGCGACTTCGGCCTCGGATTCGCCCCGCCCGGCTGGGACAATCTGTACAAGCACCTGAGCAGCGATACCCTCCAGCAAAAAGCCATGATCGATGCCGGCTTGCTGGTGGAGAACGCCGAAACCGGCAAGCGCTATGACCGCTTCCGCGACCGCGTAATGTTCCCGATCCGCGACAGCCGTGGTCGTATCATCGCCTTTGGCGGCCGCGTACTCGGGGACGACAAGCCCAAGTACCTGAACTCCCCGGAAACACCGGTGTTCCACAAGGGCCAAGAACTCTACGGCCTGTTCGAAGCACGCAAGAACAACCGCAACCTCGATGAGATTATCGTGGTTGAAGGCTATATGGACGTCATCGCCCTGGCCCAGCAAGGCCTGCGTAATGCAGTCGCCACACTCGGCACCGCCACCAGCGAAGAACACTTGAAACGCCTGTTTCGCGTCGTGCCCAGCGTGCTGTTTTGCTTCGACGGCGACCAGGCTGGCCGCAACGCTGCCTGGCGCGCGCTCGAGGCCACGCTCTCGAGCCTGCAGGACGGGCGCCGCGCACGCTTCCTGTTCCTGCCCGAAGGCGAAGACCCGGACACGCTGGTCCGCTCGGAAGGCACCGACGCGTTTCGTGCGCGCATCAATCAACATGCGCAACCGCTGGCAGATTATTTTTTCCAGCAACTGACCGAAGAAGCCGACCCGCGCTCGCTCGAAGGCAAGGCCCATATGGCCACCCTCGCAGCGCCGCTGATCGACAAGGTCCCGGGTGCCAACTTGCGCACCCTGATGCGCCAGCGCTTGCTGGAGATCACCGGCTTGAGCGGCGAAGCCGTGAGCCAGCTGGTGCACAGCGCACCGCAGGATGCACCACCAGCCTACGACCCCGGCATGGATTACGACGCCATGCCGGACTATGCCGACTTCCACCAACCCCAGGAGGCCTTTGCGCCCCAGCAGGAGTGGACACCGAAGAAATCCGGTGCTGGCGGCAAGAAATGGGACAAGAAGCCATGGAGCAAGAACGGCAAGCGCGGTGATCGCGATGAAGCCTATGCCCCGCGCACGCCCGTGGCAGTAGAAGCGCCGACACTGATTGCGTTGCGCACCTTGATTCACCACCCGCAACTGGCCGGCAAAGTTGAAAGCGCTGACCATTTTGCCAATGAGAGCAATACCTATGCACAGGTGCTGATTGCCCTGATCGAGGCGGTGCAGAAAAATCCTAAGCTAAACTCAATTCAGCTCATGGCTCGTTGGCATGGCACGGAACAGGGGCGGTTATTGAAAGCCCTTGCGGAAAAGGAGTGGCTAATTGACGGCGATAACCTTGAACAACAGTTTTTAGACACCATTAATAGGTTATCCGCGGGTCAGCACACACAGACCCTCGATGAACTTATCAAGAGAGCAAGGCAGCCGGGATTATCGGCTGAAGAGCAAATTCAGATAGCAAAACAGATGCGTGACCTCTTAAAACAGAATGTTTCCGCATCAAACCCGACCTCAGCTGGCGTGTGAGGTCATAGCTCGGGTATAATCCTCGGCTTGTTTTTTGCCCGCCAAGACCTTCAGTGGATAGGGTGTTATGTCCGGAAAAGCGCAACAGCAGTCTCGTATCAAAGAGTTGATCACCCTTGGTCGTGAGCAGAAGTATCTGACTTACGCAGAGGTCAACGATCACCTGCCTGAGGATATTTCAGATCCAGAGCAGGTGGAAGACATCATCCGCATGATTAATGACATGGGGATCCCCGTACACGAGAGTGCTCCGGATGCGGATGCCCTTATGTTGGCCGACGCCGATACCGACGAGGCAGCCGCTGAAGAAGCCGCTGCAGCGTTGGCCGCGGTGGAGACCGACATCGGTCGCACGACTGACCCTGTGCGCATGTATATGCGTGAAATGGGTACCGTCGAGTTGCTGACACGCGAAGGCGAAATTGAAATCGCCAAGCGTATTGAAGAGGGTATCCGTGAAGTGATGGGCGCAATCGCGCACTTCCCTGGCACGGTTGACCACATTCTCTCCGAGTACACCCGCGTCACCACCGAAGGTGGCCGCCTGTCCGACGTCCTGAGCGGTTATATCGACCCGGACGACGGCATTGCGCCGCCTGCTGCCGAAATACCGCCGCCAGTCGATGCGAAGGCCGCGAAAGCGGATGACGACACCGACGACGACGAGGCTGAAGCCAGCACCGACGACGAAGATGAAGTCGAAAGCGGCCCGGACCCAATTGTTGCGGCCCAGCGTTTCGGTGCGGTTTCCGATCAAATGGAAATCACCCGCAAGGCCTTGAAGAAGCACGGTCGTGGCAACAAGCTGGCAATTGCCGAGCTGGTGGCCCTGGCTGAGCTGTTCATGCCAATCAAGCTGGTGCCGAAGCAATTCGAAGGCCTGGTTGAGCGCGTTCGCAGTGCCCTTGAGCGTCTGCGTGCTCAAGAGCGTGCAATCATGCAGCTCTGTGTGCGTGATGCGCGTATGCCGCGTACTGACTTCCTGCGCCAGTTCCCGGGCAATGAAGTTGACGAAAGCTGGACCGACGCACTGGCCAAGGGCAAGGCGAAGTACGCCGAAGCCATTGGTCGCCTGCAGCCGGACATTGTCCGTTGCCAGCAGAAGCTGACTGCATTGCAGACCGAAACCGGTCTGACGATTGCCGAGATCAAGGACATCAACCGTCGCATGTCGATCGGTGAGGCCAAGGCCCGCCGCGCGAAGAAAGAGATGGTTGAAGCGAACTTGCGTCTGGTGATCTCCATTGCCAAGAAGTACACCAACCGTGGCCTGCAGTTCCTCGACCTGATCCAGGAAGGCAACATCGGCTTGATGAAGGCTGTGGACAAGTTCGAATACCGTCGCGGCTACAAGTTCTCGACTTATGCCACCTGGTGGATCCGTCAGGCGATCACTCGCTCGATTGCCGACCAGGCCCGCACCATCCGTATCCCGGTGCACATGATCGAGACCATCAACAAGCTCAACCGCATTTCCCGGCAGATGTTGCAGGAAATGGGTCGCGAACCGACCCCGGAAGAGCTGGGTGAACGCATGGAAATGCCTGAGGATAAAATCCGCAAGGTATTGAAGATCGCTAAAGAGCCGATCTCCATGGAAACGCCGATTGGTGATGACGAAGACTCCCATCTGGGTGACTTCATCGAAGACTCGACTATGCAGTCGCCCATCGATGTCGCCACTGTTGAGAGCCTCAAGGAAGCGACTCGCGACGTACTGTCCGGCCTCACTGCCCGTGAAGCCAAGGTACTGCGCATGCGTTTTGGCATCGACATGAATACCGACCACACCCTTGAGGAAGTCGGTAAGCAGTTTGACGTGACCCGCGAGCGGATCCGTCAGATCGAAGCCAAGGCGCTGCGCAAGTTGCGCCACCCGACGCGAAGCGAGCATCTGCGCTCCTTCCTCGACGAGTGATACCAGAACCCCCGGCCCAGGCCGGGGGTTTTGTTTTGCATAGATAAAACTCCTCGCAACACCCCCTCTCCCGAAATGCCCGTCTACACTCGAAACATTCCCCGTGCCATAACGAGACCGTTATGCCCAGATTGCCGACCGTGATACTACTGTCGCTGCTGACCTGGACCGCAACGGCTGGCGCGTTGACTCTTACGGATGATGAGCGTAGCTGGTTGGCGGACCATCAGGAGCTGCGCCTGGGTGTGGACGCGTCTTGGCCACCCTTCGAATACCGCGATGAAAATGGCCGTTATCAGGGCCTGGCTGCCGACTATGTACGCCTGATCCAGGACCGCCTTGGCGTCACGATCAAGCTGATCGAGCCGGCCAACTGGACCGCTGTGCTTGAACAAGCCCGGAGCAATCAGCTCGACCTGCTACCCGGCATCATGTCCACCCCGGAGCGCCAAGGCTTCCTGGCCTTCACACGCCCTTATCTTGATTTTCCCATCGTCATCCTTGCCCATGAAGGCGGCGCGAAACCACGCAACCTCAAGGATTTGTACGGCCTGAAAGTTGCCGTGGTGGAAAACTACGCACCCCATGAATTGCTGCGCACCCACCATCCGGACCTGAATCTGGTGGCGATGCCCAACGTCAGCTCGACCCTGCAAGCCCTGGCTACCGATGAAGTCGATGCGGTAGTCGGCGACCTGGCCTCCAGCGTCTGGAGCCTGCGCCAACTCAAACTCGATGGTTTGTACGTCAGCGGTGAAACGCCCTACCGCTATCAACTGGCGATGGGCGTGCCACGGGATGAAAAAATACTGGTGGGCATCCTGGACAAAGTCCTCGCCGACCTCAGTTCAACCGAAACCGATGCGATCCAGCAACATTGGGTCGGCAGCTTCACCGATCACCGCACGTTCTGGGCTGACTTGCTGATGTACGGCCTGCCAGCGGTGTTATTGCTCAGTACCGTGCTGGCCGTGGTGATTCGGATCAATCGCCGGCTCAGCTCGGAAATTTCCCGCCGGGTCGCACTCGAGCAAGAACTGCGGAGCAGCGAATACCACTATCGCGGCTTGGTGGAGAGTTTGTCTGCTATTGCCTGGGAAGCAAGCATCAGCGATTTCACCTACAGCTATGTATCGCCCCATGCCGAAGACCTGCTCGGCTATCCCCGCGCCCATTGGCTGATTCCCGGCTTCTGGCGCAATATCATTCACCCCGCCGACCTGACCCGCGCCGAAGCGTATTCCTACCAAGAAACCCGCGCCAACCGCGATCATAGCCTCGACTACCGCGTTATCACGGCTGATGGCCGCTGCCTGTGGGTGCGCGACATAGTCAGCCTGATCGAACACGGCCATGAGCCGGTGCTGCGCGGCCTGATGATCGACATCAGCGAAGCCAAGCGCACTGAAGAAGCCCTGCAACTGTCCGAGCAGAAGTTTGCCTCAGTGTTCCAGCAATGCCCGGACATCCTGGTGATTGCCCGGCTGTCCGATGGCTGCCTGCTGGAGGTCAACAAGGCATTCGAAGACCAGATTGGCCTGAGTGCCGACGACGTCGTGGGCAAAACCGCCACCGAGCTGAATATATGGGGCATTCAAGGCGTTGGCCCGGACTTGCTGCAACGGGTACAGACCACCAGTATTCGCAATCTGGAAATGCCCTTTCTGCGCAGCAATGGTCAGGCGTTTACCGGGCTGATCTCGGCTGAGCCGTTCCAACTCGATACCACCGAAGCCCTGGTGGTTGTGGTACGGGATATCACCCAACTCAAAGAAACCCAACAACGATTGCAAACCTCCGAAGAAAAGTTTGCCAAGGCATTCCATGCCTCCCCCGACGGCTTGCTGCTGAGCCGCCAAAGTGATGGCCTGCTGGTTGAGGTGAACGAAGGCTTCAGCCACCTGACCGGCTTCACCAGCGCAACGTCCCTTGACCAATCAACCCTGGACCTGGGCATCTGGGTCGACCTCAACGAACGCAAGCACATGTTGGAGTTGATGCGACGCGACGGCTTTGTCCGCGACTTCATCTGCCATATCCGCCGCGCAGACGGCCAGATTCGACTCTGCGAAGTGTCCAGCCGCCCGCTGCCCATCGGTGACGAAGATTGCATGCTGACCATCGCCCGGGACATTACCGAGCGCCAGTTGATGCAGGAAAAACTGCAGCAAGCCGCTACCGTATTCGAGAGCACCGCTGAAGGCGTGTTGATCACTGACACGCGACAGAACATCAGCGCCGTCAATCGCGCCTTTAGTGAGATTACCGGCTACAGCGAGACCGAAGCCCTCGGCCATACCCCACGCCTGCTCGCCTCCGGCCTGCATGACAGCGCTTTCTATGCGGCAATGTGGCACCAATTGACGACCCACGGCCACTGGCAAGGTGAGATTTCCAACCGGCGCAAGAACGGCGAGGTGTATCCGAGTTGGTTGACCATCAGCGCCGTGCGTAACCGCGACCAGTTGATCACGCACTTCGTTGCCGTGTTTGCCGACATCTCCAGCCTCAAGCTGGCCCAGGCACGCCTGGACTACCAGGCCCACCACGACCCGTTGACCGGCCTGCCCAACCGCACCCTGTTTGAGAATCGGCTGCAGGCCGCCCTCAACGGCCAGCAGGAAAGCGGCAAACAGGGTGCGGTATTGTTTCTCGACCTGGACCGCTTCAAACACATCAACGACAGCCTCGGCCACCCGGTCGGCGACCTGTTGCTCAAAGACATCGCCGTACGCCTCAAGGAGCAACTGCGGGACGTGGATACCGTCGCTCGCCTCGGCGGCGATGAGTTCATCATCCTGCTCCCCGGCTTGCAGCAGGCCAGCGATGCCCAGCACCTGGCGAATAAGCTGCTTGACTGTTTTACGCCGCCATTCCAGGCCGGCGAGCACGAGTTCTTTATCAGCGCCAGTATCGGCACCAGCCTGTATCCACAGGACGGCACTGACGTCGCCACTTTGGTAAAAAACGCCGACGCTGCGATGTATCGCTCCAAAGCCAAGGGCCGCAACCGGGTCGAAAGCTATACCCGTGACCTGACGGCGCAGGCCAATGAGCGCGTGGCACTGGAGCACGAACTACGTCGCGCCATTGAACGTGAAGAATTGAGCCTGTATTACCAACCCAAGCGCAATTTGGTGACTCAGGAGCTGATCGGCGCCGAAGCCTTGATCCGCTGGCACCACCCGACCTTGGGCGATGTCCCGCCCGAACACTTCATTGCCCTGGCCGAAGAGAACGGCATGATCCTGCAGATTGGCGACTGGGTACTGGAGCAGGCCTGCCGGCAAATGCACGCCTGGCAAGGAGCTTTCGACGCTTTCGGACCACTGTCGGTCAACCTCGCAGGCGCACAATTGCGTCACCCCAACCTGCTGTCACGCATCGAACAGCTGCTGCGCGACTACCGTCTCGAACCCGGTTGCCTACAGCTGGAGATCACCGAAAACTTCATCATGAGCCAGGCCGAAGAAGCGCTGGAAGTGCTGCACCAACTCAAGCGGCTGGGTGTACAACTGGCGATTGATGATTTCGGCACCGGCTATTCGTCCCTCAGCTACCTCAAGCGCCTGCCCCTGGACTTCCTCAAGATCGACCAATCCTTCGTCCGCGGCCTGCCCGACGATCCGCACGATGTCGCCATCGTGCGCGCCATCATCGCCCTCGGCCACAGCATGCAATTCACCATCATCGCCGAAGGCGTAGAGAACGCCGCACAGCAGGCCTTCCTCGCCGCCGAAGGCTGTGAACAGATGCAAGGCTACATCGTCAGCCTGCCGCTGCCGCCCGTGCTTTTTGCCGCGAACTTCCTTCGTACGAGGCTGGAGGATTTTTCGGATGGCACAGTGAAGAAACCATCGTTATAATCCGCGGCCTACTGAGGGCCTATAGCTCAGTTGGTTAGAGCAGGGGACTCATAATCCCTTGGTCGTAGGTTCGAGTCCTACTGGGCCCACCATACTCAAAGCCGCGCACTGCGCGGCTTTTGCGTGTCTGGTGTAGCGGTTTTGTCCGCTGGGCCAAGCCTGTACCATGCTTGCTCATTGCCGTCCGCACTGGAGCCCCCCTTGCCCGCCCTAGACGAAATCGACCGCCAACTGATCGCCGCCCTTCAGCTCAACGCTCGCGAAAGCGTGGCCATGCTCGCCAGGCAGTTAGGTATTGCGCGCACTACGGTGACGTCGCGCCTGGCGCGCCTGGAGAAAACCCAGGTGATCACCGGTTATGGCGTGCGGCTTGGCCAACGCGTTGCGGATGGGGGGTTGCAGGCTTATGTGGGGATTACCGTACAACCGCGTTCGGGCAAAGAGGTGCTGCGCAGGCTGAGTGCCATGGCTCAGGTGCAACAGTTGTGTGCGGTGAGTGGAGAATTCGATTACGTGGCTTGGCTGCGCACCGATTCGCCGGAGCAGTTGGACCAATTGCTCGACCAGATCGGCAGTGTCGACGGTGTGGAGAAAACCACCACCTCGATCATCCTCAGCAACAAACTGGATCGCGGCCAACCAGTTTGATCACCAACTTCGTCATATTGACCAAAACCAGTTCAATCCGACGACACATTGCGTCTTATTAACGAGCGTAACGCTCCCTAAACTGGCTGCCATCTTTTCCTATACTCAACGGGCCATATCCCGCCGAGCCGTCAGTAAGGTCAGCCATGAGCATTCCGTCCAGCACCATCAGCAAGACCAATCGCCACCCAGCAGACGGTAAGAAACCCATCACCATCTTCGGTCCGGATTTCCCGTTTGCCTTTGATGACTGGATCGAACACCCCGCCGGGCTGGGCAGTATTCCCGCCGCCAACCATGGCGCCGAAGTGGCAATCGTGGGGGCTGGTATCGCAGGCCTGGTTGCGGCCTACGAGTTGATGAAGCTGGGCCTCAAACCGGTGGTGTATGAAGCCTCGAAGATGGGTGGCCGTTTGCGCTCACAGGCCTTTGAAGGTGCCGAAGGTATCATCGCCGAGCTGGGCGGCATGCGGTTCCCGGTGTCGTCCACCGCGTTCTACCATTACGTGGACAAGCTGGGCCTGGAAACAAAACCCTTCCCCAACCCGCTGACCCCGGCGTCCGGCAGTACCGTCATCGATCTGGAAGGCCAGACCCACTACGCACAGAAACTCTCCGACCTGCCTGCACTGTTCCAGGAAGTGGCCGATGCCTGGGCCGATGCCCTGGAAGCCGGCTCGCAGTTCGGTGATATCCAGCAGGCGATCCGCGATCGCGATGTGCCCCGCCTCAAGGAACTGTGGAACAAGCTGGTGCCGCTGTGGGATGACCGTACCTTCTACGACTTCGTCGCCACCTCCAAGGCCTTTGCCAAGCTGTCATTCCATCATCGCGAGGTGTTTGGCCAGGTCGGCTTCGGCACTGGCGGCTGGGACTCGGATTTCCCCAATTCCATGCTGGAAATCTTCCGCGTGGTGATGACCAACTGCGATGACCATCAACACCTGATCGTCGGCGGCGTGGCACAAGTGCCCATGGGCATCTGGCGCCACGTGCCGGAGCGTTGCGCCCACTGGCCAGCGGGCACCAGCCTCAGCTCACTGCATAGAGGCGCACCTCGGGCAGGCGTCAAGCGCATTGCCCACGCCGCCGATGGCCGTTTCGCCGTTACCGACAACTACGGCGACACCCGTGAATACGCCGCAGTGCTGACCACTTGCCAAAGCTGGCTGCTGACCACCCAGATCGAATGCGACGAAACCCTGTTCTCGCAAAAAATGTGGATGGCCCTGGACCGCACGCGCTACATGCAGTCATCGAAGACCTTCGTGATGGTTGACCGCCCGTTCTGGAAAGACAAAGACCCGGAAACCGGCCGCGACCTGATGAGCATGACCCTCACCGACCGCCTGACCCGCGGCACCTATCTGTTCGATAACGGTGACGATAAGCCGGGCGTGATCTGCCTGTCCTACTCGTGGATGAGCGATGCACTGAAGATGCTGCCCCAGCCTATCGATAAACGAGTCAAGCTGGCACTCGACGCGCTGAATAAGATCTACCCGAAGGTTGATATCAAGGCGCGCATCATCGGTGACCCGATCACCGTATCCTGGGAAGCCGACCCGCATTTCCTCGGGGCCTTCAAAGGCGCATTGCCCGGCCACTATCGTTACAATCAGCGCATGTATGCGCACTTCATGCAGAAGGACATGCCCGCCGAACAACGTGGGATTTTTATCGCCGGCGATGATGTTTCCTGGACCCCAGCCTGGGTGGAAGGCGCGGTGCAAACCTCGCTTAATGCGGTATGGGGCATCATGACCCACTTCGGTGGCAGCACCCACCCAGAGAACCCGGGCCCGGGCGATGTGTTCGATGAAATCGGGCCAATCGCCCTCGCCGAGTAAGGAGTTGAGCATGCGTATCGCCCTGTACCAATGCCCGCCGCTGCCGCTGGATGTGGCCGCTAACCTGAAGCGCCTGCACCAACTGGCCCATGAGGCGTGCGGCGCCGATGTGCTGGTGCTGCCGGAGATGTTCCTCAGCGGCTATAACATTGGCGCCGAAGCCGTTGGCGCGCTGGCCGAGGCTCAGGATGGGCCGTCGGCACAGGCGATTGCCGAACTGGCGCAAAGTGCCGGGCTGGCGATTCTGTACGGTTACCCGGAACGGGCCGAGGATGGCCAGATCTACAACGCCGTACAGTTGATCGACGCCCAGGGCCAGCGCTTGTGCAACTACCGCAAGACCCACCTGTTTGGCGATCTCGATCACTCGATGTTCAGCGCCGGGCCGGATGATTTCCCCGTGGTGGAGTTGAACGGATGGAAGCTGGGCTTGCTGATTTGCTACGACTTGGAGTTCCCGGAAAACACCCGGCGCCTGGCCCTGGCCGGTGCCGAACTGATCCTGGTGCCTACCGCCAATATGGTGCCGTTCGACTTCGTTGCCGACGTCACCGTGCGTGCGCGCGCATTCGAGAACCAATGTTTCGTGGCCTATGCCAACTACTGCGGGCATGAAGGCGATATTCACTATTGCGGGCAAAGCAGCATTGCCGCACCGGATGGCCAGCGAATCGCCCAGGCCGGCCTGGATGAAGCCTTGATCGTCGGCACGCTGGAGCGTCAATCGATCCTCGACGCACGCGCCGCCAATCACTACCTGCAAGACCGTCGCCCCGAACTTTACGGCGCACTGCACAAGCCCTGACCCGGTGGGTTTGCTAGCATAGGCGCTTCCCATGCCTCGGAAGTGCCCATGCCTGCGCCGGTTCACCCTCACCCCGTTCACCTGACCCTGGCCAATGGGCTGCGGGTTTCGCTGCGCCATGCGCCGCGCTTGAAACGTAGCGCCGCGGTTTTACAGGTGGCTGCCGGCAGCCATGACGTGCCATTGGCCTGGCCGGGGCTGGCGCATTTTCTTGAGCATTTATTGTTTCTCGGTACCGAGCGTTTTCCGACAGACAAGGGGCTGATGGCTTACGTGCAGCGTCACGGTGGGCAGGTCAATGCCAGCACCCGCGAACGCACCACCGACTTCTTCTTCGAACTGCCGGCGTCAGCCTTTGCAGGTGGGCTGGCGCGGTTGGCGGATATGCTGACCCATCCACGGCTGGCGCTCGACGATCAACGGCGTGAACGCGAAGTGCTGGACGCGGAATGTGTGGCCTGGTCCCAGGATGCCAAGGCGCAACAGCAAGTGGCGTTGCTGCAAGGGTTGGCGGCGGATCATCCGCTGCGGGGTTTTCATGCCGGCAACCGCGACAGCCTGCCGGTTGAAAGTGACGCCTTTCAGCAAGCCTTGCGAGAGTTCCACGGGCATTTCTATCAAAGCGGGCAGATGACCTTGAGCCTCGCCGGCCCACAGCCGTTGGCAGAACTGCAAGCCTTGGCCCAGCAGTTCAGTGACGAATTGAACTCAGGGCCACTGCATCCACAAGCCGCCCCACCCGCCTTGATGCAGGGCCCAGCACACAGCTATCAACACGTTGCCAATCATCATCTGCATCAGGTCATCACCTGTGACGCCCCACGTGAAGCGCTGGCGTTCCTCTGCACCTGGCTTAACGCCTCTGCGCCAGGCGGGTTGCTCGCTGAACTGAAAGCACGGCAACTGGCCACCGCGCTGCACGCATCCGTGCTGTATCACTTCGCTGATCAGGCGGTATTGGATATCGACTTTACCCTCGATAGCGAACGCGAACAGGCCACGCAAATCGAAGCGCTGTTGTACGACTGGCTGAGTTTTTTCGCACACAGCGATTGGACAGCGTTACGCGAAGAGTTCGCCTTGCTCAATGCTCGTCAACAGCAGGTTCAAGGCGCCCTGGCATTGGCTCGCAACGACGCCGAAGACCTGTCGGAACAGGGCGTCGCAGCCCTCAAGGCGATGCTCGATGCACTGCACCTGCCCACCGCTGAGCACAACTGGCAGCTCCCGCCGAACAACCCCTTGCTACGTCCGCCAGCCAAAGAGGAACGCGCCGGCCTGATACGCGGCCAAACCAGCGCCCACCGTGGCTTGCGTACCTTTGCCCAGGATCGCTTACGGGGTCGACGGGAGCTGTCTGCACTGACATTCAGCCAAGCGTTGGCGGACGACACCGACGAAGGCGCGTTGTACCTGCACTGGCGGTTTGACGCTGCCGCCCCCTCCGGGCTCGAACACGCGCTGCAGCCGTTGCGCGAACATGCGCGCCAGGCGGGCATCGAGTTGTCTTGCGAAACCATCGCCAATGACTGGCTGGTAAAAATGCACGGCCTTCACGCACCGATGCCGGCCGTGCTCGAAGCGCTGACGCGTTGTCTGAGCGGTGACGATGAACAACTATCGCCACCCGCACCGGTGCCGATGATCGCCATTCGGGAATTGCTCAAGGCGTTGCCCGTTTGCTGTGCCGGTGTTCACCCTGGGCCCCGAGAAACCCATGCATCGTGGTCCACTGCGCAGTGGCAAGGGCTGGGTTCGGGTTTGCCCGCCGCGTGTGAGGCGGCGATCAAAATCGCAGCTGCCCGATTGCCAGGGCAACCGGCAAACATCCCGTACACGCCTCGAATTCTCAACGGCCAGCATCTCTGGCACGAGGTCAACACCGAGTCCAGCGACGCTGCATTGCTGCTTTTTTGTCCTGCTCCGAGTCAATCCCTGGCCGATGAAGCCACGTGGCGATTGCTCGGGCATGTGCTCCAGGGGCCGTTCTATCAGCGCCTGCGAGTCGAGCTGCAAATCGGCTACGCCGTGTTCAGCGGTATCCGACAAATCAACGGGCAAACCGGCCTGTTGTTTGGCGTGCAATCGCCCAGCATGTCCCTGGACGGGATCTCTGAGCAGCTGCAAGCCTTCCTGGGGCAACTGCCGTCCTTGATCGAGCGCAGCCCAGACTTGGGCAACCAGGCCCTGGCGCAGCAATTCGCGGCCCAGACATTGCCCATCAGCCAAGCCGCCGACTTGCTTTGGCACGCGCAACTGGCGGGTCATTCGTCGGGTTATCTGGATCAACTTCAACAGCTGATTCAAAGCCGTACACGCGAGGATTTGCAGCACGCCGCTGAACAACTCAATAACGCTACAGGCGGCTGGCGCTGCGTGGCGAACGGGCCGTGCAGCAACCATGACTGGTATGCGGCGCAATGATCATTGCCAACCCTGCAACAGGCTTTTTCCGTCGAGACAGCGCTAACTTGGAAAGAATTGCGTAATATTCCGCAGCAATATCTGAACATCTCCAATGGGAGGTGGACTATATGTATTACTTGGTAGTGAACGTCCCATCCCTTGATAGGAGTAAGAATATGACTTGGTCCAAACCTGCTTACACTGATCTGCGTATCGGTTTCGAAGTCACCATGTACTTCGCCAGCCGTTGATTGGCTGAGTAATACAACGCCTCGGTTCGCCCGGGGCGTTTTTGTTTTGAGCTTTGCCTGATGGAGCGATCATGTTTGTCCAGATTCTAGGTTCCGCCGCCGGCGGTGGTTTCCCGCAGTGGAACTGCAACTGCGTGAACTGTGCAGGTTATCGTGATGGCAGCCTGCGGGCCCAGGCGCGTACCCAGTCGTCCATCGCGATCTCCGACGATGGCGTGAACTGGGTGCTGTGCAATGCGTCACCGGATATCCGCGCACAACTCCAGGGCTTTGCGCCCATGCAACCAGGCCGCGCCCTGCGCGATACAGGCATCAGCGCGATCATCCTGATGGACAGCCAGATCGACCACACCACCGGCCTGTTGAGCCTGCGCGAAGGCTGCCCGCACCAGGTGTGGTGCACCGACATGGTCCATGAAGACCTGAGCACCGGTTTCCCGTTGTTCACCATGCTGACCCACTGGAACGGTGGCCTGGCCTGGAACCGCATTGAGCTAGATGCCAGTTTTACCATCCCGGCCTGCCCCAACCTGCGTTTCACCCCGCTGCCGTTGCGCAGCGCCGCGCCGCCCTATTCGCCGCACCGCTTCGACCCACACCCAGGCGACAATATCGGCCTGATCGTCGAAGACCTGCGCACTGGCGGCAAACTCTTCTACGCCCCGGGCCTGGGCAAGGTTGACGCGCCGTTGCTGGAAATCATGGCCGGCAGCGATTGCCTGCTGGTGGACGGTACGATGTGGGACGACGACGAAATGCAGCGCCGTGGCGTCGGCACTCGCACCGGTCGCGAAATGGGCCACCTGGCGCAGAACGGCCCTGGCGGCATGCTTGAAGTGCTGGAGCAGTTACCGAAGCAGCGCAAGGTGCTTATCCACATCAACAACACCAACCCGATCCTCGATGAAGACTCGCCCGAGCGGGCCGAGCTGGTGCGGCGCAATGTGGAAGTGGCTTACGACGGCATGAGTATTGAATTGTAGGAGCGATCGAAATGACTGACACACCGCTGACTACCGCTGAGTTCGAAGCAGCCCTGCGGGCCAAGGGCGCCTACTACCACATCCATCACCCCTACCATGTGGCGATGTACGAAGGCCGCGCCACCCGCGAGCAGATCCAGGGCTGGGTCGCCAATCGCTTCTACTATCAGGTGAACATTCCCTTGAAAGACGCCGCGATCCTGGCCAACTGCCCGGACCGTGAAATTCGCCGTGAGTGGATCCAGCGCCTGCTTGACCACGACGGCGCCCCCGGTGAAGACGGCGGTATCGAAGCCTGGCTGCGCCTGGGCCAGGCTGTCGGCCTCGACCCGGATCAACTGCGCTCCCAGGAACTGGTGCTGCCCGGCGTGCGTTTCGCAGTGGACGCCTACGTCAACTTCGCCCGCCGCGCCAGTTGGCAGGAAGCCGCCAGCAGCTCCCTGACCGAGCTGTTCGCGCCGCAGATCCACCAGTCACGCCTCGACAGCTGGCCGCAGCATTACCCGTGGATCGACCCGGCCGGCTACGAGTACTTCCGCACCCGCCTGGGCCAGGCGCGGCGCGATGTAGAGCACGGCTTGGCGATAACGCTGCAGCACTACACCACCCGTGAAGGCCAGGAGCGCATGCTGGAGATTCTGCAGTTCAAACTGGACATCCTGTGGAGCATGCTCGATGCCATGAGCATGGCTTACGAACTGAAACGCCCGCCGTATCACAGCGTGACCGAACAGCGGGTCTGGCATAAAGGGATCACCCTATGAGCTTTGATCGCAGCAGAACACCGACCTGGCGCCAAGGCTATCGCTACCAGTACGAACCCGCACAGAAAGGCCATGTGTTGCTCTACCCCGAGGGCATGATCAAACTCAACGACAGCGCCGCATTGATCGGTGGCTTGATCGACGGTAAGCGCGACGTGGCAGCAATCATTGCCGAGCTGGATAAGCAGTTTCCCGGTGTGCCTGAACTCGGTGAAGACATCGAGCAATTCATGGAGGTCGCCCGTGCTGAGCACTGGATCACCCTTGCCTGAAAAACCGGCCATCGGCCTGCCGCTATGGCTACTGGCCGAGCTGACCTATCGCTGCCCGTTGCAATGCCCGTATTGCTCCAACCCGCTGGATTTCGCTGAACAGGGCAAGGAGCTGAGCACCGAACAGTGGATCAAGGTGTTTCGCGAAGCCCGCGAGATGGGCGCCGCGCAGCTGGGTTTTTCCGGCGGCGAACCGCTGGTGCGACAGGACTTGGCCGAGCTGATCGCAGAAGCGCGCAAGCTGGGCTTCTACACCAACCTGATCACCTCCGGCATTGGCCTGACCGAGCAGAAAATCAGCGACTTCAAAAAGGCTGGCCTGGACCACATCCAGATCAGCTTCCAGGCCAGCGACGAACAGGTGAACAACCTGCTGGCCGGCTCGAAAAAAGCCTTCGCGCAAAAACTGGAAATGGCCCGTGCGGTAAAAGCACATGGCTACCCGATGGTGCTGAACTTTGTCACCCATCGGCACAATATCGACAAGATCGACCGCATTATCGAACTGTGCATTGCGTTGGAAGCGGATTTTGTCGAGCTCGCCACCTGCCAGTTCTACGGCTGGGCGCAGCTCAATCGTGTGGGTTTGTTGCCGACCCGGGAACAACTGGTGCGTGCCGAACGCATCACCAACGAATACCGCGCCAAGCTGGAGGCCGAAGGCCACCCGTGCAAGCTGATCTTCGTCACTCCGGACTATTACGAGGAACGCCCGAAAGCCTGCATGAATGGCTGGGGCAGCATCTTTCTGACGGTGACACCGGACGGCACCGCCCTGCCCTGTCACGGTGCTCGACAGATGCCGGTGCAATTTCCCAATGTGCGTGACCACAGCATGCAGCACATCTGGTACGACTCGTTTGGCTTCAATCGCTTTCGTGGCTACGACTGGATGCCCGAGCCATGTCGCTCATGCGATGAAAAGGAAAAGGACTTCGGCGGCTGCCGTTGTCAGGCGTTCATGCTCACCGGTGATGCCAGCAATGCCGACCCGGTGTGCAGCAAGTCCGAACAGCACGGCATCATTCTTCAGGCACGGGAAGAAGCCGAACACGCCACCCAGACCATCGAGCAACTGGCCTTTCGCAATGAGCGCAACTCACGGCTCATTGCAAAAGGCTGAGCGCCTTAACGCTTGGCGATGATGTACACCGCGTGAATGATGCCGGGGAAGTAACCGCACAGGGTCAGCAGGATATTCAGCCAGAATGCACCGCCGAAACCTACTTGCAGGAACACACCCAGTGGCGGCAGCAGAATGGCGATGATGATACGAATGATGTCCATGGGTCAGCTCCATAAAAATCGGCTCGTGTGAGCCGTGTAGCTAATCGACCTTGGACGTTCGTGAGGGTTCAGTGGGATCTGGCACTGCGCCATCCTTTACTGAACCGGAAAAAAAACGCCCCCAGCCAAAAAAATCAGGCTGAGGGCGCCGCGTATGCCGCGAGACGGTTCTGGAATAAGCGGTTAAACCGCAATGCCCCGGCGGCATTGCAGTTGGGCGGTGCGCACCCGTGAAAAAGCGCGGGCCAGGCGCAGGAGCATTTCGTCGATATTGCTTTTGCTTACCGTGAGAGCCGGCGTGAAGCGCAGGCAGTCGGATTGCGGCGCGTTAAGGATCAGCCCCTCATGCAAGGCGGCTTTTACCACTGCATCCGCAGAATCATCCGACAACGTCAGCCCCCACATCAGGCCATTTCCGCGCAATTGGCCATGGTCGTAGCGATACGCCAGACGGGCGAGGCCTTCGCCCAAGTAGCAGCCCGACTCGCGTACATGCTCAAGAAAGCCGTGCTCCAGCACCGTATCGGTTACGGCCAACCCGGCCGAGGCCATCAGCGCATTGCCAAGGTGGGTGCCGTCCAACTCGCCGGCATCAAAGCAACAGGCTTTGCCCCGAGCCAGCAGCGCCGCCAACGGCACACCGCCGCCCAAGCCTTTGCCCAGGGTGATGATGTCGGCGCGTACGCCGTACTGTTGCTCGGCGAGCAAGGTGCCGCAGCGACCGATGCCGGTTTGCACTTCGTCGAGGATCAGCAGGATCCCCAGTTCGCGACATAGCCGCTCGACGCCCTTGAGATAGTGCTCGGTCGCCGGGATAACGCCAGCAGCGCTCTGGATCGGCTCCAGCATGATAGCTACCGTCTGGGCATCCACAGCGGCATGCAGGGCAGGAAGATCATTGAAAGGGACGTGGCTGAAGCCCGGCAGTTGCGGTTCGAAGCGGTTGCCCAGCGCCCCGGCCGAAGCTGCCAGCGCGGCGAAGCTACGACCATGGCAACCGTTGCTCGCGCTGATAATGCGATAGGCACCGCCGCGATGCAGTTGTCCCCATTTGCGCGCCAGCTTGATCGCCGCCTCGCAGGCCTGTGCGCCACTGTTGAGCAGGTAAGCCTGGTCGCTGCCAGTCTGCCGGCAAAGACGCTCGACGAGATTGAGCTGTGCGCGGCTATGCAGGCCGTTGCCGGGGTTGATCAGCACTTGGGTTTGTTCAGCCAGGGCCTTGATCAACACCTGTGGGCTGTGGCCGAGGCTGTTGGCGGCATTGCCCTGGCTGAAATCCAGATACGCACGCTCTTCGCTGTCCCAGAGCCAGGAGCCCTGGCCACGTACGAACACTTGAGGTGGGCGGGCCACCGCGGGCATCAGGGACTCGGCGCAGTGATTGTTGCGTGTTGAATCCAGGATAAGGTCATCCAGGCTCGGAGCGGGGCGGCGCATATTGAACAGGTTCACAAGTTACCCCCGATGGCAACCGGACCTTGGTCGGTGCACCCCGGCCAATCCACCTGGGAATTTTTTGTATTGCCTATGTAAACGCTATCAACACAAAGGTTATTCATTGTCCGATCCGGCCCTGTAAGCCCTGCGAATAGGCGCTAGACTAGGCGTCTCGGGGGCCAACGGCCATTTCGATTTTCCAGCTTTTTCGATAAGCAAACCTTATGGATTTCAAGCAACTGCGTTATTTCGTCGCGGTGTATGAGGAAGGCCACGTAGGTCGTGCAGCGGAGCGCCTGTCGATCTCCCAGCCAGCCTTGTCGCAACAAATCCGCCAACTGGAACAGAACCTCGACGTGAGCCTGTTCGAACGCAGCAGTAAGCGCCTGCTACCGACGTTGGCGGCACATACCTTATACAACCATGCGTTGCCGCTCATCGATGGCATGCAGCAGGCTGTCGAGGCGCTGCGCAACTTCAAGGGCCAGGCTATGCGGACCTTGGCCATCGGCGTGCTGCAAACCGTACACACCAGCCTGGTGCCGCAGATGCTTGAGCGCGTGCGCAAGGCCCAGCCCCACCTGGTGGTGCAGATCTACGAGTTGACGGGGCACGAAATTGAACGCCGACTGCTCAACGGCTCCCTCGACATTGGCATCAGCTACCTGCCGCCACGTCAGCCAGGCCTGCACGGTGTGTTGTTGTATGAAGATGAGTTGAAGCTGGTGATTCCCGAAGACCATCCGCTACGCGAATTCAAGAAAGTCTCGCTGAAACAGGCAGCCGAGTTGCCGATGTTGCTGCTAGGGGAAGAGTTTCAAGTCAGGCAGATCTGGCAGGGCCAGTTGGCCAACCTGGGACGACGCCCGCAAGTACAGGCAGAGCTCAATACCATGGTGGGCATCCTCGACAGCCTGCCCCACACCCGGTTGGCGACGGTGCTGCCAGGGCGCTCCCAGGACGAACACAACAGCAAGGCACTGCTGTGGAAACCCTTGAGTGAACCCAGGGTGTCGCTGAAAGTGGGGCTGGTGTGCCGCGATGTGCAGCGCCAGCAGGCGACGGTAGCGCTGCTGCGTACCTTGCTGGAGGACGTGATGAATGCCCCGCAGGCGAGCGCCTGACTTTTTCGCGGGCAAAAGAAAACCCCGCCGAAGCGGGGCTTTGCAGACTGTTTCCCTGACATCCATTTCACTCCGCCATCCTGGCAGAATCCTACGTGTCCGTGTTGTTGCTTTGCGCTTCCTGCGCGACGTCCATGTGAAGTAGATTAGCCGTGGATCCAATGTGGCGATAGAGGACGAATAGCAGCACGTGATGTAAGAGAATGCTTACACGCCCTCCCCGCCCTTAGAACAGGGCTTCATCCATCAGGAACAGCGATTCGCTACCGGCCTTTACCGACGCACTCAACGAGTGGATACGCGGTAACAGACGGGCAAAGTAGAAACGTGCGGTGCCCAGTTTGCTGGCGTAGAACGCCTCCTCGGCCTCTTTGCCCAACGCGGCCTTGGCCATGCGCGCCCACATGTAGGCATAGGCCATGTAGCCGAACGCATGCAGGTATTCCACCGACGCTGCGCCGATTTCATTCGGGTTGCTCTTGGCGCGGTCCAGCACCCAGGCCGTCAATTCATCCAGGTTATCCACCGCCACGCTGAGCGGCTTGGTGAACTCGGCCAACTCAGGGCCCGACTCAGCGATGAACTGGCGGATCTCATCGGCGAACAGGGTGTAGAACGCACCGCCGCTGCCGACGATCTTGCGTCCCATCAAGTCCAGGGCCTGAATGCCATTGGTGCCTTCGTAGATCTGAGTGATGCGCACGTCACGCACCAACTGCTCCTGGCCCCACTCGCGGATGTAACCATGGCCGCCAAACACTTGCTGGCCGAGCACGGTGGTTTCCAGGCCCAGATCCGTAAGGAACGCCTTGGCGACAGGCGTCAGCAACGCCACCAGGTTATCCGCGCGCTCGCGAGCAGCCGCATCTTCGCTGAACTTGGCAATGTCCAACTGCGTCGCCACGTAGGTGGAGAACGCCCGGCCACCTTCGTTCGCCGCCTTCATGGTCAGCAGCATGCGGCGTACATCGGGATGCACGATGATCGGGTCGGCCACTTTGTCCTTGGCCTGTGCACCCAGCGGGGAGCGGCTCTGCAGACGGTCACGGGCATATTCAATCGCGTTCTGATAGGAGCGCTCGCCGGACGCCAAGCCCTGGATACCCACCCCCAGGCGCTCATAGTTCATCATCGTGAACATCGCCGCCAGGCCACGGTTGGGCTCACCTACCAGGTAACCCACGGCTTCGTCGAAGTTCATCACACAGGTCGCGGACGCCTGGATGCCCATCTTGTGTTCAATAGAGCCGCAGGTTACCGGGTTACGCGCGCCCAGGCTGCCATCGGCATTGACCAGGAACTTGGGCACCAGGAACAGCGAAATGCCCTTGGGCCCGGCCGGTGCATCCGGCAGTTTGGCCAGCACCAGGTGAATGATGTTTTCGGTCAGGTCATGTTCGCCACCGGTGATGAAGATCTTGGTGCCGCTGACTTTGTAGGAACCGTCCGCCTGAGGCTCGGCTTTGGTGCGGATCATCCCCAGGTCAGTGCCCGCGTGGGCTTCGGTCAGGCACATGGAGCCTGCCCAGGTGCCGGCGTACATATTCGGCAGGTAGGTGGCCTTGAGCTCTTCACTGGCGTGGGTGTTGATCGATACACAGGCACCGGAGGTCAGCATCGGGTATAGGCCGAATGCCAGGCTCGAGGAGTTGATCATTTCCTCGACCTGCGCCGACACCGCCTTGGGCATGCCCATGCCGCCATAGGTCGGGTCGCCGCCCACTCCAACCCAACCGCCTTCGGCGTAGGTGCTGTAGGCCTGGGGGAAACCGTCAGGGGTGCTGACTGCGCCGTCCGTCCAGTGGCAGCCTTGCTCATCGCCACCGCGGCTGAGTGGGGCGATGGATTTGGCGGTGACCTTGCCGGCTTCTTCGAGGATCGCCTCAACGGTTTCGGCGTCAACGGCGTCTGCCAATGCCGGCAATTGGGACCAAGTCTTGGCGACCTCAAAAACTTCGTTGAGGACGAAGCGCATATCACGCAACGGCGCTTTGTAATCAGCCATGGCAAACCTCGTGAGAACGTGAAAAGTAATTCGACAGGATCGGTTTTACAGGCTCCGAGTGTAACCGAACAACTTTTAAGACACATAGAGTCCAGTTGTGACCCATAAGTATTTACAAGTCATGCCAGCCTTTTCCTTTGGATTACCAAGCTTGCAGCCGTAGGGGACAAACGTCGGCAGGCAGTCGCGTCAGGCATTCACTATAGCGTTGCTGAATACACCGCCATTACTCAACCGGCAGTGCTTTCCATGCGTACCGCACCCCGTCGGTTTTGCCCTGCTGCGACGACACAATTGCGCCCGGCCCCCTTGGCGGCATACAGCGCCTGGTCAGCGGACTTTAGCACTTCTTCGGGGCTACGCTGCTCGGCCTGGCGCTCGGCCACGCCGATGCTGACCGTCACCGACACACTGGAAGCGCCACTACCCGCACGCCGCTGCCGACCCTGATGATCATCATGGGGGCGGTCCGGATTACGCAACTTGATATCGTAGCTGGCAATGATCTCGCGGATCTCCTCGAGGTGCGGCATGCATTCATCCAGGGTCTTGCCGGCAAACACCACGGCGAACTCTTCACCGCCGTAACGATAGGCACGCCCGCCGCCGTTGACCTTGGACAGCTTGCTCGCCACCAACCGCAATACCTGGTCACCCACGTCGTGGCCATGGGTGTCGTTGAAACGCTTGAAGTGATCAACGTCACTCATCGCCAGCACATAGTTGCGCCCCAAACGCTGCATGCGCTCGTTGAGGGCTCGCCGCCCCGGCAAGCCAGTCAATTCGTCGCGGAACGCCATTTGATAGGCTTCATGAGCCACACCGGCAGCGATCATCAACATGACCTGGCTGCACATGATGTTAAGGGTGAATGGCAGAATGAAGGTTTGCGGCAGCATCCAGAACAAGCCCAACAACCCTACCAGTTGCGCGGCGTGCAGCGGGCGCGGCTGATACCAGTACTGTGCGGCCAGGGTAAGGAAACCAATCAGGAACATCGGGTAAGAGAGTTGGATCAGGCTCATCCAGGCGCCATGCAACAGTGGCCAGCGGATCTCCGCCAGCCAGTTTAGGAGCGCCTGGGGATAACTTTGCTCCAAGGCCAACGCCACGCTGCCCACCGCCAGTAACACCGCGCCGCGTGCGACGAAGTCACGGAACAGGTGGGTTTTCTCCTGCCACACCGCGTAGATGCTGAACAGCAGTGGCAACAGCAGGCAACACAGATGAAAGACCACCGCGGCGTCTTCGCGCACACGGCCATTGTCACGGTAGAAATCGGTCTGGGTATCCAGCAGGAAATAGGCGACGTACACCGTGATCATCAAGAACAGTTCACGCTGGCGCCGATACACCGCGCAATACGCACCGCCGAGCAGCAACACCAAGGTCGGCAGCACGTTAAACAGCGAGGTGAAGAAGACGTTGAGGTCCTTGACGTACGCAGCCGAGAGCCCAGCCAGCAACAGCAGCAGCGAAGGTAGGAAATGACTGAAACGTACAGCGGACACGCGTGACAAGGGTAAAACTCCGACCCGTAAAAAATAATGGCACTGTGCCTCTATTCGATCAGTTAAGCACAACCGACCGACACGTATCACATTGCCATCACTTTAACGGCAGGCGCTCCTAATCCCTGAGTGCTGTGCTGTGGTTTTTTAACCGGCCATAAAAAACCGCCGCCTCCCTAAGGAGACGGCGGTTTTCAAAGGCCCCGGTAAGGCTTAGTAAGCCAGGCCGAAGTCTTCTTCTTTCATGTCCATCAGGTTGTTGGCACCCGACAGCATGGTCGCCACATGGGTACGAGTACGCGGCAGGATGCGCTGGAAGTAGAAGCGTGCGGTCTGCAACTTGGCGGTGTAGAACGCCTCTTCGGTGGTGCCGGCAGCCAGCTTTTCAGCCGCCAGGCGCGCCATGTCGGCCCAGAAGTAAGCCAGGCACGCGTAGCCGGAGTACATCAGGTAATCCACCGAGGCGGCCCCGACTTCTTCACGGTCTTTCATCGCGGCCATGCCGACCTTCATGGTCAACTCGCCCCACTCTTTGTTCAGTGCCGCCAGCGGTGCAACGAACTCTTTGACGGCTTCGTTTCCTTCGTTGGCCTGGCAGAACTTGTGCACGATCTTGGTGAAGCCCTTGAGCGCTTCGCCTTGGGTCATCAGTACTTTACGGCCGAGCAAGTCCAGCGCCTGGATGCCGGTAGTACCTTCGTACAACATCGAAATGCGGCTGTCGCGAACGTTCTGCTCCATGCCCCACTCGGCGATGAAACCGTGGCCACCGTAGATCTGCACGCCGTGGTTGGCCGATTCAAAACCGACTTCGGTCATGAACGCCTTGGCGATCGGGGTCATGAACGCCAGCAGGCCATCAGCCTGTTTCTTGGCTTCGTCGTCAGTGCCGTACTTGACGATGTCCACTTGCTTGGCGGTGAAGTACACCATCGCACGGTTACCTTCGGCGAAGGCTTTCATGGTCAGCAACATGCGGCGCACGTCAGGGTGCACGATGATCGGGTCAGCGGCCTTGTCTGGTGCTTTCGGGCCAGTCAGCGAGCGCATCTGCAGGCGATCACGGGCGTATTTCAAGCCACCCTGGAAGCCGATCTCGGCGTGGGACAGGCCTTGCAGCGCGGTACCCAGGCGAGCGGTGTTCATAAAGGTGAACATGCAGTTCAGGCCTTTGTTCGCCGGGCCGATCAGGAAACCGGTGGCCGCGTCGAAGTTCATCACGCAGGTGGCGTTGCCGTGGATACCCATCTTGTGTTCCAGGGAACCACAGGTCACTGCGTTGCGCTCGCCCACCGAACCATCGGCGTTAGGCAGGAACTTCGGCACGATAAACAGCGAGATGCCTTTGGTGCCAGCCGGTGCGTCCGGCAGGCGGGCCAACACGATGTGGACGATGTTATCGGCCATGTCGTGTTCACCGGCCGAGATGAAGATCTTGGTGCCGGAGACTTTGTAGGAACCGTCAGCCTGAGGCTCGGCCTTGGTGCGCAGCATGCCCAGGTCGGTGCCGCAGTGCGGCTCGGTCAGGCACATGGTGCCGGTCCATTCGCCCGACACCAGTTTGGTCAGGTAGGCGTTTTGCTGCTCTGGGGTGCCGTGCTCGGAGATAGTGTTCATCGCACCATGGGACAGGCCCGGGTACATGCCCCACGACCAGTTGGCGGCACCCACCATTTCGCTCACCGCCAGGCCCAGGGATTCCGGCAGGCCTTGGCCGCCGTGCTCCACATCGTGGGCCAGGCTCGGCCAGCCGCCTTCGACGAATTGTTTGTAGGCTTCTTTGAAGCCGGTAGGGGTCTTAACGCCTGACTCACTCCAGGTACACCCTTCGATGTCGCCCACGCGGTTCAACGGTGCCAGTACTTGCTCACAGAACTTGGCACCTTCTTCGAGAATGGCGTCAACCATGTCCGGGGTAGCGTCCTGGCAAGCCGGCAGGCTCTGATAGTGCGCTTCATAACCGAGCAGTTCGTCACGAACGAAGCGAATATCACGCAAGGGGGCCTTGTAGTCAGGCATAGCGATAAACCTCTGCTGATGTAGCTGGGATGAACAACCGCGTGGATTTGTTATGGCGGTCAAACAGGTGTTTGAAACATACGTTTACGACCCAGGGTTGTCAAGCGTCGGCCGGATGCCGTTTGTCTTGATGCGGGTCAATCTCAGGCACGCCAATGCTTGCGGCAAGACGCCGCATGATTCGAAGAGGTTCAGCAGAATGACGCAGGACAAATGTGGGAGCGGGCTTGCTCGCGAAAGCGGTGCGTCAGTCAGCTGCAATGCTGGCTGAAGATTCGCCTTCGCGAGCAAGCCCGCTCCCACAGAAGAGCAGGCATGAATTTAGAGAGGGATTAAGCGTAGGTATCGATCAAGGTGCCGAGCATTTCATCCGAAGCCTTGGCGACTTTCGCCCCCAGCTCGACTTGAAACTTGCCCTGGGCCATTTCCACCATATTGCTCGCCGAGTTGGACGGCTGGGCGCGGTCATTGGCTTGCAGACGGTCACTTTGTGCACCCGATGGCTGGGTCGTCGCGGCGCTGGCAATCTTGCCGGCCGCCTGGTCGACACGGTTCTGCCCGGTCTGAATGCTGCTCAGGCCCGAATAAAACGCGCTGCTTCCAGAGATTTCCATGGCGTAAGCCTGCCTTTAGAGAATCGTGAAAGTGAATTGAAGCAGACATCCTGGCAAAAGGCCCGTCAAAAACACTAATGGCATATTGCCTTAGTGATAGCCAAAATCAGTCAAGCAGGTCCAGTTCCAGGTACTCGGCCACCGCTGCGGCCCCGGCGTGCTTGAGTTTTGGCACCCGCCCCAGGCAAGGCGCCGGCAAGCGCTCAGCCAGGGTGGCGAGGTTTTCTTCCAGACGAGAGGTCTTGGGGTCGATGATGTTCGCCACCCAGCCCGCCAGCGGCAAGCCGTCCCGGGCGATGGCTTCAGCGGTGAGCAGTGCGTGGCTGATACACCCCAGGCGCACGCCCACCACCAGGATCACCGGCAGCTTGAGCGCCATGGCCAGGTCCGACAGGTTGGCCTGGTCAGCCAAGGGCACGCGCCAGCCACCCGCGCCTTCGATCAAGGTGAAATCCGCTCCACGTGCCAGGAGGTGCTGCATCGGTTTGAGCAACGATTGCACCGTCAGCGCGACACCCGCCTCGCGCGCGGCCAGATGCGGCGCGATCGCCGGCTCGAATGCCACCGGGTTGACCTCGGTATAACTCAGCGGTACTGAACATTCGGCCAGCAGCGCCAACGCATCGGCATTGCGCAGTCCTTGGGCAGTCAGTTGGCAGCCCGACGCCACCGGTTTTCCTGCCGCCGTGCTTTTACCCGCCAGCCTGGCCGCATGCAACAGGCCAGCGGCGATGGTGGTCTTGCCCACATCGGTGTCGGTGCCGGTGATGAAGTAAGCGGCGCTCATAAAGGTTTCTCCAATACGGCGTACACCACTTGATAGGTGGCGGGCAAGCCCTGAGCCTGACGGAACTGCTCGTAAGCGTCTACCAGTGCAACAATCCGCGCGCGCCCCGTCAACCCTCCCGGGC
This sequence comes from Pseudomonas sp. MF6755, assembly GCF_016405635.1. NCBI lineage: Bacteria > Pseudomonadati > Pseudomonadota > Gammaproteobacteria > Pseudomonadales > Pseudomonadaceae > Pseudomonas > Pseudomonas sp. MF6755. The sequence continues at coordinate 69,911 of NZ_JAEKDA010000005.1, forward strand.
GGCCCGGGTTGAGGTTATGGGCGCCCAACGCCTTGAGTTCGTGGGTCAGGCTGCGCACGTCCGGGTAATGCAGCACATGGGGCTGTCGCTCCAGGCTTGCCACTCGCAAACCACTGGCCGCACAGAGCTGTTGATAAGCGTCGAAAGTGCGGAAGCGGTTGACGTGAACCAGGCCATCCACGGCCCGCCAGCTTTCGCGCAGCTCACCCAAGGTACCGACGCACAGGCTCGCGAACGCCAACACACCGCCCGGTTGCAGCACACGAGAAGCCTCGCTGAGCACGGCATCAAAATGTGCACACCACTGCACCGCCAGGCTGGAAAAGATCAGTCCACAACTGCTCGTCTGCAACGGCAGGCGCTCGGCGTCACCGGCGACAAAATACGCGGCGCCACCCAATGGCCGCGCATGGTTGAGCATGCCCTCGGCGATATCCAGCGCCACACCTTGGCTGGCAGGCAAACGCTCGCCCAATACGCGGCTGAAATAACCCGTGCCGCAGCCCATATCCAGCCAGCGTTGGGGCGAAACGTCGGATGGCAAACGGCTGAGCAATTCATGCCCCACCGCCCGCTGCAACTCGGCCACGCTGTCGTAGCTGGCCGCCGCACGGGAAAACGAGGCCGCGACCTGGCGCTTGTCCGGCAAGCCCCCTGGCAAGGGAGGATGGGATAAATCAGTCATCAACACACTCATGCAAAAAAGCCTGGATGGCCCCCGCTACACCGTGGGGGTCTTCCAGAAGAAACGCGTGACCGGCCTGTTCAATCAGGCCGACTTCTACATCAGGGAGCAATGCCAGCAGGTCGCTGGCGGCTTCGGCAGGCACCAGCCCATCCAGGCCGGCAAACAGATGCAACTGCGGCCCGCGAAATGCCTGCAAGGCCGCCCGCGTATCCAGTTGGGCCAGCAGTTCCAGGCCGGGCATCAATACGCTGGGGGCGGTATTCGGCGCACCGCTGACCAGCAACCGCGACAGCCCGCGAGGGTCTTCGGCGCCCTTGGCACACAACAGGCCGAAGCGCTTGAGGGTGACTTGGGAGTCGGCGTGGCAGCCCGCCAGAAATGCGTCGAAGGTCTCGGCAGGCATCGCGTGGGGCCAACCGTCATGGGCGACGAAGCACGGGTTGCTCGCCAGGGTCAGCAAACCACAGCAACGTTCGCCACGGCGCGCTGCCAGCTCTGAAGCGAGCATGCCGCCCAGGGACCAACCACCGAGCCAGACGTTGTCCGGCAGCGTCGCATCGAGTTCGTCGAGCCACTCATCCACATCACTGGAGTCCAGCGCTGGCAGAGGCTCGACCTGTACCCGCAGGTGTTCGTCCAGGCCATGCAATGCCGCGGCCAACGGCTCCAGCGGTGACACACCAAGGCCCCAGCCGGGCAGCAATATCAGTCGATTACGCATGGTCGGGCTCCGAGGTGCCTAACAAGCGGAAACATTCTTCGAGTCCGTTTAACAATAGCTGCACCTGCGCCTCGCTGTGGGCCGCGGTCAATGTCACCCGTAAACGGGCACTGCCGGCGGGCACGGTAGGCGGGCGGATCGCGGTCACCATCAGGCCACGCTCACGCAGCATGTGCGATAGGCGCAACGCCCGGGCGCTGTCGCCAATCAGGATCGGCTGGATCGGCGTAAAGCTGTCCATCAATGCCAGGCCCATCTGCTCGGCGCCCTGGCGGAACTGGCGGATCAACCCGTTGAGATGATCACGCCGCCAATGTTCGCTGCGCAGCAGCTCCAGGCTTTTCAGGGTGGCGCAGGCCAGTGCCGGTGGTTGGCTGGTGGTGTAGATATACGGGCGGGCAAATTGGATCAGGCTTTCGATCAACGCCTCACTGCCCGCCACAAACGCCCCGGCGGTACCGAAGGCTTTGCCCAAGGTGCCAACCAGCACCGGCACCTCCTCCTGGCTCAAGCCGAAATGCTCGACAATGCCACCGCCATGGGCGCCCAGCGGGCCGAAGCCATGGGCGTCATCCACCATCAGCCAGGCACCTCTGGCCTTGGCTTCACGGGCCAGTGCGGGCAGGTCGGCCAGATTGCCGTCCATGCTGAACACACCATCGGTGACCACCAGCGTATTGCCGGTGGCCTTCTCCAGGCGCTTGGCCAGACTGACAGCGTCGTTATGCAGGTAGCGGTTGAAACGCGCCCCGGACAATAAACCGGCATCCAGTAATGAAGCGTGATTGAGACGGTCTTCCAGCACCGTATCGCCCTGCCCCACCAATGCTGTTACCGCACCGAGGTTGGCCATATAGCCGGTGGTGAACAGCAGTGCCCGCGGGCGCCCAGTGAGGTCGGCGAGAGCTTCTTCCAACTCATGGTGCGGCGCGGCGTGCCCCACTACCAAATGCGAAGCACCACCGCCCACGCCCCAGCGGGATGCACCAGCGCGCCAGGCCTCGATCACCTGCGGGTGGTTGGCCAGGCCCAGGTAATCGTTATTGCAGAACGCCAACAGCGGTTGGCCATCCACCACCACTTCCGGGCCCTGCGGGCTCTCCAGCAAGGGGCGTTGACGATAAAGGTGTTCGGCACGGCGGGCAGCGAGGCGTGCGGAGAGATCAAAAGACATGCTGGCCTCGATTTGGCGGGTTCAACTGGATCAAATAATGTGGGAGGGGGCTTGCTCCCGATAGCGGTGGTTCAGTTACAGATACTGAGACTGACACACCGCTATCGGGAGCAAGCCCCCTCCCACATTGGGATCCCATTTCAATCAGACGACAGCGTTGTAGAACTGCTCGCTGCTCTTTTGCTCCACCAACGCCTGCTCAATCGCCGCCTGGTGCACTTCATCAGCGTGCTCTTCACGGGCTTCCGGCAGGATGCCCAGGCGTGCAAACAATTGCATGTCCTTGTCAGCCTGGGGGTTGGCGGTGGTCAGCAATTTGTCGCCGTAGAAGATCGAGTTGGCGCCGGCAAAAAACGCCAGGGCCTGCATCTGCTCGTTCATGGCTTCGCGGCCGGCGGACAGCCGCACGTGGGATTGCGGCATCAGGATGCGCGCCACCGCCAGCATGCGGATGAAATCGAAGGGGTCGATGTCGTCGGCGTTTTCCAACGGTGTACCGGCAACCTTCACCAGCATGTTGATCGGCACCGACTCGGGATGCTCCGGCAGGTTGGCCAGTTGGATCAGCAGGTTGGCACGGTCGTCGAGGGACTCGCCCATGCCGAGGATACCGCCCGAGCAGATTTTCATCCCCGAATCACGCACGTAGGCCAGGGTTTGCAGGCGCTCGCTGTAGGTGCGGGTGGTGATGATCGAGCCGTAGAACTCCGGCGACGTATCGAGGTTGTGGTTGTAGTAGTCCAGGCCCGCCTGGGCCAGGGCTTCGGTCTGGTCCTGATCGAGGCGCCCGAGGGTCATGCAGGTTTCCAGGCCCATGGCCTTCACCCCTTTGACCATCTCCAGCACGTAGGGCATGTCTTTGGCCGACGGGTGTTTCCACGCTGCGCCCATGCAGAAACGCGTCGAACCGATGGCCTTGGCGCGGGCGGCCTCTTCGAGGACCTTTTGCACTTCCATCAGCTTTTCTTTTTCCAGGCCGGTGTTGTAGTGGCCCGACTGCGGACAATATTTGCAATCTTCCGGGCAGGCGCCGGTCTTGATCGACAGCAGGGTCGACACCTGCACGCGGTTGGCGTCGAAATGCGCGCGGTGCACGGTCTGCGCCTGGAACAACAGGTCATTGAACGGCTGCACGAACAGGGCTTTGACTTCGGCTAAAGACCAATCGTGACGCAGGGTGGCAGAGGTGCTGGCGCTCATGGGCGATTCCTTGATTATGCTTTGGCAAGCGCTGCGGGAAGGGCAATACCCACAGGCACGACACGGATGCTCGGCATATTTAAGGAAGATTCATGCACTGTCAACCTGAGCACAAGCACCAAGTTTACATCTGGTCAAAAAGCATACAAACCTGCCTGATCTGCGATGAATGCACTGAATCGGCTGAAAATGTGTGCAACGTCTGCGAAACAGAACTGCCATGGCTGATGGAGCAGTGTGAACGCTGTGCCCTGCCCTTGCCGATGGACGGCTTGCTCTGCGGCCAATGCCAAAAACATCCACCCGCCTTTAACCAGGTCGTCGCCCCTTGGACCTACAGCTTTCCCATCGACACCCTGATCAGCCGCTTCAAACATCAGGCGCGTTGGCCGCTGGGGCACATGCTCGCGCGCCTGCTCACGCAACATCTGCAACACCGCTTCGATAACGCCGAACTCAGCCGCCCGGACTGCCTGCTGCCGGTGCCCATGGCACGCAAACGCCTGCGCGAACGCGGCTTTAACCAAGCGTTGATGGTGGCGCGTTGGCTCAGTGCTGCCCTCGATATTCCCCACAATGAACACCTGCTGTTGCGACCTCATGAAACCGTCGCACAGCAAGACCTTGATGCCAGGACGCGCAAACGCAACCTGCTAAACGCCTTCGCCCTGGCCCCCGGCACTCAGGTAGCAGGCCAACATCTGGCGCTGGTAGATGACGTACTCACCACCGGCGCCACGGCCCACGCCCTGGCGCGGCTTTTGGTGGCCGCCGGTGCACGCCAGGTCGACGTTTATTGCCTGGCCCGCACGCCCAAACCCGGCACCTGACTTGACTCCCTTGCGCCAGGGCGGCAACGTCCGTTCATCTCATCCAAGCGTATGCCCATGTCTCTGCCCAGCCCTCTCAACCAACACATCATCCGTCGCCCCCAGCGCATTGCCTTGCTGGGGCATATCGCCGAGCAGGGCTCCATCACCCGTGCGGCTAAAAGCGCCGGGTTGAGTTACAAGGCCGCCTGGGACGCCATCGACGAACTGAACAACCTGGCGCAGAAACCGTTGGTTGAACGCAGCGTCGGTGGCAAGGGCGGTGGCGGCGCCAGGCTGACGCAAGAAGGTCAACGGGTGCTGCGCCTCTATCAGCGCCTGCAAGTGTTGCAGGCCCAGGTACTGGGTTCGGACGAAGCGGCGAGCGACTTCAACCTGCTGGGGCGCCTGATGCTGCGCACCAGTGCGCGCAACCAATTGCACGGCCAGGTCAGCGCTATCGACAGCCAGGGTCGCAATGACATGATTCGCTTGCAGTTGGCCGGTGGCCTGCATCTTGATGCACAGATCACCCACGACAGTACCCAACGACTGGAACTGCAGGCCGGCGTGGAAGTGGTCGCCCTGATCAAGGCCGGATGGCTCGAACTACTGGCGATCGGGCAGCCTGAAACACCTGGACACAATTGTATGAGCGGTGTGATCGAGACGATTCTCGGCGCCGAAGATGGCCCCAGTGAGGTGCGTATCTCTCTGCCCAACGGCCAGGTGTTATGCGCGCTGGCCCAGCCCGCCGCACTCCAGGCACTCAACGCTGGCGAAGGCCAGCCGGTCCGTGTGCAATTTGCCCCCAGCAATGTGTTGCTCGGCACGCCGGTGTAGCGGGCGAACGTCTTCAAGCTGCAACAATCTGGTCACAAGCGCTGCTTAAGGTGTCTGCAAAAACCGCAGGGAGCCTGAGATGAGCCTATTAGAAGAAAACCAAGCCACCGACCTTGAACAGATGGTCGGCCTCACCCGACGTCGCTTTATCGGCGCAGGCGCCCTGTGCGGTGCGGCGATGTTTCTGGGTGGCAACCTGCTGAGCCGCAGTGCCCTGGCCGTGAATGCCGCCTCTGCCAGCCCGCTGCTGGGGTTCACCAGCATCGCCGCCGCCACCAGCGACACCATCACCTTGCCGCCTGGCTACAGCGCGTCGGTGCTGATCAGTTGGGGCCAGCCGCTGCACAAGAACGCGCCGGCTTTCGATCCGTCCGGCAATGGCACGGCCAAGGCCCAGGAACAGCAGTTCGGCGACAACAACGACGGCATGAGCCTGTTTCCCTTCCCGGGCGACAACAACCGCGCGCTGATGGCGATCAACAACGAATACACCAACTACCGCTACCTTTTCCCCCACGGTGGCGCGCCGCAATCGGCCGAAGACGTGCGCAAGGCCCTGGCCAGTGAAGGCGTGTCGGTGATCGAAGTGCGGCGCAAGGGCGACACCTGGCAGTTCGTACAGGACTCGCGCTACAACCGGCGCATCCACGGCAACTCACCGATCCGCCTGAGCGGCCCCGCCGCCGGCCATGACTGGCTGAAAACCCGCGCCGACAAAACCGGCAAGAAAGCCCTCGGGACGTTCCAGAATTGCGCCAACGGCAAGACCCCATGGGGCACTTACCTGACCTGCGAAGAAAACTTCACCGACTGCTTCGGCAGCAGCACCCCCCAGCAAGCCTTCGACGCCGGGCAGAAGCGCTACGGCGTGGTGGCCGCCAGTAAAGACATTAACTGGCATCAGCATGACCCACGCTTCGACATGGCCAAGAACCCCAACGAACTCAATCGCCATGGCTGGGTGGTGGAAATCGATCCATTCGACCCGCAATCCACTCCGGTCAAGCGCACGGCATTGGGCCGTTTCAAGCACGAGAACGCCGCTCTCGCCGAGACTCGCGACGGCCGCGCCGTGGTGTACATGGGCGACGACGAACGCGGTGAATTCATCTACAAGTTCGTCAGCCGCGACCCGATCAACCATCACAATGCCAAGGCCAATAAACACCTGCTGGACCACGGCACTTTGTACGTGGCGATCTTCGACGCGGGCGACGGTAACGCCGACCACCCCAAGGGCAAAGGCCAGTGGGTAGAGTTGACCCACGGTAAAAACGGTATCGACGCCAGCAGCGGTTTCGCCAACCAGGCCGAGGTGCTGATCCACGCGCGCCTGGCCGCCAGCGTAGTCAAAGCCACGCGCATGGACCGCCCGGAATGGATCGTGGTCAGCCCCACTGACGGCCAGGTCTATTGCACCCTGACCAACAACGCCAAACGTGGCGAGGAAGGTCAGCCCGTGGGCGGGCCTAACCCACGGGAGAAAAACATCTACGGCCAGATCCTGCGTTGGAAAGCCGACGCCGATAACCACGGCGCCACGGACTTCAGCTGGGACCTGTTCGTGGTGGCCGGCAACCCAGGCGTGCACGGCGGTACACCCAAGGGCGGCTCATCCAATATCAACCAACAGAACATGTTCAACAGCCCCGATGGCCTGGGTTTCGACAAGGCCGGGCGCTTGTGGATCCTCACCGATGGCGACTACAGCAACGCAGGCGAATTTGCCGGCATGGGTAACAACCAGATGCTGTGTGCCGACCCGAGCACTGGGGAAATCCGCCGCTTCATGGTCGGGCCAGTAGCCTGTGAGGTGACGGGGATCAGCTTTGCGCCGGACCAGAAGACCTTGTTTGTGGGGATTCAGCATCCGGGTGAAACCGGTGGTTCGACCTGGCCGGAGCATCTGCCGAATGGCAAGCCGCGTTCGTCGGTGATTGCGATTCGGCGGGATGATGGTGGGATCGTCGGCGCCTGATAGGGCCTCATCGGGAGCAAGCCCCCTCCCACACTTGATCGGGTTCACACGGTCAAAATGTGGGGGGGGCTTGCTCCCGATGGCAATGGCACAGCCGCCCCCTATCTCAAGCCCGGTGCGTTACCATACCCGGCCCGACGCGGCGCCCTGCTGCGCGCAGGAGTTCGCATGGCCCACCCGTTTGAAACACTCACCCCTGACCTGGTTCTCGACGCTGTCGAAAGCATCGGTTTTTTCAGCGATGCTCGCGTTCTGGCGCTCAACAGCTACGAAAACCGCGTATACCAGGTGGGCATCGAAGACGCCGAACCGCTGATCGCCAAGTTCTACCGCCCCCAGCGCTGGACCAACGAGGCGATCCTCGAAGAGCACCGCTTCACCTTCGAACTGGCCGAATGCGAAGTCCCAGTAGTAGCGCCGCTGATTCACAATGGCGAAAGCCTGTTCGAACACGCGGGTTTCCGCTTCACCCTGTTTCCGCGCCGTGGCGGCCGGGCGCCGGAGCCGGGTAATCTCGACCAGCTCTACCGGCTCGGGCAGTTGCTGGGCCGTTTGCACGCGGTGGGTTCCACCCGCCCGTTTGAACACCGCGAAGCCCTGGGCGTGAAGAACTTCGGTCACGATTCCCTCAACACCCTGCTTGAAGGCAACTTCATTCCCAAGAGCCTGTTGCCGGCCTACGAGTCCGTGGCCCGTGACCTGCTCAAGCGCGTGGAAGAGGTGTACAAGGCCACGCCGCACAAGAACATCCGCATGCACGGCGATTGCCACCCCGGCAACATGATGTGCCGCGACGAGATGTTCCATATCGTCGACCTCGATGACTGCCGCATGGGCCCGGCAGTGCAAGACCTGTGGATGATGCTCGCCGGCGACCGCCAGGAATGCCTGGGCCAACTGTCGGAACTGATGGACGGCTACCAGGAATTCCACGACTTCGACCCACGCGAACTGGCCCTGATCGAACCCCTGCGCGCCCTGCGCCTGATGCACTACAGCGCCTGGCTGGCGCGGCGCTGGGATGACCCGGCGTTCCCCCACAGCTTCCCTTGGTTCGGCAGCGAGCGGTATTGGGGCGATCAGGTACTGGCGTTGCGTGAGCAGTTGTCGGCGCTCAACGAAGAACCGCTGAAACTCTTCTAACTGCTTTTTTTTTAATGTGGGAGGGGGCTTGCTCCCGATAGCGGGGTGTCAGGCGCCATATTTATAAACTGGCAGTCCGACATCGGGAGCAAGCCCCCTCCCACATAAAGCAAAGCAGGTCCCACGACTGGACAAATATCCTTACAATTGCGCTTTGTAAGCTGCCTAAGCAAGGATTCTGCAATGCAAGCCGCCAACCCTCGCAAGGGGTACATTCTTGGCCTGAGTGCCTACGTCATCTGGGGTCTGTTCCCGCTCTACTTCAAAGCCATCGCCAGCGTACCCGCCGCAGAGATTATCGTGCACCGCGTGCTGTGGTCGGCGCTGTTCGGCGGTTTGCTGCTGATGGTGTGGAAACACCCGGGCTGGTTCCGTGAATTGCGCGACAACCCCAAACGCCTGGCGATCCTGGCACTCAGCGGTTCGCTGATCGCAGCTAACTGGCTGACCTACGTGTGGTCGGTGAACAGCGGGCGCATGCTCGAAGCCAGCCTGGGTTACTACATTAACCCGCTGGTGAATGTGCTGCTGGGCATGCTGATTCTCGGTGAACGCCTGCGGCGCCTGCAGTGGATAGCGGTGGGTTTGGCAGCGGTGGGCGTGGCGCAACAGGTCTGGCAGGTCGGCAGCTTGCCGTGGGTGTCGCTGGTGTTGGCGTTGACCTTCGGCTTCTACGGTTTGATCCGCAAGCAGGCGCCGGTCAAGGCATTGCCCGGGCTGGTGGTGGAGACTTGGATGCTGGTGCCGATTGCCGTCGCCTGGTTGCTGTTCAATCCGTCGGCCCACAGTGCCCAACTGGAATTCTGGAGCACCTCTGAAGCCTGGTGGCTGGTGGCAGCGGGCCCAGTGACCCTGATCCCACTGGTGTGCTTCAACGCCGCCGCCCGGCATTTGCCCTACACCGCACTGGGCTTTTTGCAGTACGTGGCGCCGACCCTGGTGCTGCTGGAAGCGGTATTGCTATTCGGCGAACACCTGGCACCCAGCACGCTCATTGCGTTCGCCTTTATCTGGGCCGGCCTGGTGGTATACAGCCTGGACGCCTGGCTGAGCATACGCAAACGCTGATCAAATAACGTACAAACCTCTGCAAGCCACAGCTTTCGTGGCTTGCAGCGTTCCACCCCAAGGTTATCCACACCCTGATCCCCGCCATGTGTGCACAAGTCCTTGAAACTGTTCGTTTTTTGCTCAGCTGACGAAGAAGCCCGGCCAGCATGGCCTGGCGCCGGATTTCTACAGGTTATCCACAGGCCCATGCAAGATTTCCATGCATAACCTTGTGGATCGTTACTCTTCCTGACGCAACTCCACCATCAAGTCATCGGCCAGGGTCTCAAGCGCCGCCTGCAAGGTTTCCAACGACATACTCGCCGGCACCTGCAGCAACGCTTCGGCGTTAAACAATGGATCACCACTCATGGGCGCCGGCCGTACATCGGTGCTCAGGCGCTCCAGGTTGACGCCCTGCTGGCTCAACAGCGCGGTGATCTCGCGCACGATGCCCGAGCGGTCATTGCCCACCAAGGTCATCAGGATCGGTTTGGATGCCGATGCCTGCCCGCTGCTGCCCTCGCCCACCAGCACACGAATGCCATGTGTGGATAAGTCCTCCAGCGCGCCAACCAACGCCTGGCGCTGCTCTGTCGGCACGCTGACCCGCAGGATCCCGGCAAACTGCCCGGCCATGTGGGCCATGCGGCTTTCCAGCCAGTTACCGCCGTGGGCGGCAATGTTCTGCGCAATGCGTTCAACCAGGCCGGGTTTGTCGGCGGCGATAATTGTGAGTACAAGATGGTCCATGGCAAAGCCCTCTGGAATTCAATCTACAAGGTGGACCCGGGAGCACTCGAAAACAAATCGTGTACCATTTTTATATTTATCTGGAACAATCTAATGGTTTTTTGAGAACATCCGGTTCTCCGCTGTGACCGTACGACCAAAGTGGGTCGCTAAACGACGTATTTAGTCTAATTTTCACAACCGCAAGTCATCATGTAGTATGCCCAACCGTGCACTACATAATGAAAATCTGAAAAAGCGCATAAGCTCCGCAGAGTGAGGCAAGCAATGACTGAACACGTTCAAGTCGGTGGCCTGCAGGTCGCCAAAGTCCTGTTCGACTTCGTGAACAACGAAGCCATTCCCGGTACCGGCATCACTGCCGACCAGTTCTGGGCCGGTGCCGACAAGGTCATCCACGACCTGGCACCGAAGAACAAAGCCCTACTCGCCAAACGCGACGATTTCCAGGCGCGGATCGATACCTGGCACCAGACACACGCAGGCAAAGCCCACGACCCGGTGGCCTACAAAGCCTTCCTGCAAGACATCGGATACCTGCTGCCAGAAGCCGCAGACTTCCTGGCCTCGACCCAAAACGTCGACGACGAAATTGCCCGCATGGCCGGCCCCCAGTTGGTAGTGCCGGTGATGAATGCCCGCTTCGCCCTCAACGCTTCGAATGCACGCTGGGGCTCGCTGTATGACGCGTTGTATGGCACCGACGCCATCAGCGAAGCTGGCGGCGCCGAGAAGGGCAAGGGCTACAACAAGGTACGTGGTGACAAAGTCATCGCCTTCGCCCGTGGGTTCCTCGACGAAGCTGCGCCGCTCAGCGCCGGCAGCCACGTTGATTCCACTGGCTACAAAATCGTCGATGGCAAGTTGATCGTCAGCCTTAAAGGCGGCAGCAACAGCGGCCTGCGTGACGATGCCCAGTTGATCGGTTTCCAGGGCCCCGCGGCCGAGCCGATTGCGATTCTGCTCAAGCACAACGGCCTGCACTTCGAAATCCAGATCGACGCCAGCGCCCCGGTCGGCCAGACCGATGCGGCCGGCGTCAAAGACGTGCTGATGGAAGCCGCGCTGACCACCATCATGGACTGCGAAGACTCCGTCGCCGCTGTGGATGCCGATGACAAAGTGGTGATCTACCGCAACTGGCTCGGCCTGATGAAGGGCGACCTGGCCGAAGAAGTGGCCAAGGGCGGCAAGACGTTCACTCGCACCATGAACCCTGATCGCGTCTACACCGGCGTGGACGGCCAGGATGTGACGCTGCACGGCCGTTCGCTGCTGTTCGTGCGTAACGTTGGCCACCTGATGACTATCGACGCGATCCTCGATAAAGACGGCAACGAAGTGCCGGAAGGCATCCTCGACGGCCTGCTCACCAGCCTGGCGGCGATCCACAGCCTCAATGGCAACAACACGCGCAAAAATAGCCGCACCGGTTCGGTGTACATCGTCAAGCCGAAGATGCACGGCCCGGAAGAAGCCGCGTTCACCAACGAGCTGTTCGGTCGCATCGAAGAGGTGCTGAACCTGCCGCGCAACACGCTGAAAGTCGGGATCATGGACGAAGAGCGCCGCACCACAGTCAACCTCAAGGCCTGTATCAAAGCGGCCAGCGAGCGCGTGGTGTTCATCAACACCGGTTTCCTTGACCGCACCGGCGACGAAATCCACACCTCCATGGAAGCTGGCGCGATGGTGCGCAAAGCGGCCATGAAAGCGGAAAAATGGATCGGCGCGTATGAGAACTGGAACGTCGATATCGGCTTGAGCACCGGCCTGCAAGGTCGTGCGCAAATCGGTAAAGGCATGTGGGCCATGCCCGACCTGATGGCTTTGATGCTTGAACAGAAAATCGCCCACCCACTGGCCGGTGCCAACACCGCTTGGGTACCGTCGCCTACCGCGGCGGCGCTGCATGCACTGCACTATCACAAGGTTGATGTGTTCGCCCGCCAGGCCGAACTGGCCAAGCGCGAGCGCGCCTCGGTGGACGATATCCTCACCATTCCCCTGGCCAGCAACACCGAGTGGTCCGAGGAAGAGATCCGCAACGAACTGGACAACAATGCCCAAGGCATCCTGGGTTATGTGGTCCGTTGGATCGACCAGGGCGTCGGCTGCTCGAAAGTGCCGGACATCAACGATGTCGGCCTGATGGAAGACCGCGCCACTCTGCGAATTTCCAGCCAGCACATCGCCAACTGGTTGCGCCACGGCATCGTCAACGAAGCTCAGGTGATGGAAAGCCTCAAGCGCATGGCGCCGGTGGTGGACCGTCAGAACGCCGAGGATGCGTTGTACCGCCCATTGGCTCCGGATTTCGACAGCAACATCGCGTTCCAGGCCGCGGTGGAGTTGGTGATTGAGGGGACCAAGCAGCCTAATGGGTATACCGAGCCGGTGTTGCACCGTCGGCGGCGGGAGTTCAAGGCTAAAAACGGCCTGTAAATGAAAAAGCCCTGATCGAGAGATCAGGGCTTTTTAGTGGGTTTGAGGTTGACTGAACTGGCGCTATCGGGGGCTTGCTCCCGATGAGGCCATCACAGCCTCACAAAAATCAGGAAGCCATCCCCAACTCCCGCTTGACCAACTTCGCCAACTTCACGCTATCAATCGGCTTGAGCAAAAAGTCCACCACGCTCAAATGCATCGCATCGATCACATCCGGCGCTTCCGCGTCCCCCGACATGATGATGATCGGCAGCGCCGCCCGGGTCGACTCGCGCACCTGGCGGATCAACTCCAGGCCATTGCTCGGCGCCATGCGCAGGTCGGTGATCAATAAACCGATGGAGCTGCTTGATTTCAACAAATCCCATGCCGCCTCACCACTGTCGGCGGTCATGCAGCGAATACCGTCCAACCCCAGGATCTCCGCCAGCAGTTCACGCGCATCCTTGTCGTCGTCCACGATCAATACACGTTGGGGCGGTAAATCAGGCTCGAGCATCACGGCGCTCAGCGCCTCGCGCTCGGCGTCACTCAAAATATCGTGGTCGGGCATACGTTTCTCAGCAGTTCTAATCAATCTCCCAGCACACTCGTCAGACATCTGCGGAAGGGCGAACAATGTGCACTTCGTCGGAAAGTTTGCCTAGTGGGCGTTCTACGGGGTTTGGACGATAGTCATGTAAGGTTTTTCCCTAGTTTTGCGCGGTTTTCATCCACCTAGACTTACGTCCAATGGGCACCCGCCGTGCAGGAGTCGACCATGCAGCACGATAACGACAAAAAAACTGCGGTCACTGTTATGAGTAAAGCTGATGCATTCGCACAAGCAGGGAAAACTGCTGTGTTGCAGAACATTCACGGCACCCTGCAATTCCTGCAACGCTTCCCGCCCTTCAACCAGATGGAACAGGCTCACCTCGCGTTTCTGGTGGAACAGTGCCAACTGCGCTTCTACGGCCCCGGCGACAGCATCCTCAAACCGTCTGGTGGCCCGGTTGAGCACTTTTATATCGTCAAGCAGGGCCGCGTCGTCGGTGAACGGCCAGACTCGGCGGACACCACCTTCGAAATCACCACTGGCGAGTGCTTCCCCCTCGCCGCGTTGCTGGGTGAACGCGCTACCCGCACCGAACACAAAGCGGCCGAAGACACCTTTTGCCTGCAACTGAACAAACCAGCTTTTATCAAGCTGTTCGCCCTTTCCAGCCCGTTTCGTGATTTCGCCTTGCGCGGGGTCAGCAGCCTGCTCGATCAGGTCAACCAGCAGGTGCAGCAAAAAGCCGTGGAAACCCTCGGCACTCAATACTCGCTGAACACCCGCCTGGGCGAATTGGCCATGCGCCACCCGGTCACTTGCAGCCCATACACGCCGTTGCGTGAAGCGGTGACGTTGATGCACGAGCAGCAGGTCGGCAGCATTGTGATTGTCGACCAGCACAAGGCGCCCCTGGGCATCTTCACCCTGCGTGATTTGCGCCAGGTGGTGGCTGATGGCACCAGCGATTTCAGCCAGGGCATTGAAGCCCATATGACTCAGGCGCCGTTTTTCTTGAGCCCGGACCACAGCGCTTTCGACGCGGCCATCGCCATGACCGAGCGGCATATTGCCCATGTGTGCCTGGTCAAAGACCAGCGTCTGTGTGGCGTGGTGTCCGAGCGTGACCTGTTCTCCTTGCAACGTGTAGACCTGGTGCACCTGGCCCGCACCATCCGTAACGCGCCCCGGGTGGAAAACCTGGTGGCGATTCGCGGTGAAATCGGCCAGTTGGTGGAGCGCATGCTCGCCCATGGCGCGTCGTCCACCCAGATCACCCACATCATTACGCTGCTCAACGACCACACCGTGTGCCGGGTGATCGAGTTGACCCTCGCTGAAAAAGGCGACCCCGGCGTGCCATTCAGTTGGTTGTGTTTCGGCAGCGAAGGTCGCCGCGAACAAACGCTGTACACCGACCAGGACAACGGCATCCTGTTCGAGGCCAAGGACGCCGTCGAAGCTGCCGAGATTCGTGGCCGCTTGCTGCCTCTGGCGCAGCACATCAACCAGAGCCTGGCGCTGTGCGGCTTCAGCCTGTGCAAGGGCAATATCATGGCCGGCAACCCCGAGCTGTGCTTGTCCCGAGTGGAATGGGCGCGGCGCTTCGGTGCGTTTATCCGTGAAGCAACGCCGGAGAACCTGCTGGGCTCGAGCATCTACTTTGATTTGCGTGTGGTGTGGGGCGACGAGCAGGGTTGCGAGCAATTGCGCCAGGGCATTCTCGACCAAGTCGCGGATAACCCCCTGTTCCAGCGCATGTTGGCCGAAAACGCGTTACGCCAGCGCCCACCGGTAGGGCGTTTCCGCGAGTTCGTGCTGACCCGCAAAGGCGGCGAAAAAGCCACCCTCGACCTCAAGGTGCAGGGCCTTACCCCGTTCGTAGACGGTGCGCGCCTGCTGGCCCTGGCCAATGGCATCCACGCCAATAACACCCTGGAGCGCCTGCGCCAGTTGGTGGACAAGCAAGTGATCGAGCCGCTGGATGGCGCCGCCTATGAAGAGGCCTACCACTTTATCCAGCAGACGCGCATGCAGCAGCACCAGTTGCAGACCCGCGAGAACCAGCCCTATTCCAACCGCGTCGACCCCGATAGCCTCAACCATCTTGACCGGCGCATCCTGCGTGAATCCCTGCGCCAGGCCCAGCGCCTGCAAAGCAGCCTGACCTTGCGGTATCAACTGTGAGTTTGTTCGGCTGGTTGCATAAGAAAAAACCTGGACTGAGCGCGGTGCAGCAACAGCGCCTGGCGCAATTGCCCAAGCCTCGCGTATTGGGCGACGACTCATTGCGCAGCCAGCGCTGGGTGGTGGTGGACCTGGAAACCAGCGGCCTGAACCTTAACCGTGACCAGGTGCTGTCCATCGGCGCCGTGGTCATCGAGGACGGTGCGGTGGATTTCTCCCAACTGTTTGAACGCACCCTGCAACGCTCCGACACCAAGCTCAGCCCCAGCGTGCTGATCCACGGGCTGGGCCCCAGTGCCATCGCTGCCGGCAGCGATCCGGCCGAGGCGTTGCTGGATTTCATGGCGTTTGTGGGCGACAGCCCGTTGCTGGCCTTCCATGCGCCCTTCGATCAACACATGCTAGGCCGGGCGCTCAAGGACAGCCTGGGTTATCGCCTGGCCCATCCCTTTCTGGACGTGGCCGACCTGGCGCCGCTGTTGTGCCCCGACACCACGCTACGCGAGGCCGGGCTGGACGACTGGCTCAACCATTTCAAGCTCCAGGCCGGCGAACGCCATCACGCCAGCGCCGATGCTCTGGCTACGGCGGAGCTGATGCTGATCCTGTTCAGCCGTGCCAGGCTGCAGCAGATCGACACGCCCCGCGCGCTGCAGGAGCGTTTGGCCCAGTGGAAACGGCGTCAACAAGCGCCATCGTTTTAATGTCATCTCCCGACAGACGCCAATTGCGCCCACCCTACGCCTCTGACACAATCGCGAATAATTCTCGTTAGTTTAAACCCCTCGTTTATTCGGTGATGCCTTGTCGTCGGTCCAGACCCCACACAGTGAGCTTGTTGGCGCGTTGTATCGCGACCATCGCGGCTGGCTGCTGGCCTGGCTGCGGCGCAATGTGGCCTGCCCGAGCCGCGCCGAAGACCTGAGCCAGGACACCTTCATGCGCCTGCTGGGCCGTGATGAGCTGCGCGAACCCCGTGAACCCCGGGCGTTCCTGGTGGCCATCGCCAAGGGCCTGCTGTTCGACTACTTCCGTCGCGCCGCCCTTGAACAAGCGTATCTCACCGAATTAATGCTGATCCCCGAAAGCGAACACCCTTCGCCGGAAGAACAGCAACTGATCCTGGAAGACTTGAAAGCCATCGACCGCCTGCTCGGCACGCTGTCGAGCAAGGCCCGCGCCGCTTTCCTCTATAACCGCCTCGACGGCCTGGGCCACGCAGAAATCGCCCAACGCCTCGGCGTGTCGGTGCCCCGTGTGCGCCAGTACCTGGCCCAGGGCATTCGCCAGTGCTACATCGCGCTGTATGGCGAGCCTTCGTGACGGCCATCGGTTCCAGACCGGTGTCGGCGCGGGTGCTGGATGCCGCGATTGCCTGGCAACTGTCCCTCGACTCGGGTGACGGCAGCACGGTGGAACAGGAAGAGTTCGCCAAATGGCTGGCCAGCGATGAGGAACATGCCCGCGCCTGGCGCCAGTTGGGCATGCTCGACCAACGTTTCAGCGCAGCCTCGGGCCCGGCAAGGGCGGCCTTGCTGCAATCGCGCCAAGGCATTCGCCAGCGCGTGCGCAAATTGGGCCGTGGCCTGGCGAGTATCGTACTGGTATGCGGCCTGGCGCTGTTTGCCGGCGAGCGCTACGTGCCGATCCACTATTGGCTGGCCGACCAGCGCACGGCTACCGGCGAGCAACGCACGCTGAAACTGGCCGACGGTACGTTGATCAACCTCAACACCCATAGCGCGATTGATGTGCGCTTCGATGAAAAACGCCGGTTGATCGTGTTGCAGGAAGGCGAAATCCTCGTCGAAACCGGCCATGACGATGCACGCCCTTTCTATGTGCAAACCCGCGACGGCAGCCTGCGGGCGCTGGGCACGCGTTTTATCGTCAAACGCGAAGACGACGCGACGCGCCTGAGCGTGCTGCAATCGGCCGTGGCCGCCCAGCCTGAGGCACTGCACCAGGAACAGATTTTCAAGGCAGGCCAGCAAGTGCTGATGCGCAGCGATGGCCTCGGCCCTACCTTGGCTGTCACCCCCGCTTCCGATGCCTGGACCCGCGGCATGTTGGTGGTCGACAACGCTCGCCTGGGCGATGTGATCAATGAACTGAGTCGCTACCGCACTGGCTACCTGGGTGTGGATAAAGACGTGGCCGACCTGCGCATCACCGGCAGCTTCCCGCTGCACGACACCACCCTGGCGTTGAACGCGCTGTTACCGACCTTGCCGGTGCAGATCGAGCAGCATACGCCGTGGTGGGTGACCGTTACCGGCAAGCCTTAAGGTTTGAGGTGGCTGGGCGATTGCTTTCGCGAGCAAGCCCGCTCCCACATTTGACGGTGTTTTGCCTGACTGAACGCGGTCAAGTGTGGGAGCGGGCTTGCTCGCGAAGAGGCCCTCAAGAACCCCCTGGAAAAAATAGTTACACCCGGCCCTATCACTTTCTGCTTCTCGTTCGGCACCTAGGCAATTGAGAAATATTTCCATTCAGGAGCCGCCCCTATGTCCCGCACGCTAGACACTTTGCTGCGCCCCAGCCTGTTAGCCCTGGCTATCGCCCTCAGCGCCCCGCTGGCCAGCACTTCGCTGATCGCTGCTGAACAAGCCTCCAGCGTGCGCGCCTATAACCTGCCGGCCGCGCCATTGGCCGCCACCCTCAACCAGATCGCCAGCCAGGCCGGCCTGGCGCTGACCCTCAACCCGACACTCGCCGCCGGCAAGACCTCAACCCCGGTCAAGGGCCAGTTCGATGCGCAGGGCGCGTTGCGTGAGGCGTTGCGCGGGACGGGGTTGCAGTTGGAGCAGAGCACGGCGGGGACTTTTACGTTGGTGGCGATTCCAGACGGTGTAGTTGCGTTACCGGAAACCAGCATCATTGCCCAGGGCAATTATGAAAGCGCTTGGGGGCCGGTGGACGGCTACCTGGCAAAGCGCACCGCTGCCGGCACCAAAACCGACACCGCGCTGGTCGAGGCGCCACGTTCAATCTCGGTGGCCACCCGCGAGCAGATGCAGGACCGTAACGTCCAGAACCTCGACGACGCAGTCAAATACATGCCTGGTATCGTGTCCGCCAGCTACGGCAGCGACACCCGCTACGACTGGATGCGCGTGCGCGGTTTCGAACCCACCCAATTCCTCGATGGCCTGCCGCTACCCCGCGGCGTGTACGCCAACCCGAAAGCCGAAACCTGGAACCTGGATCGTCTAGCTCTGCTGCGCGGCCCGGCCTCGTCGGTCTATGGCCAAACTCCACCGGGTGGCCTGTTGGACATGGTCAGCCGCCGTCCAAGCGCAGAATCGAGCAACGCCATCCAACTGCAATACGGCAGTGACAACTATCGCCAGATCAATTTCGCCAGCACCGGCAAGATCGATGATGAAGGCGAGTTTCTCTACAGTGTCAGCGGTGTAGTGCGCGATGCCGGTACACAGGTCGATCACATCGACAACAAGCGCTACAACATCGCGCCGAGCCTGACCTGGAACATCGATACCGATACCAAGTTGACCTTGCTCTCGCAGTTCACCCGTGACGATACCGGAGCTACCAGCCAGTTCCTGCCGATCCAGGGCACCAAGATCAAATCGCCGCTGGGAGAAGTCTCGCACCACAAGAACCTGGGCGATCCGGATTACGACTTCTACGACCGCACTTACTACGCACTGGGCTATGCCTTTGAGCATCGTTTCAATGACACTTGGCAGTTCCGTCAGAACCTGCGGTACACCAAATCGGAACTGGCCTTCCAACAACTGACCGTTGGCTCCTATGCCTTCTCCCCGGCTGACGCCAACGGCAATATCAGCCGCTCCTCGACCAATGTGGACGAGGATATTGGTCAATTCGCGGTGGATAACCACTTCCAGGCAGACTTCGCCACCGGCGACATCACCCATACCGTGCTGCTCGGCCTGGATCATCAGCGCACCGACACCTCGTATCTGGCGATTTTCGGCGACGGCGGCACCACCAACATCTTCAATCCGGTCTACGGCCAACCGATCGTGCGCCCGGCGCGCTCCACGGCGTTCTACGATTACAACCAGAAAACCGTACAGACCGGCCTCTACGTGCAAGATCAGATGGCGCTGGACCAATGGCGCCTGACCCTGGGCGGTCGGGAAGATTGGGTGCACCAGGGCACCACCTACTTCAACAAGAACGACGCAACCAACACCGACCGCAGCAAGAATTTCAGTGGCAACGCGGCGTTGAGCTATGTGTTTGACTCGGGCTTTGTGCCCTACCTCTCATACGCCGAGTCGTTCCAGCCTGCGAGCAACGCCAGCGTAGACCCCGTGAAGTCGTTTAAACCAACAGAAGGCAAGCAGTGGGAGTTGGGGATCAAATACCAACCACCCGGTTCCAACACCCTACTCAGTGCAGCCGTCTACGACCTGACCCAGAAGAACGTGCAAGTCACCAGCTTCCAGTCCGGCGGCGTATCGGTCACCGACCAGTCCGGCGAAGTGAAGGTCAAGGGCCTGGAGCTGGAAGCCGTATCCGACGTAACCGAAAACCTCAAGGTGATCGCGGCGTACACCCTGGCCAAATCCGAAGTGCAAAAAGGCGATTTCAAAGGCAACCGCCTGCAACTGATGCCAAACCAGCAAGCCTCGCTGTGGACCGACTACACCTGGCACACCGGCGCACTCGACGGTTTCGGCATTGGTTTTGGCGCCCGCTACACTGGCAATACCTATGGCGACCAGGCCAATACCTGGGCCGGCAAAGCCAACGCCTACACCGTCTTCGACGGCGCCGTGCACTACGACCTCGGCCGCCTGGATAACAGCCTCAAAGGGGCGTCGGTGAAAGTGAACGCGACCAACCTATTCAACAAGGACTACATTTCCACCTGTGATGGTTCCTACTGCTACTTCGGCGACCAGCGCAGCGTAGTCGCCAGCGCCACCTACCAGTGGTAATCGGTTGAGTTAACAACCAGGCCGCCCCAGAGGGCGGCTTCGGTGTGTCTGAAGGCTAGAAAATGAAAAGCAAAACCATCCGCCGCTGGTCCTTCATTCACACGTGGACCAGCCTGATCTGCACCGTATTCCTGCTGCTGCTCGCCCTCACCGGCCTGCCGCTGGTGTTCCACCATGAGATCGACCATCTGCTGGGCAACGAGCCTGAGCTTGCGCAGATGCCCGCCGATACGCCACAGCTCAACCTTGAGCAGCTCGTGGCCAAGGCCGAGGCCCATCGCCCCGGTGATGCCATGCAATACCTGGCCTGGGACGAAGACGACAAGAACGGTGTGATCGCGATCATGGCGGCTACGGCCGGTACCGAACCAAACTCGTCCCATACCTTCATGCTCGATGCCCGCACGGGTGAAGCGGTGGAGACACCGGCGGCGAATGGCGGCTTGACCCTGTTCCTGCTGCGCCTGCATGTGGATATGTTCGCCGGGCTGCCGGGCAAGTTGTTGCTGGCGCTCATGGGCATTCTGTTTGTGCTGGCGATTATTTCCGGCACGGTGTTGTACCTGCCGTTCATGCGCCGCTTGAAGTTCGCCACCGTGCGCCAGGACAAGTCCACTCGCCTGCGCTGGCTCGACCTGCACAACCTGATTGGCGTGGTGACCCTGACCTGGGCGCTGGTGGTGGGCGTGACCGGCGTGATCAGCGCCAGCGCTGACCTGATCATCGCCGCCTGGCGCCAGGACAGCCTCAGCGCGATGATCGAACCGTATAAAAACGCCCCGCCGCTGAGCCATCGCGCGCCTGCCACCGAGCTGCTGAGCATTGCCGCCAAGGCCGCGCCGGGCATGGAGCCAGACTTTATCGCCTTCCCCGGCACGCGGTTTTCCAGTGAGCATCACTACGCCGTGTTCATGAAAGGCAGCACGCACCTGACCTCCCATCTGCTGACGCCGGTGCTGATCGACGCCAGCACCCTGGCCGTTACCGCCACCGCCGAACGGCCGTGGTACATGGACGCCATGGGCATGTCCCAACCGCTGCACTTCGGTGATTACGGCGGCATGCCGATGAAGATCCTGTGGGCGGTGCTGGATGTGCTGACCATCGTCGTGCTGGTGAGCGGAATTTACTTGTGGATCGTGCGGCGCAAGGCGGCCAAGGTATGAAGCCGCGGCAGTCGAACTTCTGGAAGGTCTTTGGCATTCCGCTGGGGATTGGCCTGCTCAGTGCCGCCGGCTTGTTTGCGGCGTTGCTGGGGGATGGGGTGTGGGATTCGTTGAGTTGGGTGGGGTTGGGCATACCTGCTGTCATTGGTGTTTGGGCGTTGGTCCAGCGGCGCAGCTGAGGGCCTCAGAATCACCGAAAATCCCCTCGCCAGCCACTGCGCAAGCCTCTACGCTAACCACAGTCCATTTCGAGGAATGCCCATGTCCGTACCCAGCATGACCTTGCTCCACAACCCCGCATCGCCGTTCGTGCGCAAAGTCCGCGTGCTGCTGATCGAGACCGGCCAGCAAGACCGCGTGGCCCTGCACGCCTGCATGCCGACGCCGGTCAACCCGGACGCCCAGGTGCTGCAAGGTAACCCCGTGGGCAAGATCCCAGCCCTGCGCCTGGCCGACGGTTCGGTACTGCACGACAGCCGGGTGATCCTCGACTACTTCGACCACCAGCACGTCGGCAACCCGCTGATCCCCCGCGATGGCTCGGCCCGCTGGCGGCGCCTGACCCTGGCCTCGCTGGCCGACGGCATCATGGATGCCGCCGTGCTGGTGCGTTACGAAACCGCCATGCGCCCGACGGAAAAACACTGGGACCGATGGCTGGATGAACAGCGCAACAAGATCCGCCGCGCCCTCGCCGAGCTGGAACAGGGCGCCATTGCCGAACTGGCCAGCCACTTCGACATCGCCGCCATCAGCGTCGCCTGTGCCCTGGGTTACCTGGACTTTCGTCATCCGGACCTGCAATGGCGCGCAGATAATCCCAAGCTCGCCGCCTGGTACGCCGAGGTCAGCCAACGGCCTTCGATGCGGCAGACCCAACCGTCCATCTAAAACTCACCGCCGCCGAATGTGGGAGGGGGCTTGCTCCCGATAGCGGTGGTTCAGAAACAGATGTGCCCAATGACACGCCGCAATCGGGAGCAAGCCCCCTCCCACATTCGGCGGCGGTGTGATTGAGGAAGTTGACCATCCTCACCTTCATTTGCTGATCTTCGCGCAACCCAATCATTGCACTTCCTCCACCTTACGCTTGCCCACCCCATACCAATCCAGTTTGCGCGTCAGCACCATCACCGTGCCCAGCAGGCCGAACAGCAACAACGAGCCCATCAGCAGCGCGTAATCCTCGGCACTCAGCAACCCGTACAACAGGCCATACAACGCCGCCAACCCCGCCGAGAACCCCAGCCCATGAGCGACGCTGCGCAGCACATGGCACACGTAGAACCCGATCAACGCCACACAGGCACTGGCCGATATCAGGTACGCCAGGGCAAAGCCCACATGCTCGGACAACGACAACAGCAGCAGGTAGAAGAACGCCAGCGCAACACCCACCAACGCGTACTGGATGGGGTGCACCGCCAGGCTCTTGAGCACCTCGAACAGGAAGAAGCCGGCAAAGGTCAGGGCGATAAACAACAGCGCATATTTGATCGCACGGTCGCTCTTGAGGTACTGGTCCACCGGGTCGATGAAGTTCACGCCAAAGCTGCGGTTGGTGAAGTCCTCACAGCCTTGCCGGTCCAGGCAGCTTTGCAGGGCTTGTTCGAGGTTGGTGGAGAAGAATGAGGTCTGCCAGTTGGCGGTAAACCCTTTGTCGGTGACTTCCCGTTGAGCCGGCAGGAAGTTGCCGATAAAACTCGGGTGCGGCCAGTTGGAGGCCAGTGACACTTGGCTGGTCTTGCCCACCGGCACCACTTGCAGTTGTTCGGTGCCTTGCAGGCGCAGGTCGAAGGCGAACTCCAGCACAGCGGGTTTCTCGCCGTCCTGCTGCGGTAACGCTACATGCACCCCCTCGCCCAGCCAGTCCACTTGAGAGCCTGGGGAGAACTCCAGGCGCTGGTCGCCCAGTTCCAGTTTCAACGCGTTTTCGATGCCGCGAATATCGCTGATGCCCACCGCCAGAAACGCCGGTTCAAAGCGATAATCCGCGAAGTTTTCCGTGATCCCTAACTGCGCAGGCAACTCGAAACGCCCGCTGATACGGTTGTCGGCGTGGAACAATCGCGCCTGGTAGATGCCCCGCGAGCGCAGTTCGGTTTGCACCTTGCCGTCGAGCTCGAAACGCTCCGGCAGGAAATACAGACGACCGCGCTCTTCACGGGTTTCTTCATAGCGTTTATTGAGTTTTTCATTGAGCTTCCACTCGCGCACAGTCTTTCGGTACGGCACCACCATCACTGGCCCGGTAAGGCGCTGGGCGTAGCTGGAACTGCGGGCGATGTCCATCAATACGCCGTCGCGCAATTGCTGGCGGTCGCTGATGATGCCGTTGATCATCAGCAACGGAATCAGCAACAGCAGGATCAGCAGCGCAATCGCGCCAAGTTTGAAAAGCAGGCTGCGGTTCATGGGTCTCTCCCTGTTTTGATGGGGAGAGTCTGGGGAATACGTATGGGAGATTTATGTGGGCAATGTGGAGACTGTGTGGAGATGCAGCACCGCTTGCACCCCGCCTGGCACATTGCCAATCTGCAGCGCGCCGCCGTGCAGCTTCATCACTTCTTCGACAAAGTTAAGCCCCAGGCCGGTGCTTTTACGCCCGCTGGCTGGGCGTGGCAGCGAGTAGAAACGCTCGCTCAGGCGCGGCAAAGCGTAATCGGGAATCGGTGCGGCCTGGTTGAACAGGCTGACCTGCACATCGTTATGCCGCACCTGCGCACTGAACCGCAGCGCACCGCCGGGCGGGGTGAAATCCAGGGCGTTGTCCAGCAGGTTGCCCAGGGCCTGGCGCAGCAGGAAGGGTTCGCCAAACACCCGCACGTCGGCAGTAATCGCCTGCTCAACTTGCAAAGCGGCGCCTTCGATCCGCGCACACTGGGCCTTGAGAACATCCTCGACCAAGGCGGCCAGCGGGATGCTCGACTGCTCTTCCAGCCCTTGGCGTTGCTCCACCTGCGCCAGGTTCAGCAGACGCTCGATCAACTGCTGCAGGCGTGCGCTTTCACTGTCGATATTGCCGATAAAACGCTGCTGCTGTTCACGGCTCATCTCGCCCTGCAACAGCTCCGCCGCGCCGCGAATCGCTGCCAACGGGCTTTTCAGTTCATGGGTCAGGGTGTGCACGTAATGCTCGACGTAGGCCTTGCCCTCCAGTTGCGTGCGCATGTGCTCCACAGCGGTGGACAACTGCTTCAACTCGCCGCCACGGTAATGGGGCAACTCGGCGCGGCGCCCTTCGCTGACCGCCTCGGCGTACGCCGTCAACCGGCGCAGCGCAACGCTCAACCACCACGACAACACCGCGCCCAGCAGCAAGCCGAGCACCACCAGCCCTGCGCCGTACCACAGCAGGCGGCGCTCGGTGCGGTCCACATAGGGTTGCAGTGAACTGTTGGGCTTGGCCACGGTGACCACGCCGATGATCTGGCCGTTATCGCGAATCGGTGCGCCCACGTGCATCACCGACGAAGCGGGATCGTCCAGTTCGCTACGGGTTGACCGTGCACCGTACTCGCCACGCAGGGTCAGGTACACGTCGTTCCATTTCGAATAGTCCTGGCCCACCGCTTCGCCCGTGGAATCGAGCAGCACCGTGCCCTTGGCATCGGTGACGTAGATACGGTGGTTGACCTGGTTTTTCGGCAGGCCCCAGATCGTCGCGCCCGGTTGGCGGCTGCCGTAGGCCTTGAGCAACTCTGGCCAATGGCTCTGGCCGAGGGTGCCATTCTTCACGTCCGCGCGCAGGATTTCGGCCAGCAGGTTCGCAGTGTCCACCAGGGTTTCTTCGGTGGACTGGCGCACGCCGGGACGGATTTCCTTCATGACGGTGTTGAGCACGAAGTAGCCGGTCAGACCGATAAACAGCGCATACACCAGGAAAATCCGCAGCCCCAGGCGCATCAGCTGGTGCTCGGACTGTAGCTGTAGCCCAGGCCGCGATGGGTCTGGATCGGTTCGGCATCGGCTGCCACGCTACGCAGTTTGCTGCGCAGGCTTTTGATGTGGCTGTCGATGTTGCGCTCGTAGCCGGCATCGGCAGGCACGCCGACCGCGTCCAGCAGTTGCTCACGGCTGAAGACCCGCTCGGGTTGGTCCAACAGGCTTTGCAGCAGGCGGAACTCATGGCGCGTGAGGCTCAAGGGCTGCCCGCGATAGTTGATCTGCATGCGCTCAAGATCCACCTGGAACAGCGTTGGCGCCACACCCGGGCCGACACGCTTGAGAATCGCCCGGACCCGCGCCGCCACTTCCCGAGGGCTGAAGGGCTTGACCACATAATCATCGGCGCCGATCTCCAGCCCCACCACGCGGTCAATCTCGGCATCGCGGGCACTGAGGAACATCACTGGCACTTCGCTGAACCGGCGCAATTGCTTGCAGGTTTCAAAGCCGGTGATGTCCGGCAGGCCGATGTCGAGGATGATCAGGTCGGCCGGGGTTTGGCGTTGATGCTCCAACGCCGCCTGGCCGAGGGTCAGCCACGTGGTGGTGAAGCCCTCGCCTTGCAGGGCAAAGATCAGCGTGTCGGCAATCGCCGCTTCGTCTTCGACAATCAGGATGTGCGGCATGGGCTCTATCAGCAGTCCGGTTTGTCGGCAGTGTAGCGACGTGCCGGGTTTACCGCTGCGCCAAATTCACGCAGGGCCTTGGCGCCGATCAACAGCGGGTAGTTGAAGCTGCTGCGGTCGGTGAGGTTGACCTCGACGGTGCGCTTGACGTTGCCCAGGCACATTTCCAGGTCGACCACCGGACGCTTGGCCACGGACGGCTCGTCCTTGTCATCGTCCTCATCGGCGCGGCTCTTGATCTTGCTGATTCGCGACACCTTGTGCTCGTAGACCTTGTTGCCGGCGTCTTTGCCGCCGAGGCGGAAGCGCACCCACTCATCGCCGTCGCGGGTGAAGGTCTCGATGTCCCGAGCCGACAGCGAGGCAGTCAGCGCGCCAGTGTCCATCTTGGCCTTGAAGGTTTCGCCGATCTCCGGCAACTGAATGTATTCGTAGCGACCGTAGAGGGTCGGCTCGGCGGCCATCACAGGCACAGCAGCCATAATGGGAACAGCTAGGGCGAACACAGCAAGGAGCAATTTCACGGCATGATTTCCTCGAAAGAAGTGGGCGGATTCTAGACCGCAAACACAGCACTTAGTTGGATGACCGAGCATACAAGGCACATTGTGAAACATTCGTCCGCCGATTTGGGATTTGGCCTCTAGACTCACCTTGCTTATCATGACCCGCCCACAAGATCCCAAGAGTTATTTATGCGCCGCCTGCTCACCGGCTGTTTTGTCACACTGCTGCTACTGCTCAACACCCTGGTGCTGTTCGGACCGCTGATGGTGTTTGCCCTGCTCAAGCTGGTGGCCCCGGGTCGCTTCCGCGATTACGCGTCCTGGGCGGTGATGTGGATCGCCGAGACCTGGGCCGAGATCGACAAGCTGATCTTCTCGCTGTGTATCCCCACCCAATGGGACATCCGTGGCGGCGGCGACCTGCGCGGTGACACCTCCTACCTCGTGATCAGCAACCACCAATCCTGGGTCGATATCCCGGCGCTGATCCAGGCGTTGAACCGGCGTACGCCGTTCTTCAAATTCTTCCTGAAAAAAGAGCTGATCTGGGTGCCCTTCCTCGGCCTGGCGTGGTGGGCGCTGGATTACCCGTTCATGAAGCGCTACACCAAGGCATTCCTGGCCAAGCACCCGGAACTGGCCGGCCAGGACCTGAAGATCACCAAGCAGGCGTGTGAGCTGTTCAAGCGCCAGCCGGTGACCGTGGTCAATTACCTGGAAGGCACGCGGTTCAGCGCGGCCAAACACAAACAGCAGGCCTCGCCGTTCAAGCACCTGCTCAAGCCCAAGGCCGGGGGCGTGGCGTTTGTACTGGCGGCGATGGGTGAACAGCTGGACGCGGTACTCGACGTGACGGTGGTCTATCCATCTCAAAAGCAGCAGCAAAAGATTCCGGGGTTCTGGGACTTGATCAGCGGCGCGGTGCCAAAAGTGATCATTGATATCCGCACCCGCGAGTTGGACCCCGCGTTGTGGCAGGGCGATTACGAGAATGATCCGGCGTTTCGCCAGACCGTCCAGAACTGGGTGAATCAGCTCTGGAGGGAGAAGGACCAGAGGCTTGACGCGCTGGTGGAGTGAAGCCACCTGCGCTTTTCCACGGTCGGTGGTACGGGGGTCACGCAGGCTTTTTTAACGCGCCCGCAAGGCCAGCAAGCAACTTTTCAGTCTCCAGACCGGCCTGGTTCGCTTCGCTGAATGCGCCCTTCAGCGACTCGAACAACGCTCCGAGATTTGAATTTGAGTCTGCGAACAGGCGAAAACTCTGGGCCAAATCGCCTGCGACTTTATCGTACGTTTGTGGGTCAGGCTGTTTTTGCTCGCCTGGTAGGGATCGCGTGCCGTTAGAAGCGCCTCCCTCCCCTCCCAAGGCAGTTCGCAGATGGTCAAGCTGCCCCTTGGAATCAAATCGGTCTGCTGCACCTGGGGCGATGAAATCCGCCAAGCCAGCGAGTATCTGGCCAAGGGGATGTTCAGGGTTCCTTGCCTTTGCGGCACCGTCGATACCCTCCTGCACAGCAAAACGAAGATCAGTCTGGGACTCTTGGATACTCCTGGGCGAACGTGATCTATTCCGGTTGTATTCGGAAGTCTCATAGTTGATTCCCAGTGATTCGAGGTATTCCCTAATCTCAGCGTCTTCACTCTGCGGAATTTCAGGCACATCGATATTTCTTTTTACGCGTGAAAAATCATTTTCTATCATTACGACACCACGGTGATGACTTAAAAAAGATGAAACCTTCCAAGTCCGCTAACCGCGATAATCCTGGAAGGTAACAATATGTGGCATCGTTTTTCTTACGGTTCCCTACGACTCAGACAATTTCATCTCGTATGATTTTTCATTTTCTAACGTCAACAAACATAATCGTCATCTGTGAGACGCTACTAACCGCCTGTGCCCCACGCCTGAGCCAGCTTACCCAGCACTGAACTGCTGGCACCCTGGCCCCCCAGGTATTGCAGGATCACCGGGGCAAACTGACTCACCATCCCGCCATCCATGCCCAAGGCGCTGAACGCCGTGTTCAGGTCATTGGTGTTCTTCACATTACCCAGCAAACCATCAAGGCCGCTGGTCTTGCTACCACCGTTCTGACCGAGCATGCCGCTCAAGGCACCAAGACTGCCCAGTGCGTTATTACCCGACAACTGGTCGAGGCCAGGTATGCTCTTGCCCAGTTGCGAGTAGTCAGTGCTGCTCAGTTGGTTCTTGGCCAGGCCCAGCATGGCGCCAGTACCGCCGACAGCCTGTTCTGGGGTGATGTTGAGTTGCGAGGTCAGTGCGCTGAGCAGGCCGGCTGTCTCGGACGACGGTGCAGCGGCTGCGGCCTTGTTGTTACCGCCTTGCATGCCCGAGATGGCATTGGCCGCATCGCCAAGGTTGAAGCCTGCGGCGAACACCGGGCCAGCCGCCAGGGTCATCAGGCAAGAAAGGGCAAAACCGCGTGAAATCTTCATCAAGACAACCTCTGAATGTAGGAACAAAAGCAGGCGTTGGACTGGGTATCTCGTCGGTTGTTCCAAGGCGTCACCGGAACCCATTCGGGATAAGTGGGTCCATGCACTGACTACAAAATTTGTCAGGAAGAGACTTATGACTGCGATCCAACCCCAAGTGATTGAGCAAAAGCCTCCGTTCTGGAGCCGCCCGCGCCTGTTCGTTGGCGCCTGTGCAGTGGTGATTGCCGGCATTGGCGGCGCCCTCTACACCCAGGACAGCGTCAAGGCCGCCGCCACGCTGGTGACCACTACCCAGCAGCCAGCGGCACAGATCATGGCCCACAAGGACTACCTGGAAGTGCAGCCGATTGCGGCCACTGCTACTGCACCCGACCAAAGCCTGGAGTTGTGGGCCATTCCGGAAGGCGGTTCGCCGGTCTCTCTTGGCCTGTTGCCGGAAGACGGCAAGGGCATCATCGGCTTGAACCCACGTCAGCAGGAATCCATCAGCAAGCCGGTAGAGTTGATGGTGAGTGCGGAAACCAAGGGAGGCTCATTGAGCAAGCAGCCAACCGGCCCGACGATCTATCAAGGTGCATTGGCCGCTCGCTGAAACCTGCACCACCCAAGATCCCCTGTGGGAGCGGGCTTGCTCGCGAATGCCGAGTGTCAGTCAGCCTAAATAGCTGCCTTCATGGTGGCTGTGCGCGGGAGACCTTCGGGTCTGCCGGTTCCATTCCCGGTTCGCCAACCTGCGTACAGCTGCCATCCAATTCGTTTGGCGACGAATAAAGTGTGTAGCCCACTTCTATTTGAATGGGTTTAAAACATGAATCGATACATGCCGCTCACCGGCCACGACAGCACCACTCCTTCCCTGCTCATCGACACCCAAGTGCCTCTCGAAGTTCTCCACGACGCCGCCGTCTACCGCATCCGCGCGGTGACCCAAGTCATGGAAAACCTGGCGTTTCGCGAGGGACTGCAAACCGACAACATCGTCCTCCAGGACTTTGCCTTGCTCTGTGCAATTCCGTTGCGGGATGGGTGCGATTTGCTGGATGTGATCAGCAGGCGGTTACAGCCGTAGGCATGAGTCTGGACTTAAGTAGTCCCTTTCTGAAACGTTAAAAACGCCCCTGCACGCGCCTTACCTCGCCTGTAGCACCTTCTTATAGTCGAGCGCCTCAGCTACTTAGGAGGTGTACGCGATGCAGGGACCCTATGCATTTATCAACGATCAACAGCAACCTTATCCGGCACTCAAGCAAAGCCTTTCTCTCAATCCTCATACGCAAACCAAATTCGACACCCTTAACCAGCATATCCGCAACACCGTGGTGTTGCCTGGGCAGTTGGTGATCATCCCTGACCCACGCACAGCATCTTGCACCACTGAAGAGGCCTGGCTGATGCGTTCAGCGCAGAGCGTCAAACATGACCTGATGGCGCACTCTGCTGCCGATCAATTCCTGATCAAAAACTATGATCAGTTGCAGGCCATCATGTCCAACGCCTCTATCGGAATTGGTAGCGCCAGCAGCGCTTGGAGCAAGCACTTGGCGCAAATCGAGACAACCCTCAAGGAAATCGATGATTTGCATAAGAAGTACTTGAGCAGGGGCACCACAACTGCGAGAGATGAATTTTTGGTCAAACGTCGTGCGCTGTTTGCAAAGCTCGACGGGCAGATATCCGGGGTGGCTCGGTTTGGAACAGGTTTGAAAAACGAGGGGGCGATTAAAAAAATGCTGGGGATTTCCAGTAAACGTTACTGGCAGCATGGGGAGATTCGTGGGTATGAAGAAACCGTTAAACGTGTGGCCAAGGCTTCACAGATGTTGAAGCAGGGGACCTACATTGGTATCGCGCTGGATGTCGGGGCAACAGCGCTGGAAATCACAGAGGCATGCTCGACAGGACGTGAGCAAGAATGTACCCAGGCAAAATATGTCGAAGGAGGGAAATTAGTGCTTGGCGTAAGCGGCGCATCAGCAGGTGGGATAATTGGGGCCCATGTCGGTACTGGCGTCTGTATGCTCGTTTTTGGCATACCGACAGCGGGCGCCGGAGCATTGGCCTGCGCAATCGTCGGCGGCGCCGCAGGTGGGCTCGCAGTCGGAAAGCTAGGAAGCGCAATGGGAGAAGGCGCGGGTAAACTCCTCTATAAGACTGTGAGGGATTAAATGGCCTTGGAATATATCGGCATGTGCGCGGGCGCCATCATGTTACTAAGCTTTCCGCTCATCGCTTATGTCATGTTTAAAAAACTTGAAGCCGCAGAACGCTATATGCAATTCAGCGCTTACATAGTCGGGAACAGGCATACTTTTCGCAATACCCCGTTTGATGGGAGGCCGCAACGCGTATTAGCCATGGCGACTGTCATTCTTATCCCGAGAATATTTCAATGGCGGCGCTTGGCACTTGTCGAAGACGTTGAAAAAATCCCACGAACGCTCAAATATTGGATGGTTATACCATCACTCCTCCTTTTAACTTCCGTTACAACCATGATGATCAGTTCGTATTTTTTGTACTTCTACTAACCACCTAATACAAGGGCGCACAGAGGCGCCCTCATACTGACCCTCAACCTTACGCCGCACTGAACAACTTATGCGGATCAATCACAAACTTCTTCGGCACGCCCGCATCGAACTCCCCGTACCCACGGGGCGCATCATCCAGGCTGATGACTTGCACGCCGACGATTTCAGCAATGTTGATCCGGTCCCACATAATTGCCTGCATCAACTGGCGGTTGTACTTCATCACCGGTGTCTGCCCGGTGTGGAAGCTGTGGGATTTGGCCCAACCCAAACCGAAACGAATGCTCAGGCTGCCCATTTTTGCGGCGGCATCCACCGCGCCGGGGTCTTCGGTCACGTACAGGCCAGGAATACCGATCTTGCCTGCCACCCGCACCACGCCCATCAACGAGTTGAGCACGGTGGCCGGAGCCTCCGCCTTGGCGCCTTCATGGCCATGACCACGGGCTTCGAAGCCTACGGCATCGACGGCGCAGTCCACTTCCGGCTCGCCCAGCAGTGCGGCGATCTGTTCGTGCAGCGGGGTGTCCTTGGACAGGTCGGCGATTTCAAAACCCTGGGCCTTGGCATGGGCCAGGCGGATCGGGTTGACGTCGCCAATGATCACAACTGCCGCGCCCAGCAGGCGAGCCGACGCGGCTGCCGCCAGGCCGACAGGGCCGGCGCCGGCGATGTACACGGTGCTGCCTGGGCCAACGCCAGCCGTGACCGCGCCATGGTAACCGGTGGGCAGGATGTCGGAGAGGCAGGTCAGGTCACGGATTTTTTCCATGGCCTTGTCGCGGTCCGGCAGCTTGAGCAGGTTGAAGTCGGCATACGGCACCAGCACGTATTCGGCCTGGCCGCCGGTCCAGTCGCCCATGTCCACATAGCCGTAGGCACCACCGGCACGGGCCGGGTTGACGGTCAGGCATACGCCGGTGTGTTGCTCTTTGCACGAGCGGCAGCGGCCGCAGGCCACGTTGAAGGGTACTGACACCAAGTCGCCGAGCTTCAGGTTCTCAACGTCACTGCCCTTCTCGATCACTTCGCCAGTGATTTCATGCCCGAGCACCAGGCCGGTCTGGGCAGTGGTACGGCCGCGCACCATGTGTTGGTCGGAGCCGCAGATGTTGGTGGAAACCACGCGCAGGATGACGCCGTGCTCAATCTTCCTGCCACGGGGGTCCTGCATTTTGGGATAGTCGATTTTCTGTACTTCGACCTTACCGTTGCCGAGATACACGACACCACGATTACCAGACATGCTTTCACCTCGCTGTTGTTTTTATGGAACTGCGTTGCCCATTGGGTGGGCAGCGCGTTAAGTGCTCGGGTACAGATGCTGTTTTTGCGTTGTTTGCAAGGGCCTCATCGGGATCAAGTCGAATCGTCGCACCGCCCCTCCCACATTTTGATTTGTGAATACCTTCAAATGTGGGAGGGGGCTTGCTCCCGATGGCGTCAGTCAGAGCACCACTGTTCTATTGGCGTTCAGAAAAACCCGCCGCTCAATGTGATACCCCACCGCCCGGGCCAACGTCAGCCCCTCAATATCCCGCCCCTTGGCAATCAAATCTTCCGGATAGTGGCTGTGATCCACCACTTCCACGCCCTGGGCGATAATCGGGCCTTCGTCCAAATCGTTGTTGATGTAATGCGCCGTGGCGCCCACCAGTTTCACGCCCTTGTTGTACGCCTGGT
Source organism: Pseudomonas sp. MF6755 (assembly GCF_016405635.1). Lineage (NCBI taxonomy): Bacteria > Pseudomonadati > Pseudomonadota > Gammaproteobacteria > Pseudomonadales > Pseudomonadaceae > Pseudomonas > Pseudomonas sp. MF6755. Next base: position 103,303 of record NZ_JAEKDA010000005.1, read on the forward strand.
GATACGGCTTGGCGCCCTTGAACCCCGGCAGCAACGAGTGATGGATATTGATGGCCTTGCCGTCCAGCTTGCGGCACAGCTCGGGCGACAACACCTGCATGTAGCGCGCAAGGATCACCAGTTCGGCGCCGGTGTCTTCCACCACCTGCCATACCTGACGCTCCTGGGACGGCTTGTCGTTGGGGTCCAGCGCAAAATGGTAGTAGGGAATCTGGTGCCAGTCGGCCAAAGGCTTGAGGTCGGGATGGTTAGAGACCACCGCGACCACCTCCATCGACAATTGGCCGATGCGCTGGCGATACAACAGGTCATTCAGGCAGTGATCGGCCTTGGAGACCATGATCACCACTTTTGGCCGGTAGTTCGGCGCCGTCAGCTCGAAGATCATCCCGAAGGCTTCACCACGCGTCGCCAGGCCAGCACGAAAAGCCTGCTCGTCGAAACCGTCGGGCTGGCGGAACTCCACGCGAATGAAAAACCGGCCCGAAAGGCGGTCATCGAACGAGTGGTGTTCAGTGACATAGCAACCTTGCTCGAACAGGTAGCGGGTGACCGCGTCCACCGTGCCGAGCACGCTGGGGCAATCGGCGGTCAAAATCCATGTATCAGGTGCGCGGCTCATGGGTCACTCCTCAGGCTTGGACACTCAGGCCGAATTCGGCCGAGGCATCCTGCAACCACAACCACCAGTAGTCCGAGAAGCTGCGACGGATCACCAGCTCCCAGGTATCTTCAGCCGTGTGGCGAATCACCAGCTGCGATTTGGCGAACACCGTGCCCACCGCCTTGCCCACTGGGAAGTTATTGGGGTGCACGTCATAGCTGGTGGACTTCATCAGCACGTCACGCACGTTCGGGCCGCTGAGCTCAAGGAGCTGCTGGCCGCCGCTGACGTTGACGACTTGTATATGCAGATCACCCAGCGCGGCACGCAGGTTTTGCTCGGCGGCGAATTCTTCACCGCTTGGAACAATAAGCAGCCATTCATCCGGGCCGAGCCATTGCAGGCTGGTTTCGCCTTTGACGATGACTTGCAAGGCGCCGGGCAATTCGATATCCAGCGCTTTGTGCATGCCGGCAGCGAAAGCCGCATCATGACCATCACCACGGATGGTCAGGTGGCCGAGGAGTTTCTTTTCACGCACGGTCACGCCGGCGTTCTTGCGGCCCTTGCCGACCAGGCTGGCGAGGTCGGCATGGTGCAGCGACGACTCGGCCTTGGCGCCGGTGGTGGGGCGTTGTTGGTAAACATTGGCTGCTGGCATAAAGCACCTTTCCTGAATTCTGTTGTGAGGCTGATGGCCTCATCGGGAGAAAGTCGAATCGTCGCCCCGCCCTTCCCACATTTTGATTTGTGAATACCTTCAAATGTGGGAGGGGGCTTGCTCCCGATGGCCGCGCCGCGGTCTATCAGATGTTCTGCCGATCACCTTTCGGGTCAAAGAACACCGAAGACACAATCTCTGCTTCGATCACGCTGCCATCCGCCTGCGGTGAAAACACCCGCTCGCCAATACGCTTCAAGCCGCCCTTCACCACCGCCATCGCGAACGAATAGCCGAGGGAGTTGTGCGCATAGCTTGACGTGACATGACCGACCATCTTCATCGGAATCGCCTGCTTCGGATCGAACACCAACTGCGCGCCTTCCGGCAGCCACACGGCTGGATCGATCGGCTTCAAACCCACCAGTTGCTTGCGCTCTTCACGCACGCAGTCTTCGCGATTCATGCCACGCCAGCCGATCCACGAGAACGGTTTGGTCCGGCCTACACACCAGCCCATGTTCAGGTCGTCCGGGGTCATCGAGCCATCGGTGTCTTGCCCAACGATGATGAAGCCTTTCTCGGCGCGCAGTACGTGCATGGTCTCGGTGCCGTACGGGGTCAGGTTGTATTTCTTGCCAGCCTCGACGATCTGTTCCAGCACGCCCATGGCGTAGTCGGCCTGCACGTTGACCTCGTACGACAGCTCACCGGTAAACGAGATACGGAACACCCGCGCCGGTACGCCGCCGACCAGGCCTTCTTTCCAGGTCATGAACGGGAAGCCGTCCTTGTCCAGGTCGAAATCAGTCACTTCTGCCAGCAGCTTGCGGCTGTTGGGGCCGGACAGAGTCATGGTCGCCCAGTGGTCGGTGACCGAGGTGAAGTACACCTTGAGGTCTGGCCATTCGGTCTGTTGGTAGATTTCCAGCCACTGCAACACGCGGGCGGCGCCGCCAGTGGTGGTAGTCATCAGGAAATGGTTGTCGGCGAGACAGGCGGTGACACCGTCATCGAAGACCATGCCGTCTTCCTTGCACATCAGGCCGTAGCGCGCCTTGCCCACGTCGAGCTTGGTCCAGGCGTTGCTGTAGATGCGGTTGAGGAATTCACGGGCGTCAGGGCCCTGGATGTCGATCTTGCCCAGGGTCGACGCATCGAGCAGGCCGACGCTGTCGCGCACCGCCAGGCACTCACGCTTCACCGCCGTGTGCAGGTCTTCACCGTTGCGCGGGAAATACCACGGGCGTTTCCACTGCCCAACGTCTTCAAACTCGGCACCGTTTTTCACATGCCAGGCTTGCAGCGCGGTGTAGCGCACCGGCTCGAAGATATGCCCACAGTGGCGGCCCGCGACGGCGCCGAAGGTCACCGGCGTGTAGTTGGGGCGGAACATGGTGGTGCCCATCTGCGGGATGGTTACGTTCAACGAACGGGCGGCAATCGCCAGGCCGTTGACGTTGCCGAGCTTGCCCTGGTCGGTACCGAACCCCAGCGCGGTGTAGCGTTTGACGTGCTCCACCGACTCGAAACCTTCGCGGGTGGCGAGTTCGATGGCGGCGGCGGTGACGTCGTTTTGCAGGTCGACAAATTGCTTCGGCGCCCGTGCAGTGGCTTTTTCATGCGGTACTTGGAACAGCGCCAGGGTCGGTTCCTCCAGACGGCTCAAGGCCTTGGGCAGGGTACCTTCCACCGGGGCAAACCCGGCTTCGCTGGCCGCGCGCACGCCGCCTTCAAAACCATCGGCGAGGGAATCGCCAAGGCCGTAGACGCCGTTGATACCACCGACGCACACGCGTTTCTGTGGTGCTTCGCCGGGCACAAAACCGAGAATATCCTCGCGCCAGGTCGGCTTGCCGCCCAGGTGCGAAGCCAAGTGGACCACCGGGCTGTAGCCACCGGAGCTGGCGACCAGGTCGCAGTCCAGCCATTCACCGGGGCTGGTGACTTTGTGTGCCTTGACGTCAATGGCCGCTACGCGAGCGCCGCTCACATGCTTACTGCCACGGGCTTCGATCACGGCACTGCCGGTGAGGATACGAATGCCCTTGGCCCGGGCTTCTTCAACCAAAGCGCCGCGTGGGTTGTGGCGCGCATCGGCCACTGCCACCACGGTAAGGCCAGCATCGAACCAGTCCAGCGCCACGCGGTAGGCGTGATCGTTGTTGGTCGACAGCACCAGCTTTTTACCCGGCGCCACGCCGTAGCGGCGTACGTAAGTCGACACAGCACCGGCGAGCATATTGCCCGGCACGTCATTGTTGCCATACACCAGCGGACGCTCGCACGCACCGGTCGCCAGTACGACGCGCTTGGCGCGTACCCGGTGAATACGCTGGCGCACCACGCCAATCGGCGCACGGTCACCGAGGTGATCGGTGAGGCGTTCGTGAATGGTCAGGAAGTTATGGTCGTGGTAGCCGTTGACGGTGGCGCGGGGCAGCAGCACCACGTCCGGCAGGGCCTTGAGTTCAGCGATCACGCTGGCAACCCACTCGGTGGCCGGCTTGCCGTCGAGGCTTTCGCGGGAGTCGAGCAAGGAGCCGCCGAACTCTTCCTGCTCATCGGCGATGATCACCCGCGCACCGCTGCGGGCCGCGGCCAAAGCTGCGGCGAGGCCGGCGGGACCGGCGCCCACCACCAGCACATCGCAGTGACGGTTGAAGTTGTCGTAGGTGTCCGGGTCGTTCTCGGTCGGCGAGCGCCCCAGACCTGCGGCCTTGCGGATGTACTTCTCGTAGGTCATCCAGAACGACTGCGGATACATGAAGGTTTTGTAGTAGAAACCCGGCGGCATCAGTTTGCCACCGACCTTGCCGAGAATGCCCATCATGTCGTTGTTGACGCTCGGCCAGCCGTTCGTGCTGGTAGCGACCAGGCCCTGATACAGCGCCTGTTGCGTAGCGCGCACGTTCGGGATTTGCGTAGCTTCAGTGGCACCGATCTGCAACACCGCGTTGGGCTCTTCGGCGCCAGCGGCGAAGATCCCGCGAGGCCGCGAGTACTTGAAGCTGCGGCCAATGATGTCGACGCCATTGGCCAGCAACGCAGCAGCCAGGGTGTCACCTTCAAAGCCTTTGTAGCTCTGGCTGTTGAACGTAAACGTCAGGACTTTATTGCGGTCGATGCGGCCACCGTTGGACAGGCGATTGATCTGGCTCATACCTTCTCTCCAGAAGCCTTGGCGGTGAATTGCGGCTTCTCGCCGATCTTGTAGGTTTCAAGAATTTCGTAGGTCAGGGTGTCGCGGGTGGCGTTGAAATATTGGCGGCAACCGGCGGCATGGATCCACAGTTCGTGGTGCAGGCCACGGGGGTTGTCGCGGAAGAACATGTAGTCGCCCCACTCTTCATCGGTGCAGGCATTCGGGTCCAGCGGGCGCGGGATGTGCGCTTGGCCGGACGCGTGGAATTCCTCTTCGGAGCGCAGCTCAAAGCAGTGAGGGCAGAAGATATGCAACATAGGGAATTTCTCCTCTTTATACGCCGAGAGCTAGTGGGCGACGGCCGCAGCGCCGTGTTCGTCGATCAGCGCACCGTTGTGGAAACGGTCGATGGAGAAAGGCGCGGCCAATGGGTGCATTTCACCCTTGGCGAGGCTGGCGGCAAACACGTTGCCTGAGCCCGGGGTGGCCTTGAAGCCACCGGTGCCCCAACCGCAGTTGAAGAACATGTTCGGTACCGGCGTCTTGGAAATGATCGGGCAGGCGTCCGGCGTGGTGTCGACGATGCCGCCCCATTGGCGGTTCATGCGCACGCGGGACAGCACCGGGAACATCTCGACGATGGCCTGGATGGTGTGTTCAATCACCGGGTAGGAGCCGCGCTGGCCGTAGCCGTTGTAACCGTCGATACCGGCACCGATCACCAGGTCGCCCTTGTCGGACTGGCTGATATAGCCGTGCACGGCGTTGGACATGATCACGCTGTCGATAATCGGTTTGATCGGCTCCGACACCAACGCTTGCAGCGGGTGGGATTCGATCGGCAGGCGGAAACCCGCGAGCGAGGCCATGTGCCCGGAGTTACCGGCGGTGACCACACCGACGCGCTTGGCACCGATAAAGCCCTTGTTGGTTTCCACACCGATGCACACGCCGTTTTCCTTACGGAAACCGATGACTTCGGTCTGCTGGATCAAGTCCACACCCAAGGCATCAGCGGCACGGGCGAAGCCCCAGGCCACGGCATCGTGACGTGCCACGCCGCCGCGCCGTTGCACGGTGGCGCCGAGCACGGGGTAGCGGGTGTTTTTCGAGCAGTCCAGGTACGGAATTTCGTCGGCCACCTGCTTGGCATTCAGCAGTTCACCGTCCACGCCGTTGAGGCGGTTGGCGCTGACGCGACGCTCGGAATCACGGATGTCCTGCAGGGTGTGGCACAGGTTGTAGACGCCGCGCTGGGAGAACATCACGTTGTAGTTCAAGTCCTGGGACAAACCTTCCCAGAGTTTCATCGCGTGTTCGTACAAATGCGCCGACTCGTCCCACAGGTAGTTGGAGCGCACGATGGTGGTGTTGCGTGCGGTGTTACCGCCGCCCAGCCAGCCTTTCTCGACCACCGCCACGTTGGTGATGCCGTGCTCCTTGGCCAGGTAGTAAGCGGTCGCCAGACCATGCCCGCCGCCGCCGACGATGACCACGTCGTAGACCTTTTTAGGGGTCGGCGTGCGCCACATCTTCTGCCAGTTTTCGTGATGGCTGAGTGAGTGCTTGAAGAGGCCGAAGCCCGAGTAGCGTTGCATAGTCATTACTCCAAAACCGCGCTCAGCGATAAACCGGGAAATCAGCGCACAGGGCAGACACGTGCTTGGCCACGTTGGCCTCGACATCGGCGTCGCCGAGGTTGTCGAGGATGTCGCAGATCCAGCCCGCCAGTTCGATGCATTGCGGCACTTTAAAACCACGGGTGGTCACCGCTGGAGTGCCGATGCGCAGGCCCGAAGTCACGAACGGCGATTGCGGGTCGTTCGGTACAGCATTCTTGTTGACGGTGATGTGGGCGCGACCGAGGGCGGCGTCCGCCTCTTTGCCGGTCAGGCCCTGGCGGATCAGACTAACGAGGAACAGGTGGTTGTCAGTGCCGCCGGACACCACGTCATACCCGCGCTTGATGAACACGTTGGCCATGGCCTGGGCGTTGTCGATCACTTGTTGCTGGTAGGCCTTGAAGCCTGGCTCCTGGGCTTCCTTGAAGCACACCGCCTTGCCGGCGATGACGTGCATCAGCGGGCCACCCTGGGCGCCGGGGAATACCGCGGCGTTGAGTTTCTTTTCAATTTCTTCGTTGGCTCGGGCCAAAATCAGGCCGCCACGCGGACCGCGCAGGGTCTTGTGGGTAGTGGTGGTGACCACATCGGCGTACGGCAGCGGGTTCGGGTACAGGCCGGCGGCGACCAAGCCGGCGACGTGGGCCATGTCGACGAACAGCAGCGCACCGACCTTGTCGGCAATCTGGCGAAAGCGTGGGAAATCCAGGGTTTTGGAGTAGGCAGAGAAACCGGCTACCACCATCTTCGGCTTGTGCTCCACGGCCAGGCGCTCGACTTCGTCGTAGTCGATCAGGCCAGTGTCGGTGTTGATACCGTATTGCACCGCGTTGTACAGCTTGCCCGAGGACGACACTTTGGCGCCGTGGGTCAGGTGGCCGCCGTGGGCCAGGCTCATGCCGAGGATGGTGTCACCGGCGTTCAACAGCGCCAGGTACACCGCACTGTTGGCCGATGAGCCCGAATGCGGCTGCACGTTGGCGTAATCGGCGCCGAACAATTGCTTGGCGCGTTCGATGGCCAGGGCTTCGACCTTGTCCACATGTTCGCAGCCACCGTAGTAGCGCTTGCCTGGGTAGCCTTCGGCGTATTTGTTGGTCAGGCCACTGCCCTGGGCTTGCATCACGCGCTTGCTGGTGTAGTTCTCCGACGCGATCAGCTCGATATGGTCTTCCTGACGCTGCTCCTCGGCATTCATCGCCGCCAGCAGCGCGTCGTCATATCCCTGGATCTGGTCTTGTTTGCTGAACATCGCGTCTCTCCCAGCCTTTCGTATTGTTGAGGCCCGTGCAGGGCCCTTTGATGCGATGGTAGGGCTGGTGCAGATATACCAAATGCCTACGGACGCCACGCAAAGGTGCGTTTACGACATCGGATGAACGACGCAGAACAAATGTGGGAGCGGGCTTGCTCGCGAAGGCGGCGGGTCAGTCAATACAGGTGCTGGCCGGCCCACCGCTATCGCGAGCAAGCCCGCTCCCACAGGGGTTAGGCGATGATCTTGCGCACGAGTAGCAACAACAGGAAATGCAGCGGATAAAGGCCATACGCCCAGCGGCGCATGGCCGGCGGCGCCATGTGTCTGGCCTGTCGCAATAAGACCAAGCCCCCCAATGGCGCGATCAGGCACGCGGCCAATCCCAATAGCGCCACCAGCGTGCCGCTATTGAGCAGTATCTGCCATTGGTTGGCCGCCACGCAGACCAGGCCAGGCAACAGGCTGAAATACCAAGGCCGACGAAACACCATGAGCATCGCCAGCGGCAGCAACACCCCAAAAAAACCGAACATCAGCTGCGTGGAAAATACCGCGCCTAATGTTAGGGCGATCAGCGCCAATCCTCGATCAACAAGCGTCTTCTGCTGCCATCCTCTGGCAACCAGCAGGCCCAATGCCAGCGTCGGTAACACGTTCAATGTATCGGCATCGTCGATAAACATTCGGTACGGCACTTCGCTGATCGCACTGAACAGCAGCAGCCACCCCAGATACCGCCATTGACCGCTCACCTGCGCGCCTCGAACCCGGTGCAGGTTCGCCGCAATCGCCAGGCAAAACCACGGGAAAGCCAGGCGCCCTGGCACGTACAGGCCATCCAGGCTCAACCCGACGTAGCGCAGGTGATCCAGCACCATGCAGAGCAGCGCCAGCCACTTGAGCAAGTCCAAAGCGCCATCGCGGACGCCTCCTACAGGAGCCGTTACAGTACCGTGCATAATTCCCCAGTGACTTTGCATTTACAGTGCGTGCGCCCCCCTAACAATCTTGGTTAAAGTGCGCACCAACATCGACCATAGGAATGGGCCATGACCGACAAGAGCCAACAATTCGCCAGCGACAACTATTCCGGCATTTGCCCGGAAGCCTGGGCCGCCATGGAACAAGCCAACCAGGGCCATCAACGCGCCTACGGTGATGATGAATGGACCCACCGCGCCGCCGACGGTTTCCGCAATCTGTTCGAGACCGACTGCGAGGTGTTCTTCGCCTTCAACGGTACGGCGGCCAACTCCCTGGCGCTGTCTTCGCTGTGCCAGAGCTACCATAGCGTGATTTGCTCGGAAACCGCCCACGTCGAAACTGATGAATGCGGCGCACCCGAGTTTTTCTCCAACGGTTCCAAGCTGCTCGTCGCTCGCACTGAAAACGGCAAGCTGACCCCGGAATCGATCCGCGAGATCGCCCTCAAGCGCCAGGACATCCACTACCCCAAGCCCCGCGTCGTGACTCTGACCCAGGCCACTGAGGTCGGCAGCGTATATACCCCGGAAGAAATCCGCGCCATCAGCGCCACCTGCAAGGAACTGGGCCTGAACCTGCACATGGACGGCGCGCGCTTCTCCAACGCCTGCGCGTTCCTCGGCTGTTCACCCGCCGACCTGACCTGGAAAGCCGGTGTGGACGTGTTGTGCTTTGGCGGCACCAAGAACGGCATGGCGGTAGGTGAAGCCATCCTGTTCTTCAACCACAAGCTGGCCGAAGACTTCGACTACCGCTGCAAACAAGCCGGCCAGTTGGCGTCGAAAATGCGCTTCCTCTCCGCCCCGTGGGTGGGCCTGTTGGAAAACGACGCCTGGCTCAAGCATGCACGCCACGCCAACCACTGCGCGCAGTTGCTGAGCAGCCTGGTAGCAGACATTCCCGGCGTGGAACTGATGTTCCCGGTACAGGCCAACGGCGTGTTCCTGCAACTCTCGGAACCGGCCATTGCGGCGCTGACAGCCAAGGGCTGGCGCTTCTACACCTTCATCGGTAAAGGCGGTGCGCGCTTCATGTGTGCGTGGGATACCGAGGAGGAACGTGTAAGAGAATTGGCTGCGGATATTCGGACAGTCATGGGGGCCTGAAACTAACGAATACTGGCGGAGTGCCGAGACTGTTTTTTGATATTTCTGACAGCAGCACGCTTGGATTTCATTGACTAGCCTCTGGTTACCCGCAAGGAAAAAGCCGCTGCAGAGGCCACCTTGCGGGGACAACTGCCTGCCGAATAATCGGCCGGAAACGGAAATCCAGCAGAGAGCTAAACCATGGAATATCAAAGCAACAGCACCACCCTTCAGGGCGATGGCACTATCAGCACCACGGTGATTGATTGGGATGAGTTCAGGAAATACGCCAAAGTCGGGGATACCATCCGCGAACCCTCGAGGACGCTGAGGATCCACGACAAGGTGTATGAATTGACAGCATCAGGCCAGCATTTCGTCGTGCATATCTACGCCCAGTAACCACCAAGTGAATGATCGTTCCCACGCTCTGTATCACTACGTGCACAGCCTGAGCGAGCGGGACGCGGAGCGTCCCAAAAGGCATTCCCACGCAGAGCATGGGAACGATCAACAACCTTAAAATTCGATGCGCACATCGCCCTTGGGCACACTGCAGCACGACAGGATGTAGCCTTCAGCTTCATCCTCCTCAGTAATCCCGCCGTTGTGCTCCATCTCGACCTCGCCGCCCAGTTTCATCACCTTGCATGTCCCACAGATGCCCATGCCGCAGGCTTTGGGGATCAGCAGGCCAAGCTTGGCGGCCGCCGCGTGCACCGTTTCCCCCGGTGCCACGCGAATGCTCTTGCCTGAAGCGATAAATTCCACCTGGTGCAGGTCCGCCAGGTCGACCTCCGGCGCATCCGCCGCCTGCTCGGCTTGTTCCACCGCATCGGCACGCGCTTCCGGCGGCGTCGCGCCGAAGGACTCTTCGTGATAGCGCGTCATGTCAAAACCGGCGACTTCCAGCAGACGCTTCACCGCGCTCATGTACGGCGTAGGCCCGCAGCAGAACACTTCGCGCTCCAGGAAGTCCGGCACCATCAGTTCCAGCATCTTGTGGTTCAGGTAACCGCGGTAACCGGCCCAGGGCTCGCCCAACCCGTGCTTTTCGCAAATCAGGTGCAGGCTGAAGTTGTCGATCCGCGACGCCATGTGCTCCAGCTCGCGGTGGTAGATGATGTCCTTGGGCGAGCGGGCGCTGTGGATAAACGTCATATCGACGTTGGCGTTGGTGTCATAGAACCAGCGGGCCATGGACATCACCGGGGTGATGCCGACGCCACCACTGAGGTACAGCACTTTCGGGCTTGGGAAATCGATGGCATTGAACAACCCGACCGGGCCGTGCACCGCCAGCTCCTGACCCTCATGCAACGTGTCGTGCAGCCAGTTGGAGACTCGCCCACCCGGTACGCGCTTGATGGTCACCGAAAAGCTGTAGGGCACCGACGGTGAACTGGAGATGGTGTACGAACGCATGATCGGCTGGCCTTCGATTTCCAGCTCCAGGGTGACGAATTGCCCAGGCTTGAAAAAGAACAGGATCGGCTGGTCGGCCATGAAGCAGAAGGTGCGCACGTCCCAGGTTTCCTGGATGACTTTGACGCAACGGACGATGTGTCGACCATTGGCCCAGGTCTGGGTGGTTACCGGATTCAGGAAACTATTGGACATGTTGTTCTCCACCGCCGACGTCGGCCTTATGGTGGCGATTCTGCGTAACGCCGGAACCACCCATTTACCTATCTGCGACATTCACATACTTATCGCGACCAGCCCCCATACCACTGGGGTTGCGCGTCGGGATCAGAGTGGGCCGTGTCGTTAATGGACAAGGTTCGGCGCATCGGCAGGCCCACACTCGCTTCCAACAACGACGCTTTCTTTACGCCTTGCACAGCACCAACCGTAGCCACTATTCGCCGGCCACACAGAATGGCCATGAGGACACACACGATGGACGTCACCGCAACCTTAAGCTTGGGCGATCCGCTGGAACCCGCACGCAAGGCCACCGCGCACATGCTGCAAGAGCGCGAGCGCACTTTTTCGCTGCCGCAGCCGTTTTACTCTGACGAGCGGCTGTTTGATATCGATATGCAGGAAATCTTCCAGAAAGAGTGGTTGATCGCCGGTATGACCTGCGAGATCCCCACCAAGGGCAACTACCTGACCCTGCAAGTGGGCAAGAACCCGATCATCGTGATCCGTGGCGCCGACGGCGTGGTGCATGCGTTCCACAACGTGTGCCGCCATCGCGGTTCACGCTTGTGCACCAGCGACAAGGGCAAGGTCGCCAAGCTGGTGTGCCATTACCACCAGTGGACCTACGAGCTGGACGGTCGCCTGCTGTTCGCCGGCACCGAGATGGGCGCCGATTTCGACATGAAGCAATACGGCCTCAAGCCGGTGAACGTAAAGACCGCCGGCGGCTACATTTTCATTAGCCTGGCCGAGAACCCGCCGGCCATCGATGACTTCCTGTCGACACTCAGCCACTACATGGAACCCTACGACATGGAAAACACCAAGGTGGCGATCCAGACCACCTTGTTCGAAAAAGCCAACTGGAAACTGGTGCTGGAAAACAACCGCGAGTGCTACCACTGCAATGCGTCGCACCCGGAGCTGCTGAAAACCCTGCTGGAGTGGGACGACGTCACCGACCCACGCGCCGACCAGGCCTTCAAGGACCACGTGGCTGCTTCGGCCGCCGCCTGGGACGCCGAGAAGATCCCCTACGCCCACGCCAGCTTCGGCCTGCGTAACCGCATCGTGCGCATGCCGCTGCTAAAGGGCACCGTGTCGATGACCCTGGACGGCAAGCAGGGCTGCGCCAAGCTCATGGGCCGTATCAAGAACCCGGACCTGGGTTCGATGCGCATCCTGCACCTGCCCCACTCCTGGAACCATTGCATGGGCGATCACATCATTGTGTTCAGCGTGTGGCCGATCAGTGCCCAGGAAACGATGGTCACCACCAAGTGGATCGTGCACAAGGACGCCGTGGAAGGCGTGGACTACGACGTAGACCGCATGCGCCAGGTGTGGGATGCAACCAACGACCAGGACCGCCGCCTGGCCGAAGAGAACCAGCGCGGGATCAACTCCACCGCCTACCAGCCAGGGCCATACTCCAAGACCTATGAGTTTGGTGTGGTGAATTTTGTCGACTGGTACAGCGAGCGCATGTTGAACAACCTGGGTGCGGCGCCAGCGCCCTACCTCAAAGGTGTAGCCGCACACGAATAAAAAATGTGGGAGCGGGCTTGCTCGCGAAAGCGGTGGGTCAGTTGATGAATCTGTTGACTGACACTCAGCCTTCGCGAGCAAGCCCGCTCCCACACTTAAATCTCGGTACTGCTTAATATTTGATCAGATCTCTCGCACACCGCTAGCAGTCTACCCTCCAGCCGTTGCCCAACAACTTATCCACAAAGCCACCCACAGCAATTGTGGGCAAGTACGCCGTGCAGCCAAATTAAATCAAGAAAATCCGTGACTTATTCGAACGACCGGATTTTATTCTCAGCTGATCATTTATTGATCAAACCTTTGGAGACCTTTATTAACGTGGCTTCCCGCGGTAAGCGAACACCTTATCCACAGATGCACCAACAGACTTTGGGGGCAACTCTGCCGATGCTGTGGAAAACCACGCCAAACCTTCATAAATCTGGCGATCCAGCATTTTAAAGCGGCAAAGAGCGCTAATTGATCAAAACTTGACCAACCTTATGAAAGCCCCGTTGTATATGGCCTGTAGCTGATAGCGAACATCTTATCCACAGAAGCGCCAACAGACTTTGGGGGCAACTCGATCCGTGCCACGAGGGAAAACCCAAGGAAAAACCGTAGCTTAGCCTGGTTGTTTTTTGTACAGAGGGCTGTAGGGCTTGATAAACAGGGGCTGTGGACAACCGCGAACAGGTTATCCACAGACGGGTCAACAGGGATTGTGGGTAAACAATCAGCGCACGACGCCTTCCTCTATGAGCAGCTTAAGGATGGCCTCGGCGCCGGCTTCGGCACTCAACCCCTTGAGCACCTGCCCACCGCCACCACTGGCCTTGGCCGTTGCAGCCTTCATACGGTCGGCGCCGCTCTTGGCCTTGATCACTTTGAGGCGCTTGGGTCGGGGCTTGGCCGGTTGCAGCAGCGCACCTGTGAATAAGTCGTCTTGTTCAATCTCGACTTCATGAGCCGCCAACTCACCCCGCTGCGCCGGGCCGTAGGCACTTTGGCGTGGCTTGGGCGCGGCGTTATCCACCGTGGCGAGAAACGGCAGGCGCACCTTCAGGCGCCGCCGCTGGCCACGGGGCAACGCCTGCAGCACATGGGCCACGCCGCCCTCGATGGACTCCACCTGGGCCAGCCCCACAATCAGCGGCCAGCCCAATTGCTCGGCCAACAGGAACGGCAACATGCCCGAGCCTTCTCCGGTTTCCGCCTGACTGCCGGTGAGCACCACCTGGGCGCCGGCGTCGCGCAGATACTCATTCAGTACCGGCAAGGCATCGGAGCCTGGCGGTTGCTCCAGTACCTGCAACTGCGGCAGGCCCATGCCCAGGTAGCTGCGCAGGGTCGGTTCGGCGATGTTGCCAGCATGCAGCACCTGCAACTTATCCCCAGCCAGTTGCAGGCCGAGTTCGACGGCGCGCGCGTCCTGCTCGGCGCGCCGTGGGCGCCCCGAGGTAGGGTGGGCGCCGATGGACACCAGGCTGATTACATTGATCGTCATGGCCATATCCTTAAGCTGCATCGCGCTTGGCGCCGTTGCGGTAGGTCTCGACCGCCGTGATCAAGGCTTGCAGTATCGCGGCGCTTTCGCCGATCACTGACAGGTCGGCACGCTTGATCATGTCGCAGCCCGGGTCGAGATTGATCGCCACCACCTTGTCGCAGGCACCGATGCCTTGCAGGTGCTGGATCGCCCCGGAGATGCCCACGGCCACGTACACCCGCGCCGTGACCCAGGTGCCGCTGGCACCGACCTGGCGGTCCCGGGCCATGAAACCATCGTCCACTGCCACCCGTGAGGCGCCTTCGGTAGCGCCCAAGGCCGCAGCGGTCTGGTGAAACAGCGCCCAATCCGTCACGCCGTTGCCGCCGGAGAAAATGAATTCGGCCTCGGCCATGGGAATCGCCGCCGGGTCCACTGCCACCGCACCGAGATCCTCGATACGCGGCAAACTGCGGGCCAGGGCTGTGGATAACTGCACAGGCAACACTTCATGGCGCGTCTCGCTGACCGGCTCGGCGCATTCGACGGCCGCCAGAACCAGGCGCGGCAGCGGTCGGGCCAAGTCTTCCTGGCCAGCACCCGCACGGCCGATGCACTCATTGCCCTTGATTTGCCATACCCGCGTAGCCGGGCGTTCCTTCAGGCTGGCGGCAAAGCGTCGGCCCAGCTCGCCACCACCGCTGCGGCTGTCCGGCAGCAGCCAGTGGCGCGGGCTGAACTGGTTATCCACAGCCCGCAAACCCTGTACCCGCTGCTCCGGTGAATAACCGTCGAACTCATGGCCTTCCAGCACCAACAAGCGATCAACGCCCGCCGTGGCAAACGCCGTTTCCTTGTGCTCGCCAAACACCACCGCCAGCACCGCGCCGTCGCTGCCAGCCAGTTGCCGCGCCAGGCCGAACAGGTCACGGTCGTGGCTGCTCAAGCGGCCACCGACCATGTCCGGCACCACGTTGATGTAGAACGCGGGCGCCGGCACCTGATGCAGCGGCAGTTGCACCTCTACTGCCGCCGTACGCTTGGCCGCGCCGCCCTGCTGGGCACCACTGCGGTCGATACGCTTGATGCCGTTGGGGCCGATAAAACCGACGCCATGCACATTCTTGCGGATGATCCCGTTAGGGCCCATCCAGCTGTGTTGAAGCGGTTGCATGGCCGCATGCAGCGGGTGCAGGCGGTTACGGGCTATCCATTCGGCCCGTGGGTCGCGGCGGATTATGTCGCTCATCAGTGCACCTCCGCAGGTTCACGTTTAGGCGCTTTAGCCGGCGTGGGGTCTTCCAGCAAAGCATCGGCCACCAACTCGGCGATGTCCTTGATCAAAGGCCGAGGTTCGACCACGCCCTCAAGCATTGCCGTACATTGCGGGCAACCTACGGCTACCAGCTCGGCACCGGTTTCGCGGATGTCGTCCATGCGCATATCGGGAATACGTTGCTTGCCGGGAATATCGGTAATCGGCGCGCCGCCACCGCCACCGCAGCAACGCGAGCGGAAACCGGAACGTTGCATCTCCTTGACCTCGATCCCCAGCGCCCGTAGTACTTGGCGCGGCGCCTCGTATTCGCCGTTGTAGCGGCCCAGATAACAAGGGTCGTGATAGGTCACGCTGTTGCCTTTGTGTTGGCCCAGGTTCAGCGCGCCGTCGCCGATCAGCTCGGCCATGAAGGTGCTGTGGTGCTGCACCAGGTAATTGCCGCTGAAGGCGCCATACTCGTTTTTCAGCACATGGAAACTGTGAGGGTCGCAGGTGACGATGCGCTTGAAACTGTACTTGGCCAGGGTCTGGATATTGCGCGTAGCCAGCAGTTGGAAGGTCGCTTCATCGCCCAAGCGCCGCGCAACGTCACCGCTGTCGCGCTCCTCCAGGCCGAGTACCGTGAAATCGACCTTGGCCGCTTTCAGCACTTTGACGAACGCGCGAAGGGTGCGTTGGTTGCGCATGTCAAAGGCGCCGTCACCGACCCAGAACAGCACTTCGCAACTGCCCTTGTCGCTGAGCAGCGGCAGGTTCAGATCCGCCGCCCAGTTCAGCCGGCCACCAGGTGCAAAGCCGCCCGGGTTGTCGGTGGCGATCAGGTTTTCCAGGACTTCAGCGCCCTTGTTCGGCGTGGCGCCTTTCTCCAGGGTAAGGTGGCGGCGCATGTCGACGATGGCGTCCACGTGCTCGATCATCATCGGGCACTCTTCCACGCAGGCGCGGCAAGTGGTGCACGACCACAGGGTCTCGGCGTCCACCAGGCCGTTGACGATGGGCTGGTGCGGGTTGCCGCTATGTTCGCCGATCGGTTTGCCGCCGCCGTTAATAGATGGATACGGGCTGCCGGCGAACTTGGCATCCGTGCCGCCGGCCAGGCCGACCACCATATCCTGAATGAGTTTTTTCGGGTTCAGCGGCTGGCCGGCAGCGAACGCCGGGCACGCCGCTTCGCACTTGCCGCATTGCACGCAGGCGTCGAAGCCGAGCAGTTGGTTCCAGGTGAAATCCTTGGGTTTTTCCACACCCAGCGGTGCCGTTTTGTCGCTCAGGTCCAGAGGTTTCAAACCGGTGGAACGGCCACCTCCAAAGCGCTCGGCGCGGCGGTGCCAGGCCAGGTGCAGGGCGCCGGCAAAGGCGTGCTTCATCGGCCCGCCCCAGGTCATGCCGAAAAACATCTCGGACACGCCCCACAACACGCCCGCGCTCAGCAGCGCAGCGAGCAGCCAGCCGCCGAAATCCGCCGGCAGAATCCCCGCCACCGGCAAGGTCACCAGAAAGAAGCTCACCGAGAACGCCATCAGGCTTTTCGGCAGGCGCATCCACGGGCCTTTCGACAGGCGCGCCGGCGGGTTACGACGGCGCAGATAGACGAACGTGGCACCGACAAACATCAGCACCGAGGCCAACAACAAGGCATAGCCGAGGATACGGTTCTGCAGGCCGAAACCATGCACCAGAATCGCCAGCAACGCCGACAGCACAAAGCCCAGGGCGGTAGCGACGTGGGTGTTGGCAATGTATTTGTCGCGGGCGACTACGTGGTGCAGGTCGACCATGTAGCGCTTGGGCATGGCTAAAAGGCCGCCCAGCAGGTCGACCTTGGACGCGCGACCACGGCGCCACATCATGACGCGCCGCAGCGCGCCGAGGACGGCAAGGCCCAGGGCGGCAAACAAGAGAATAGGCAGCAAGGTGTTCAACATGGTGAAGCTCCCACAGACCGCACAGGTCTACTGTGAAACTGGCCTAAATGTGGGAGGGGGCTTGCTCCCTCCCACATTTGACCGAGTTCACCTCATCAAAAGTCTTTGCAAAGGCGCAGGGCGTCATAGATCGCAGCATGGGTATTACGCTGCGCCACACAGTCGCCAATGCGGAACAGCAAATACCCGTCACCCGCCTCGCTCAGGCACGGCTGCGGCTTGATCGCAAACAGCGCCTCAACGTCAATCTGGCCCTTGTTGCGCGAGCCTTCCTTGAGCCCGTAGTAGATGGCCTCGTCCGGACGCACGCCGTTCTCCACCACCACCTGGTCGACCACCCGCTCTTCTTTGGCGCCGGTGTATTCGTTCTCCAGCACCGCTACCAGCTTGTCGCCCTCGCGGTAGACCTTTTCCAGCATCATGTCGCCGGTCATGATCACTTCCTTGGGGTACATGCTGCGGTAGTAGGTCGGGAACGACGTACCGCCAATCGCCACGCCCGGCTTGATGTCGTCGGTGACGATCTCCACCTGGCTGCCTTTGTCGGCCAGGAAGTCCGCCACCGACATGCCGGTGAACTCGCAGATGGTGTCGTACACCAGCACGTTCTTGCCCGGCGCGACTTTGCCGTCGAGCACATCCCAACTGCTCACTACCAAGCCTTCGGCGGCGCCCCAATGTTCGTTCTGCTCGATAAACGGATGCCCGCCGACCGCCAGCACCACCACGTCCGGACGCAGATCCAGGATGGTCTCGGCATCGGCGGCCACGCCCAGGCGCAGGTCGACTTTCAAGCGCGCCAGCTCCAGCTGGAACCAGCGGGTGATACCGGCGATCTGGTCCCGCTGCGGGGCTTTGGAGGCGGTGGTGATCTGCCCGCCGATAAATTCTTTCTTCTCGAACAGGGTCACGTCGTGGCCACGTTCGGCAGCCACGCGTGCGGCTTCCATCCCGGCCGGGCCGGCACCAACCACAACCACCTTGCGCTTGGGCCCGGTGGACTTCTCGATGATGTGCGGCACGCCCATGTATTCACGCGAGGTCGCGGCGTTCTGGATGCACAGCACATCCAGGCCCTGGTACTGGCGGTCGATGCAATAGTTGGCGCCGACACACTGCTTGATCTGATCGATCTGGCCCATCTTGATCTTGGCGATCAGGTGCGGGTCCGCGATATGCGCACGGGTCATGCCGACCATGTCCACATAGCCGCCTTCGAGAATGCGCGTGGCCTGGTTCGGGTCCTTGATGTTCTGCGCGTGCAGCACCGGAACCTTGACCACTTCCTTGATACCGGCCGCCAGGTGCAGGAATGGCTCCGGCGGGTAACTCATGTTGGGGATCACGTTGGCCAGGGTGTTGTGGGTGTCGCAACCCGAGCCCACCACGCCGATGAAATCGAGCATGCCGGTGTCGTCGTAATACTTGGCGATCTGCTTCATGTCCTCGTGGGACAGGCCGTCCGGATGGAACTCATCCCCGCACAGGCGCATACCCACGCAGAAGTCATCACCGACCTCGGCGCGCACGGCTTTGAGCACTTCCAGGCCGAACTTCATGCGGCCTTCGAAGGTGCCGCCCCATTCGTCGGTACGCTTGTTGACCCGTGGGCTCCAGAACTGGTCGATCATGTGCTGGTGCACCGCGGACAGTTCCACACCGTCCAGGCCACCGGCTTTGGCCCGACGCGCAGCCTGGGCGTAATTGCCGATCACGCGCCAGATTTCTTCCGGCTCGATGGTCTTGCAGGTGGCGCGGTGCACGGGCTCACGTACGCCGGACGGCGACATCAGCGTCGGCCAGTTGAAGCCGTCCCAGCGCGAGCGCCGACCCATGTGGGTAATCTGGATCATGATCTTGGCGCCATGCTTGTGCATGGCGTCGGCCAGGTTCTGGAAGTGCGGGATGATGCGATCGGTGGACAGGTTCACTGAGCTCCACCACTCCTGGGGGCTGTCGATGGCCACCACCGAGGAGCCGCCGCAGATCGCCAGGCCGATGCCGCCCTTGGCTTTCTCTTCGTAGTACTTCACATAGCGGTCGGTGGTCATGCCGCCGTCGGTGGCATACACCTCGGCGTGGGCGGTACTGAGCACGCGGTTGCGGATGGTCAGTTTGCCGATCTGGATCGGCGCGAACATTGCTTCGAAAGCCATGACTGGGTTCCTCGACTTACAACGGCTTGACGGTGAACAGGCCGTCGTCGTGGCCCTCTTCGGAGCCGCCGTAGACTTGCTCGGCGACGGTGCGAATCTGGCTGCCGCGCGCTTGCAGAATCTGGTCCATGGCGCCGGCAAACCAGCCGGTGAACATGTAGTCGACCTTGCGCCCGACCTTGCCGTACACGTAGACGAAGGCCGAGTGTTCGAGCTTGACGCTGGCGGTGCCTTTGTCGAGGTCGATGTCCTGGATCTTGAACAGGCCCCAGCCGCGTTGCGACAGGCGTTTCATGTAGTGCTCGAACACCGCGACGCCTTCCAGGCCGTGGCATTCGGCTTCTTTTTCACACCAATGCCAGGCGGATTTGTAGCCGGCTTTGTAGAGGATTTCGGCATAGGCGTCGGCGCCCAGTACTTCTTCAATGCCCATGTGGTTATTGACGAAGAAATGCCGCGGTACGTACAGCATCGGCAGGGCGTCGGACGTCCAGACACCGGTTTCGCTGTCGACTTCGATAGGCAATTGCGGGGCGATCTTGGCCATGGAAACTTAACTCCAGAAAAATTCGTTGTGGTGTTGCCCGAGGGTGCTTGGCTTATTCGCCCCAAACGTCCTTCAAGACGTTGACCCAGTTCTCGCCCATGATCTTGCGCACCACGCGCTCGCTGTGGCCGCGCTTGAGCAATGTCTCGGTGAGGTTGGGGAACTCGCCCACGGTGCGGATGCCCAGGGGGTTGATGATCTTGCCGAAGCTGGTCAGGCGCCGGGCGTAGCCCTTGTCATGGGTGAGCATTTCGAAGAAATCCTGGCCGTGCCCCTGGGTGAAGTCGGTGCCAATGCCGATGGCGTCTTCGCCGACGATGTTCATGGTGTATTCGATGGCTTCGGCGTAGTCGTCGATGGTCGAGTCGATGCCCTTGGCCAGGAACGGCGCGAACATGGTCACGCCGACAAAACCGCCGTGGTCGGCGATGAACTTGAGTTCTTCATCGGACTTGTTGCGCGGGTGTTCTTTAAGGCCCGAGGGCAGGCAGTGGGAGTAGCACACCGGTTTTTTCGATTCGAGGATCACCTCTTCGGAGGTTTTGGAGCCGACGTGCGACAGGTCGCACATGATGCCCACGCGGTTCATCTCACCGACAATCTCGCGACCGAAACCCGACAGGCCGCCATCGCGTTCATAGCAACCGGTGCCCACCAGATTCTGGGTGTTGTAGCACATCTGCACCACACCCACGCCGAGCTGCTTGAAGATCTCCACATAGCCGAGTTGGTCTTCAAAGGCATGGGCATTCTGGAAGCCGAAGATGATGCCGGTCTTGCCTTGCTCTTTGGCTTTGCGGATATCCGCGGTGGTTTTCACCGGGATTACCAGGTCGCTGTTCTCACGGATCAGGGTCTGGCTGGCCACGATATTGTTAATGGTGGCCTGGAACCCTTCCCACACCGACACGGTGCAGTTGGCAGCAGTGAGGCCGCCTTTGCGCATGTCTTCGAACAGGTCGCGATTCCACTTGGCAATGATCAGCCCGTCGATAACGATGCTGTCGGCGTGCAGTTCGGCTGGGCTCATCAGGCGTCCCCTTATTGGCGATTCATGCGCCGAATCGTGTGCCGGCGCTTTGGGGCCAGCATATGCCCAGGGACCGACGGAGCCGGGTGCAAAAACGACAGGGGAATTGCCGAAAGCGTCAATCCGCGACAAAGGCTGCCAAGACAGGTCTGACGGGCGGCTGTTCTTTGTCTTACGCTTGAGCCAGAATTCCGCATCACCTGATATGAGACGGCGCAATGAAATCGATTTTCCTGGCTTTGGCACTCATCGCAACCACCGCCCACGCGGCCGAAGACACCGACAGCACGCCGTGCGATGGCATCGAAAACGACAAACAGACCCTGGCTTGCGCCACCTACAACAAAACCACCGCCGAGCAATTGCTCAAGGATAACTACCAAGGCCTGCTGGAGCGCATGGGTTCGACCTATGGCAGCGACAAGACCAAGCTGGCCGACATTACCGCTCGTCTGAAGGACGCCCAGCAGAAGTGGGAAAAACTGCGTGACGCTGATTGCGCAGTGGACACCTTCCCGGCGGTGAACGGCAGCAAGGACTATGCGATTGCGCAGAACGATTGCCTGGCGCGGATGAGTGATGAGCGGTCGGAGTTTTTGGAGTCGATTGGTCAGGAATAAGCGACAATCCCCTCCACTCTCTCTTTTGACCAAGGCTACTCATGACAATCTGCGGCATCGAAATCAAAGGCAGCGAAGCCATCTTCGCCCTCGCTGCCCTGGACAACCAGGCGCTGACTCACATCGCCCTGGCCACCAAGAAAATCGCCCTCGATGACGACGATGAGGCCGCCAACGTCAAAGCCTTCGCCGCCCAGGTAAAGGCGTTCGTGCAGGACAACGCCATTGAACGTATCGCCATCAAGAGGCGCAGCAAGAAAGGTGAATTCGCCGGTGGCCCGACGACGTTCAAGATTGAAGGGGTGTTTCAACTACTGGAGGGGGTTGAAGTGACGCTACTGTCGCCGCAGACCATCAATGCGCAGAACAAGAAGCACAACTTTGAACTGCCGGCGACGCTGAACAAGTATCAGCATGAGGCCTACAAGGCGGCGTGCTCGGCCCTGGTAAAGAAATAAGCCACACCTGCTCTCTGTAGGAGCCGGCCTTTTAGCGCGGTGTACGGCTCTTGTGTTGCAGCCAGTCGCCGAAGGTTTTGTCCTCCAGGGCATAGCCGCCTCGGCTCGACTTCCACACCAGTTCCTTGTCGCGCAGGGCATCGATGCAGGCCTGGATGGTCTGGGTACCCGGCACCACATCGCTGCCCATCTCTTCCAGCGCCTTGCTGACAGCCGTGAGGGTGCTGTCGGTGAATGGCGCGAAGGGTTCGTTGTTTTGAGAACGCTCCACCATCACCTCCAGCACGGCGCGCTGCGGGATGGTCAGGGCGTTCCAGGCGCTTTCGAATTCGGTCCACACCCCGGCGCGCAGCAGTTCTGCGCGACTGTGCAACAGTTGGCCCAGGTTGCTTGCCTCCCCCAGCTCCAGCGCCACTTCACCGATGATCGTGCGCAACATCTCGGGACGCCGACCTACCAGCTCGAACGCCTCATCAATATCAGCCGCGTTGAATTGGTTGTTCTTGGCCAGGTGCGCGTTGAGGTGCACGGTGTAGGCCTGGGTGAACTCTTTGCCCAGCAGCGGAAACGGCGTGATGCTGGAACCGAAGAATGGCTGGCTTTTACCCAATACCAAATGCGCGAGTTTGTCGCGATTGGATCCGGTAAACACCAGGCGCAAACCGCTGCCCTCCTCGTCACGGCCTTGGTTGAGCTGATCCCGGGCAGCCTTCAACGCGAACATCGCATTGATACCTGACTCGGTGGTTAATGCGTGCTGTGCTTCGTCAATCACCAGCACAACGGGTTTTTCTGCAGCCCTGTGGAGCAATTCCAACGCTTGGGTCAGCGTCGCACCGACAGGCAATTGTGGCTTGGTAAAGTCCCAGGAAAGCGTACGCAGAAAGCTTAGTTTCTCGATGCCAATGTTCTTGGCCAGTTTGCGAATGCCCTTTTCAAACGGCACCAACGCCCCCGCAATGGCACTCGCGATCAGCTCGGCGGGGTCTTTTTCCTTGTCGGCCCACAGGTCGACATACACCGCCAGCCAGCCCCGGAGCTGACATTCCGGTATCAGGTCTTCGCGCAGAAAAGTGCTTTTGCCCGTGCGACGGGGCGCCGCGAGAAACAGGCCGGAGGTGAAATCCTGAATACCGGCCCCCACCAGGCCATCGGCAATACTGCTTGCCAGGGTGGGGCGGCGAAACACAAAGCCGCTGTGCTTGGACATGGTTTTATACTCAATTATGGAAAGGACTATAAATTATAGTAGAGAGTATAATTGACTATAATTGTCCGTCAAACCACCTCCCGTCGCCGATCCTCCCTCGGGCACTTGGCAAACCTCGCCCGATAACTCCTAGTGAAGTACGACGGCGACTCAAACCCACACGCAATGCTCACCTCCAGCACACTCATGTCGCTCTGGCGCAGCAGTTTCCGGGCTTTCTCCAGGCGCAGGCCGAGGTAGAAGTTGCTCGGTGTGTCGTTCAAATGCAGGCGAAACAGCCGCTCCAGTTGGCGCCGCGTTACCTTGATCGCATCGGCCAATGCCAAGGTGCTCAGCGGCGGTTCGGTGTGTTGCTCCATTTCGCCGATCACTTGCACCAGTTTCTTGTTGTTGATGCCATAGCGCGTGGCGATCTGCATGCGCTGGTGGTCTTTGCGTGGGCGGATGCGGCCGAGTACGAATTGCTCCGAGACCTGAATCGCCAGCTCGGGGCCGTGGGCCTGGGCGATCAGGTCAAGCATCAGGTCGATGGAAGCGGTGCCGCCGGCACAGGTGATGCGGCGGCGGTCGATTTCGAAGAGTTCCTGGGTCACGCTCAGGTGTGGATAGGATTCCTTGAAGGCGTCGATGGCTTCCCAGTGCAGGGTCAAGCGGTGGCCGTCGAGCAGGCCAGCTTCAGCCAGCACGCAGGCACCGGTGTCGATGGCGCCGAGGATTACGCCATCATGGTCGAGACGACGCAGCCAGTGTTCCAGCACAGGAGTGACGAACTGCAACGGTTCGAAGCCGGCCACCACCAACAACGTCGCACCTTTTTTCAGCGGCTCCAGCGCGGCGTCGGCGTTGACCGACATGCCGTTGCTCGCCAGCACTGCACCGCCATCGGCGCTCAATATATGCCAACGATACAACTCGCCACGAAAGCGGTTAGCCACCCGCAACGGCTCCAATGCGGAGATAAAGCCGATGGCCGAAAAACCTGGCATCAGCAAGAAGTAGAAATCCTGGGACATGGTGGCGCTCTCGTAGGACGGGCAGCGTGGTCACTGTGATACGCCAGTTCAACCGGCCATTCAAGGGCACAGGTCGCTGCAGTGCAAGAGTGGGTCGCCGCCGTGCGCGTTGTCGGCCCTCAAGCTGCGTAACTTGATCTCACGGCGCACAAAGACGTCGGACACCACAATAACGACCTGCCGAGGGATCCACCATGAACCGACTGATCAGCCGCTGCGTGCTTGCACTCAGCGCCAGTGCCATCTTGAGTAACACCGTAATGGCAGCGGACGCCGCTTCTTGCCAGAACGTGCGCATGGGCGTGGTGAACTGGACCGACGTCATCGCCACCAGCGCCATGACTCAAGTGCTGCTCGACGGCCTCGGCTACAAGACCAAACAAACCAGCGCGTCCCAGCAAATCATCTTTGCCGGTATCCGCGACCAGCGCCTGGACCTGTTCCTCGGCTACTGGAACCCGCTGATGACCCAGACCATCACGCCGTTCGTGGACGCCAAGCAAGTCAAAGTCCTCGACAAACCCAGCCTGGAAGATGCCCGCGCCACCTTGGCAGTACCCACCTACCTGGCGGACAAGGGCCTGAAAACCTTCGCCGACATCGCCAAGTTCGAGAAAGAACTGGGCGGCAAGATCTACGGCATCGAGCCGGGCTCAGGTGCCAATACCCAGATCAAGGCAATGATCGCCAAGAACCAGTTCGGCCTGGGCAAGTTCCAGCTGGTGGAGTCCAGCGAAGCCGGGATGCTCGCCGCCGTGGACCGCGCCGTGCGCCGTAAGGAGGCTGTAGTGTTCTTCGGCTGGGCACCACACCCGATGAACGTCAACGTGGCGATGACTTACCTCACCGGTAGCGATGGCGCCCTGGGCCCGAACGAAGGCATGGCCACCGTGTGGACCGTGACCGCGCCGACCTACGCCGAGCAGTGCCCCAACGTACACAAACTGCTGACCAACCTGACCTTCACCGCCGCCGACGAGAGCCGGATGATGCAGCCGTTGCTGGATCACAAGGACGCCATCGAGTCCGCCAGGCAGTGGCTCAAGGATCACCCCCAAGACCAGGCGCGCTGGCTGGAAGGCGTGACCACCTTCGACGGCAAACCGGCAGCGACCAACCTGCAATTAACCAGTCAGTAAACCCATTTCAATCACCGTTTCGCGGTCACTCGACCGCGAACGGCATCGCCACGCCCTTGAAATCACGCCTGTAAGGAACCGCCTCATGAACCATGACGTCATCATCACCTGCGCACTCACCGGTGCTGGCGACACGACCGCCAGAAGCCCGCACGTGCCGGTCACCCCCAGACAAATCGCCGCCGCCGCCGTAGAAGCCGCCAAGGCCGGCGCCACCGTGGTGCACTGCCATGTACGCGACCCGCACACCGGCAAGTTCAGCCGTGACGTGGCGCTGTACCGCGAAGTGATGGAGCGCATCCGTGAGGCCGACATCGACATCATCGTCAACCTCACCGCCGGCATGGGCGGCGACCTGGAGATCGGCGGCGGCGAAAACCCCATGGAGTTCGGTCCCAACACCGATCTGGTCGGCCCGCTGACCCGCCTGGCTCATGTGGAAGAACTGCTGCCGGAAATCTGCACCCTGGACTGCGGCACGCTGAACTTCGGTGACGGCGACACCATTTACGTGTCCACCCCGGCACAGCTGCGTGCCGGCGCCAAGCGTATTCAAGAGCTGGGGGTAAAGGCCGAGCTGGAAATTTTCGACACCGGCCACTTGTGGTTTGCCAAGCAGATGATCAAGGAAGGGCTGCTCGATAACCCGCTGTTCCAACTGTGCCTGGGTATTCCATGGGGCGCTCCGGCCGACACCACCACCATGAAAGCCATGGTCGACAACCTGCCCGCTGGCGCGGTGTGGGCCGGCTTCGGGATCGGCCGCATGCAAATGCCGATGGCCGCGCAAGCGGTGCTGCTGGGCGGCAACGTACGGGTTGGCCTGGAAGACAATCTGTGGCTGGACAAAGGCGTGCTCGCCACCAACGGCCAACTGGTGGAACGCGCCGGTGAAATCCTCAGCCGCCTGGGTGCTCGGGTCATGACCCCGGCCGAGGGGCGCGTGAAGATGGGCCTGACCAAGCGCGGCTAAAAAAATGTGGGAGGGGGCTTGCCCCCTCCCACATGGGTTTTTCACATTATTCAGGAATGTCGACATGCGCTTTATCACTGAAATCAAAACCTTCGCCGCTCTGGGCAGCGGTGTTATCGGCAGCGGCTGGGTGTCCCGTGCCCTCGCCCACGGCCTGGATGTAGTGGCCTGGGACCCAGCGCCCGGTGCCGAAGCGGCGCTGCGCAAACGCGTCGCCAATGCCTGGGGCGCCCTGGAAAAACAGGGCCTCGCACCCGGCGCATCACAAGACCGCCTGCGCTTTGTCAGCACCATCGAAGACTGTGTGAAGGATGCCGACTTCGTCCAGGAAAGCGCCCCGGAACGCCTGGAGCTGAAACTGCAATTGCACAGCACGATCAGCGCGGCGGCCAAGCCGAATGCGTTGATCGGTTCGAGCACATCCGGGCTATTGCCGAGTGAGTTCTACGAGGGCTCCACCCACCCGGAACGCTGCGTGGTCGGCCACCCGTTCAACCCGGTTTACCTCTTGCCACTGGTGGAAGTGGTCGGCGGCAGGAACACAGCGCCGGAAGCGGTCCAGGCGGCCATCAAGGTGTATGAATCCCTCGGCATGCGCCCACTGCATGTGCGCAAGGAAGTGCCTGGGTTTATCGCTGATCGCTTGCTCGAAGCGCTCTGGCGCGAGGCGCTGCACCTGGTCAATGACGGCGTGGCGACCACCGGCGAAATCGATGATGCCATTCGCTTTGGCGCCGGCTTGCGCTGGTCGTTCATGGGCACCTTCCTCACCTACACCCTGGCGGGCGGCGATGCCGGTATGCGGCACTTCATGGCGCAGTTCGGGCCGGCGTTGCAGTTGCCGTGGACGTATCTACCAGCGCCTGAACTGACCGACAAATTGATTGACGATGTGGTCGATGGCACCCGCGAGCAGTTGGGTAAACACAGCATTTCGGCACTGGAGCGCTATCGTGATGATTGCCTGCTGGCGGTGCTGGAGGCGGTAAAAACCACCAAGGCCAAGCACGGCATGACCTTCGCCGAATAACAGGAACCCGATAATGCCTGCATTGACCACCTACACCACCCAAGTCCTTCCAGACTGGGTGGACTACAACGGCCACCTGCGCGACGCGTTCTACCTGCTGATCTTCAGCTACGCCACCGATGCGCTGATGGACACCCTCGGCCTGGACAGCGACAACCGTGAAGCCAGCGGTCATTCGCTGTTCACCCTGGAACTGCACCTGAACTACCTGCATGAAGTGAAACGCGGCGCCGACGTTGAGGTGCAAACCCAACTGATCGCCCACGACGCCAAGCGCCTGCACCTCTACCACAGCCTGCATTTAGTGGGCGATGAGAAAGCACTGGCCGGCAACGAACAGATGCTGCTGCACGTTGACCTGGCTGGGCCGCACTCAGCGCCTTTTACCGAGGCAACGCTTGCAAGGCTCGCGACCATAAGCAGTGCGCAAGCCGACCTGCCGCGCCCCGCCCTGCTCGGCCGAGTGATTGGATTACCAGGCAAAAAATAGTCGGCAAAAAAAGCCCCGATCCAGCCGTGACTGAATCGGGGCAGAGTGCCTTGTGTGAGCTGTGCATCCCGAGGGTGACCAAACCTTCAAGCTGCGTGCCTGGGAGTGAGTGTGCCTATTCCTTCTAGCGATCAGTGACCCGAAAACGACCTGTTCATAGCCATCCGAGCCATCCATCGATTCTGCCCTTGCCGACCGGCCAGGGGCCTACCAGAATCCAGGTCAGTCCCCGCTCCCTACACCAGGATGAACGTCATGATGCACGCGGATTTGATTGACCAGGATGACCTGCTGAGCCAACTGCGCTCACTGGGTTTTGAAGTGTCCAGCGGTGCCACCGCCGAGCAGGCGTGTGAGTGTGCAGTGCGCGGCTTGAGCCCGGCCCGGGCCAAAGCGCTCAAGGGCATGGTGGAGCAGATGTACACCGGCAAGGCGACGATTCTGCCGGCTGTGCGCCAGGCTATTGATAAGCAGTTGTTGCCGGCTTTGGTGCAGTTCAAGCAGAACTCTGGTGCCTGATAGATCGCTATCGGGAGCAAGCCCCCTCCCACATTTGAAGGTGTTCACAATTCAAAATGTGGGAGGGGGCTTGCTCCCGATGCAGTCAACTCGATCTAAAGCCGTACGCTCGCGAAAGTCGACTCATTGCGCGCCTGGCTCAACGCCGACATCGGCCCCGACAACGGTGACAACACCAATGCCTGCGGAATCGGCATCATCGCCACTTGCTGGGTGGTATTGGAACCTACGCGCTCATCGCGCGGCGGTATGCCGAAGTATTCGCGGTAGCACTTGGAGAAGTGCGGCGTAGAGACAAACCCGCACACCGACGCCACTTCGATGATCGACATGGGTGTTTGCTTGAGCAGTTGCCGGGCACGGATCAGGCGCAGCTTGAGGTAGTAGCGCGATGGCGAGCAGTGCAGGTATTTCTGGAACAGCCGCTCCAACTGCCGGCGCGATACGGCGACGTACACCGCCAGCTCATCCAGGTCGATCGGCTCTTCCAGGTTGGCCTCCATCAGCGCGACGATTTCCTGCAGCTTCGGCTGGTTGGTGCCGAGCATGTGCTTGAGCGGTACGCGCTGGTGATCCTGTTCATTGCGGATGCGTTCGTACACGAACATCTCGGAGATCGCTGCCGACAATTCACGACCGTGGTCACGGCTGATCAGGTGCAGCATCATGTCCAGCGGCGCGGTGCCGCCGGAACTGGTGAAGCGGTTGCGGTCGAGGGTGAACAGGCGCGTGCTCATGGACACGCGCGGGAAGGCTTCCTGCATCGACGCCAGGCATTCCCAGTGCACACTGCAATCAAAACCGTCGAGTAAACCCGCGCAGGCCAAGGCCCAACTGCCGGTACATACCGCGCCCAGGCGCCGAGACTGGCGCGCCTGGCCTTGCAGCCACGACACATGTTCACGGGTGACCGTGCGTTGGATCCCCACACCGCCGCACACGATAACGGTGTCCAGGGCCGGGGCTTTGTGCATGGAAGCATCGGGAGTGATTTGCAGACCGTCGCTGGCCCATACCTGGTTGCCGTCGACACTCAGGGTGGTCCAGCGATACAGCTCGCGGCCGGACAACTGGTTGGCCATGCGCAGCGGTTCCACTGCCGAAGCCAGGGAAATCAGCGTGAAATTGTCCAGCAGCAGAAAGCCGATGGATTGAGGCGCACGGTTCTGGGGTTGGGCCCCGGAGTTGAACGACGTCATCGCGGTATCTCCTCACACAAAGCGGGTGATGGCCTCAGGCGAGGCTCTTGTTATTGCGCTCGCCCTGGAAAGGAGAGGCTTTGAATTGATAGAGCAAATGCCATGCCTAAAATTGAATGGCCATTCAATAACTCCTGAAAACGACCTGTTGATGCGTCTATATAAGCCCGTGCGGGAAGTGCGGGATATGGCCGAAAAAAGCGTAGGAACCGTCCTGCTCAAGCAGCGTGAGCAAATCGGTAGCACTTGTGGGAAGGCGCTTTGCGGGCGCGGGAAAAGTCTGTCACCCAACGCACGATGGGCGAGTATTGGAGGAGAAATCGTTTGGGAGCTACTTATCTGTTTGCGACGCGCTAAAAGGTGGCGCATTGGGATCCAGGTGCTCACTTTATGAGCAGTATTGTTTGAACTGCCGCTATCGGGAGCAAGCCCCCTCCCACATTTGAAGGTATTCACAATTCAAAATGTGGGAGGGGGCTTGCTCCCGATACAGGCGACTCGGTCTCAGCACTCCACCGCACTCACCGCCAACCCACCCCGCGACGTCTCTTTGTACTTGTCATGCATATCCGCCCCGGTGTCACGCATGGTACGGATCACTCGGTCCAGGGAGATAAAGTGCTGGCCGTCGCCACGCAGGGCCATTTGCGCCGCGTTGATCGCCTTCACCGCCGCAATCGCATTGCGCTCGATGCACGGCACCTGCACCAGCCCGCCGACCGGGTCGCAGGTCAGGCCGAGGTTGTGTTCCAGGCCAATTTCGGCGGCGTTGCACACCTGCTCCGGCGTGGCGCCGAGAATCTCCGCCAAGCCGGCCGCGGCCATGGCGCAGGCTGAACCGACTTCGCCCTGGCAGCCGACTTCGGCACCGGAGATTGAGGCGTTCTTTTTGCACAGAATCCCCACCGCCGCCGCACCAAGCAGGTAGTCGACCACGTTGGCTTCGGTGACTTCCTCACTGAACTTCATGAAGTAGTGCAGTACCGCCGGGATGATCCCCGCTGCGCCGTTGGTGGGCGCCGTCACCATGCGCCCACCGGCGGCGTTTTCTTCGTTGACCGCCAGGGCGAACAGGTTGACCCACTCCATGGCGCTCAAGGTCGAACCGATTACATTGGGCTTGCCCAGCTCCTGCAAGCTGCGGTGCAACCTGGCGGCGCGGCGGCGCACATTGAGGCCACCGGGCAGGATGCCTTCGTGCTTTAAGCCCTGCTCCACACAGTCCTGCATGGCACGCCAGAGCTTCATCAAGCCACTGCGGATTTCATCTTCGGTGCGCCAGGTCTTTTCATTCGCCAGCATCAGCTCGGCGACGCGCAGGTTGTGGGTGTTGCACAACTGCAACAGCTGCGCCGCACTGGAGAAATCGTAAGGCAGTTCGGTGCGGTCCCTATCGGCCACACCGCTTCGGGCCTGGGCCTCATCCACTACAAAGCCGCCGCCAACCGAATAGTAGGTGTCACGGTGCAGTTCGCCGTCATCGCCCCACACCACCAGGGTCATGGCATTGGGGTGGAACGGCAGGTTTTCGTCGAGCAGGCGCATGTCCCGCGCCCATACGAAAGGCACCGGCAGGCGGCCGTCGAGCAACAAGGTGTCGGTTTCACGCAGGGTGTGAATGCGCACGCCGATTTGCGACGGGTCGATTGCGTCCGGCCACTCGCCCATCAGGCCCATGATGGTCGCGGTGTCGCTGCCATGGCCGATGCCGGTGGCCGACAGCGAGCCGTAGAGCTGAACTTCGACACGCCGCACCTGTTCCAACACGTCACGTTCACGCAACGCCTGGACGAACAACGCCGCGGCGCGCATGGGGCCGACGGTGTGAGAACTCGAAGGCCCGATGCCGATCTTGAACAGGTCGAAAACACTGATAGCCATTGCCGTGAAACTCCTCATTGAGCACAGGCCAGGCATCAACAAGCTGCTACGCTCAGATCGCCCAGATGGCGGCATCATCAGGCTTTTGTTGTCGCTCACGGCGTCTCACACCGACGTACTCATGCTCACCAGCGTCGCCCCTGAGCGAGCAGGCGTTTTGGCCGTTTTTTGCGGTGCAGATCGATTAAAACTGCAGTTTTGTCGTGGAAAAAATCTGTAAGCGACGTCACCGACACTGGATACGACCATCCCTGTACTGGATACGACGCCCCCTGTAGGCGTCAGATTTTCACTGGTACATGATCAGTCTCGACTCGTTTGCAAGGCACCGTGCCAGAGCTTCACCGCACGCTCCAACCGCAACACTTATAAAGCGCGGCGAACGCCGCCAGAAAAAGACACAGGAGTCTACCCCGATGAAAGGTTCACCCTCGTTGTTGTTGGCCGCCATGCTGAGTCTGCCAGTTGTGGCACACGCTGCAGAACCGGAACAGTGCAAGACCGTCAACTTCTCCGATGTCGGCTGGACCGACATCACCGTCACCACCGCGACCACCAGCGAAATCCTCAAGGGCCTGGGCTACAAGCCGCGCACCACGATGATTTCGGTACCTGTGACTTACAAGTCCCTGGCCGACGGCAAGAACATGGACATCTTCCTCGGCAACTGGATGCCGACCATGGAAAACGACATCAAGCAGTACCGTGATGCCGGCACCGTGGAAACCGTGCGCGCCAACCTGGAGAACGCCAAGTACACCCTGGCCGTACCCGAGGCGCTGTATGACAAGGGCCTGAAAGACTTCGCCGATATCGCCAAATTCAAGGATGAGCTGGGCGGCAAGATCTACGGTATCGAGCCGGGTAACGACGGCAACCGCACCATCCAGACCGTGATCGACAAGAACCAGTTCGGCTTGAAAGACGCTGGCTTCAAGGTGGTGGAATCCAGCGAAGCCGGGATGCTTTCCCAGGTTGAACGCGCCACCAAGCGCGGCCAGGCCATCGTGTTCCTCGGCTGGGAACCGCACCCGATGAACACCCGCTTCAAGATGAAGTACCTGACCGGCGGTGACGACTCGTTCGGCCCCAACTACGGCCAGGCCACCATCTATACCAACACCCGCAAAGGCTATACCCAGGAATGCAGCAACGTCGGCCAGTTGCTGAAAAACCTGGTGTTCACCCTGAACATGGAAAGCACCCTGATGGGTAACGTCCTGGACGACAAGATGAAGCCCGACGCCGCCGCCAAGGCCTGGCTGCAGAAGAACCCGCAAGTGCTCGACACCTGGCTCGCCGGTGTCACCACCGTTGATGGCAAACCAGGGCTCGATGCCGTTAAAGCTTACCTCGCCAAATAGCACCCGCTGACCCCGGGCCGGTGCGCTGGCCCGGGATGTTTTCCCTTCGCATGTGGACATTCACTACCATGCTGACTGAACAGAAAATCCCACTAGGCCAGTACATCGCTGCCTTCGTCGACTGGTTGACCCAACACGGTGCCAACTATTTCGACGCAATCGCATCGACCCTGGAAACGATGATCCACGGCGTGACGTTTGCGCTGACCTGGTTCAATCCGCTGGCATTGATCGGTCTGATTGCGCTGCTGGCTCACTTCATTCAACGCAAGTGGGGCCTGACGGTATTTGTCATTGCCTCCTTTCTGCTGATCCTCAACCTGGGGTACTGGCAGGAAACCATGGAGACCCTCGCACAGGTGCTGTTTGCCACCCTGGTCTGCGTGGTCATCGGTGTGCCGCTGGGCATTGTTGCCGCGCACAAACCGCTGTTCTACACCATGATGCGGCCGGTGCTCGATCTGATGCAGACCGTACCGACCTTCGTCTACCTCATCCCTACCCTGACCCTCTTCGGGCTGGGTGTGGTGCCTGGGCTGATTTCCACGGTGGTGTTCGCGATTGCCGCGCCTATCCGCCTGACCTACCTGGGTATCCGCGATGTGCCGCAAGAGTTGATGGACGCCGGCAAGGCCTTTGGCTGCTCGCGCCGTCAGTTGCTTTCGCGCATTGAACTGCCCCACGCCATGCCGAGCATCGCCGCCGGCATTACCCAATGCATCATGCTGTCGTTGTCGATGGTGGTGATCGCCGCCCTGGTGGGTGCCGACGGCCTCGGCAAGCCGGTGGTCAACGCACTCAACACGGCCGACATTGCCCTGGGCTTTGAAGCAGGCCTGGCCATCGTGTTGCTCGCCATCATGCTCGACCGTATCTGCAAACAACCCGACGCTAAAGTAGGGGGTGATGCATGAGCATTATCCGATTCGACAAAGTCGACGTGATCTTCTCCAAAGACCCACGCGAAGCGCTCAAGCTGCTGGACCAGGGCATGAGCCGTAACGAGATCCTGAAAAAAACCGGGCAGATTGTCGGCGTCGAAAACGCCAGCCTGGATATCGAGAAAGGCGAGATCTGCGTGCTGATGGGCCTGTCGGGCTCCGGCAAGTCGAGCCTGCTGCGCTGCATCAACGGTCTCAACACCGTGAGCCGTGGCCAGCTGTTTGTGGAGCATGAAGGTCGCCAGATCGACATCGCCTCCTGCACCCCGGCCGAGCTGAAAATGATGCGAACCAAACGCATCGCCATGGTGTTCCAGAAGTTTGCCTTGATGCCTTGGTTGACAGTGCGCGAAAACATCAGCTTCGGCCTGGAAATGCAGGGCCGCCCGGAGAAAGAACGGCGCACCCTGGTGGATGAAAAGCTCGAACTGGTGGGCCTGAGCCAATGGCGCAACAAGAAGCCCGACGAGCTGTCCGGTGGTATGCAGCAGCGTGTCGGCCTGGCCCGTGCGCTGGCGATGGACGCCGATATCCTGCTGATGGACGAACCCTTCTCGGCCCTCGACCCGCTGATTCGCCAGGGTTTGCAAGATGAACTGCTGGAGCTGCAACGCAAGCTGAGCAAGACCATCGTGTTTGTCAGCCACGACCTGGACGAGGCACTCAAGCTCGGCAGCCGTATCGCAATCATGAAAGACGGCAAGATCATCCAGTACAGCGTGCCGGAAGAGATCGTGCTGAACCCGGCAGACGACTATGTACGCACCTTCGTCGCCCACACCAACCCGTTGAACGTACTGTGCGGGCGCAGCCTGATGCGCACCCTGGATAACTGCACGCGGGTGAATGGCTCGGTGTGTCTTGATCCGGGCGGCGACTCATGGCTGGACCTGGCCGAAGGCAACACCATCCAGGGCGCACGCCAGAATGGCGTGGTGATGAATTTGCAGAACTGGGCGCCAGGGCAAGCGGTGGAAGGGTTGGGCCGCGTGCCGACGCTGGTGGACTCGAACATCGGCATGCGCGATGCGTTGCAGATTCGCTACCAGACGGGGAATAAGCTGGTGTTGCATGACAACAACAAGGTGGTGGGGATCTTGGGTGACAGTGAGCTCTACCATGCCCTCTTAGGCAAGAACCTGGGCTGACAGACACTGCAAAACAACTGCAGGAACTGGGTCAATGTGGGAGGGGGCTTGCTCCCGATAGCGGTGTATCAGTAACAGATGTACTGACTGACACACCGCTATCGGGAGCAAGCCCCCTCCCACATTTGATCTCTATTTCAACAGAGAGCAGGTGGTGTCAGTGAGGACACCACCAGGTTTCAACTATCAGCTATAGACACGGCCAAGGAGCTGCCGATGGCTTTCAAACTGATCGAGCACATCCCGGGTGATCTGTTCCTGGGTAAAGCCCATCAGGTCATACTCCTGCGGCCCATTGTGCAGGTACACCTCGGCACGGTAGTAACGGGTGCGTTCTTCTTCAGGCAAGTCAGCCGGCGCCGCCGAGTAACCGTCCAGGCTCACCTCGTAGACAAACGGATTGCCCTGCTCCATCTCGATACGCACGCCGATGCAGCGCTTGGATTTACCCAGCAGGGTCTGCACTTCCAAGCCCTGCTCACGCAACGCAACCGCGGCTTCTTCCAGCGCCGGCGTTACGTGCTTGTCCATAAAGCGCTGCACGGTGGCCTGGCTCGGTTGCAGATCCAGGGCGGTCAAGCGCTCGCTGAAACCACGGCGGCCACGCTCGGCCAACTGCGCCTGCTCCTGTTCGATTGCCACATCCTGACGCATGGCCTTGTGCAAACCGAACATAAACAAGATCAGCACCACCGAGAACGGCAGGCCTGCCAGCACCACCATGGTTTGCATGGCTTCGAAGTTACCGGCAAACAGCAGGCCGATGGTCACCAGGGTGATCACGACCGACCAGAAGATCCGCAACCAGTGCGGCGCATCTTCGTCGACGTTGCCGCCTTTGCAGGAAAGGTTGGCCATCATCACCGCGCCGGAATCCGCCGGTGTCAGGAACAGCACAAAACCCACGAAGATCGACACGCCGATGACGACTTTCGACGCAGGGTAATGCTCAAGCAATTGATAGATGGCCATGGACGGTTGTTCCAGCGCCGTCTTGCCCAACTCCACGGCGCCGTGGTTCAACACCAGGTCCAGCGCCGAGTTACCGAAGATCGACAGCCACGCCAGGGTAAAGCCCAGCGGGATCAGCAATACGCCAGCCACCAGCTCACGCACGGTACGACCACGGGAAATACGTGCGATGAACATGCCCACGAATGGCGCCCAGGAAATCCACCAGGCCCAATAGAACAGGGTCCACAGGCCCATCCAGCGTTCGGTCTTGTCGGCATCGCCTTCGTACACATAGAGGTCGAAGGTTTTCAGGATGATGCCGTTGAGGTAATCACCGGTGTTCTGCACCAGACCGTTGAGCAGGTGCAGGGTGGGGCCGAACAGCAGCACGAAGATCAGCAAGCCACTGAACAATACGATGTTGAGGTTGGACAGACGGCGAATGCCGTTCTCCACACCCGATACGGCAGCGATGGTCGCCACGGTGCTCATCACGATGATCACGATCAGCAGGTTGGTGTTGCTGTGTTCCATGCCGAACAGGTTTTCCAGCCCCGACGACACCTGCATCGAGCCGATCCCCAGGTTGGTCACCAGCCCCAGCAGGGTCACGAACATACCGAAACCGTCTACTGCGTGGCCGGCCGCGCCCTTCACCCAACGCTCACCCACCAGTGGGTACAGCGCCGAACGCAAGGCCAGCGGCTGGTTGTGACGGTAGGCGAAGTACGCCACGGCCAGGCCGACCAGCGCGTAGATCGCCCAGCCGTGCAGGCCCCAGTGCAGGAAAGTCAGTTGCAGCGCCTGGCGGGCCGCACCATTGCTGGCGGCAGCGCCTTCGGGCGGGTTGAAGTAGTGGTCCAACGGCTCGGACGCACCGAAATACAACAGCGAAATACCGATACCCGACGAGAACAACATGCCGGCCCAGGCGCCGTAGCTGAAGTCCGGGGTGTCGTCTTTACTACCCAGTTTCAATTTCCCGTAGGACGAAAACGCCAGGCCGACCACAAACACCAGGTAAGCGGCGATCACCACCATGTAGTACCAGCCGAAGCTTTTGGAAAGCCAGGCCTGTGCTACGCCGAGCATGCGCCCGGCCTCCTGCGGGGCGATGATCAGGATGGCGGTCAACAACAGAATCAGCGCGGTGGAGGTGTAGAACACCCAACCGTTGACCCGGACCTTTTCCGGCGGGGTCTTTATAAGAGAGGCAGAACTCATGGCGCAGATGCTCCAGGCAGTGCGAGAGAGAAACACAAGGCAGCGGTTATCCCGGGACATCGATTTTTCGGCAGTCGACGGACGGGTGTTATAAAGACTCCCCGAAAATTCCTGAGCCCCACCAACGTGGTGGGCAGGCCTTGATCTGGCCTGTTTCAAGGGTTTTTACAGGTGTCAGCGGTTGCGGCCAGCAGGTAGGAAATTTCTGTAGGCAGCGACCATTTGTCGCAGATCTTATTCTTTGTTGATTGAACGTTCAATCAAAACAAAATAGACTGGCCCTCAAGCCGACGGACGTTCGTCGCCCATCGGCAGGCCTAAGGAGAGGTGCTACATGCCCAAGGTCGGTATGCAACCCATACGCCGCCAGCAGTTGATCGAAGCCACGCTAACGGCGATCGATCAGGTCGGGATGGGAGATGCCAGCATTGCGCTGATTGCGCGTCTGGCAGGCGTCTCGAACGGCATCATCAGTCACTATTTTCAGGACAAGAACGGTCTGATCGCAGCGACGATGCGCTACCTGATGAATGTGCTGATCGAGAACGTCCAGGAACGCAGGCGTGCCTTGAAGGATGACAGCCCACGGGCGCACCTTCAGGTGATCATCGAAGGCAACTTCGACGCGAGCCAGGTCAACGGCCCGGCAATGAAAACCTGGCTGGCCTTCTGGGCCACCAGCATGCATCACCCGTCATTGCACAGGTTGCAGCGGATCAACGATCACCGCCTGTATTCCAACCTGTGCTGCCAGTTCCGCCGTGCGATGCCGTTGCCTGAGGCTCGCAGCGCAGCCCGCGGCCTGGCGGCTTTGATCGACGGTTTGTGGTTGCGCGGCGCCCTGTCGGGAGACGCTTTCGACACGGAGCAGGCGCAACGGATCGCTTACGAATACATGGATTTCCAATTGGCCAAGCAGGTGAGTTAGAGCACTTACAAACGCTCAACCCCTGAACGTCTGCCGCTCAGTGTTGCCACAACCCCATGGCCCACTGTTCGGCGGGTAACGCCAACCACTTATGCACTTGCGAGGACTTTATGGCCCGTTTCGACCTGCAAAAACTCTACATTGACGGCGGCTACAGCGACGCTGGCAGCGATGCCACCTTTGAAGCCATCAACCCGGCTAACGGTGAAGTTCTCGCCCAAGTGCAACGCGCCACGAAAGAAGACGTCGAGCGTGCCGTGGTCAGCGCTGAAAAAGGCCAGAAAATCTGGGCCGCCATGACCGCCATGGAGCGTTCGCGCATCCTGCGTCGCGCCGTTGACATCCTGCGCGAGCGCAACGATGAACTGGCCGCCCTGGAAACCCTGGACACCGGCAAAGCCTTCTCCGAAACCCAATACGTCGACATCGTCACCGGCGCTGACGTGCTGGAATACTACGCCGGCCTGGTGCCCGCCATCGAAGGTGAGCAGATCCCACTGCGCGACACCTCGTTTGTCTACACCCGCCGTGAGCCGCTGGGCGTGGTCGCCGGTATCGGCGCGTGGAACTACCCGATCCAGATCGCCCTGTGGAAATCCGCACCGGCCCTGGCCGCGGGTAACGCGATGATCTTCAAGCCAAGCGAAGTCACCTCGCTGACCACCCTGAAACTGGCCGAGATCTACACCGAAGCTGGCGTTCCGGCAGGCGTGTTCAACGTCTTGACCGGCAGCGGCCGTGAAGTCGGCACCTGGCTGACCGAGCACCCGCGCATCGAGAAAGTCTCGTTCACTGGCGGTACCGACACCGGCAAGAAAGTCATGGCCAGCGCTTCGAGCTCGTCGCTCAAGGAAGTGACCATGGAACTGGGCGGCAAGTCGCCGCTGATCGTGTTCGAAGACGCCGACCTGGATCGCGCCGCCGACATCGCGATGATGGCCAACTTCTACAGCTCCGGCCAGGTCTGCACCAACGGCACCCGTGTGTTCGTGCCTAAGCACCTGCAAGCTGCGTTTGAAGCCAAGATCGTTGAGCGCGTTGCGCGCATCCGTGTCGGCGACCCGCAGGACGAAAACACCAACTTCGGCCCGCTGGTCAGCTTCGCCCACATGGAAAGCGTGCTCGGCTACATCGCCAAAGGTAAGGAAGAAGGCGCCCGTGTATTGTGCGGCGGCGACCGTCTGACCGATGGCGACTTCGCCAAAGGCGCGTTTGTTGCCCCGACCGTATTCACTGACTGCACCGATGAGATGACCATCGTGCGTGAAGAAATCTTTGGCCCGGTGATGAGCATCCTCACCTACGAAACCGAAGAAGAAGTGATCCGCCGCGCCAACGACACCGACTTCGGCCTGGCCGCTGGTCTGGTGACCAAGGACCTGAACCGCGCTCACCGCGTGATTCATCAGTTGGAAGCGGGTATCTGCTGGATCAACGCCTGGGGCGAGTCCGACGCCAAGATGCCGGTCGGCGGCTACAAGCAATCCGGTGTGGGCCGTGAGAACGGCATCAGCTCGCTGAACAACTTCACCCGCATCAAATCGGTACAGGTTGAGCTGGGCGACTACGCCTCGGTGTTCTAAATCCCGAGCTTTGTGTTGCCTTTGAGGCCGCCATCGGGGGCAAGCCCCCTCCCACATTTGAAGGTATTCACAATTCAAATTGTGGGAGGGGGCTTGCTCCCGATGTGGCCCGACCTGACCACACTTCATAGAGGGTGCATTCAATGTCCCAAGAATACGATTACATCATTGTGGGTGCCGGCTCCGCCGGTAACACCCTGGCGACCCGTCTGACCGAAGACGAAGGCGTCACCGTTTTGCTGCTGGAAGCCGGCGGCCCTGACTACCGTCTCGATTTCCGTACCCAGATGCCTGCCGCACTGGCGTTCCCGCTGCAAGGCCGTCGCTACAACTGGGCCTACGAAACCGATCCAGAGCCACACATGGACGGCCGCCGCATGGAATGTGGTCGCGGCAAGGGCCTGGGTGGTTCTTCGCTGATCAACGGCATGTGCTACATCCGTGGCAACGCCATGGACTACGACAACTGGGCAAAACTTCCAGGCCTGGAAAACTGGACCTACCTCGACTGCCTGCCGTATTTCCGTAAAGCCGAAACCCGCGACATCGGCCCTAACGACTACCACGGTGGCGACGGCCCGGTCAGCGTGACCACGCCGAAAGCGGGCAACAACCCGCTGTTCCACGCCATGGTCGAAGCTGGTGTACAAGCCGGTTACCCGCGTACCGAAGACTTGAACGGTTACCAGCAAGAAGGCTTCGGCCCGATGGACCGTACCGTCACGCCAAACGGCCGTCGCGCCAGCACCGCTCGCGGTTACCTGGACACGGCTAAAAAGCGTTCGACCCTGACCATCGTCACCCACGCCCTCACCGACAAAGTGCTGTTCGAAGGCAAGCGTGCGGTTGGCGTGCGTTACCTGATCGGCGCCGCCGAAGAGCGCGTTGAAGCCCGTGCACGCAAAGAAGTATTGGTGTGCAGCGGCGCAATCGCTTCGCCGCAACTGCTGCAACGCTCCGGCGTCGGCCCGGCCAAACTGCTGGAAAGCCTCGACATCCCGGTGGTCCACGACCTGCCAGGCGTCGGCGAAAACCTGCAGGACCACCTTGAGCTGTACCTGCAATACGCCTGCACCCAACCGGTGTCGCTGTACCCGTCGCTGCTTTGGTACAACCAGCCGGCCATCGGTGCCGAGTGGTTGTTCAACGGCACTGGCATCGGCGCCAGCAACCAGTTCGAAGCCGGCGGCTTTATCCGCTCGCGTCCGGAATTCGAATGGCCGAACATCCAGTATCACTTCCTGCCGGTAGCGATTAACTACAACGGCAGCAACGGTGTGAAAGAGCATGGTTTCCAGGCACACATGGGCTCCATGCGTTCGCCAAGCCGTGGCCGCGTGCAACTGAAGTCGAAGAACCCACGGGACTACCCGAGCATTCTCTTCAACTACATGGCCACCGAGCAGGACTGGCAGGAATTCCGCGACGGCATCCGCCTGACCCGTGAAATCATGCAGCAGCCGGCACTGGACCAATACCGTGGCCGCGAAATCAGCCCGGGTATTGAAGTGCAAACCGATGAGCAGTTGGACAAGTTCATCCGTGAGCACGCCGAAACCGCGTTCCACCCGTCCTGCTCGTGCAAGATGGGCACCGACGAGATGGCCGTAGTGGATGGCGAAGGCCGCGTGCATGGCATGCAGGGCCTGCGAGTGGTCGATGCGTCGATCATGCCGATCATCACCACCGGCAACCTGAACGCGCCGACGATCATGATCGCCGAGAAAATCGCCGACAAGATCCGTGGCCGCCAGCCGCTGCCGCGCAGCACCGCCGACTACTACGTGGCAGGCGAGGCGCCGGTACGTGGCAAGCCGTTGCGTGAAGTAGGTCCTACTGCGCAGTAACTGATACACCGCGGCGCCTTCATCGGGAGCAAGCCCCCTCCCACCTTTGACTGTGTAAATCCAATCAAATGTGGGAGGGGGCTTGCTCCCGAAGAGGCCCTGAAAGACACTACAAAACCTCCCCTCTACACTTTCCTTGATCAGCTCCCAGCCCAGGCCTACTCTGTTTGCCTGCCCGCGCCGAGCCGCCCACAAGGAAGGCCCCATGTTCGAACACCACGCCACACTCAAAAAGCACTTCAGTGCCCTGCGCACCCGCGCTGAATTCTTCTCGCTGCGCTACGTACGCGAATCCGGCCAGTACCTGTCGGTACGCAAGAACGTCGCCGAGCCGCCACACCTGGGTCACGATGAAGGCGCCATGCTCACCGTGCGTCTCAATGGCGTGGAAGCCTATGCCGCGACCAACGATATGTCCCTGGCCGGCCTGCAAGCCGCGCTCGAGCGTGCCGAACAGCAAGCCCGGTTGATCCAGCCCCACGCCCTGCTCGACCTGCACCAGCAGCCGGTTTCCAGTGACGTTGCCGACTACCTGTCCCCCGACCTCGACCAGCCTTTCCCGTCCCTGAGCGATTGCTACCAATTGCTCGGCGATGAGTCTGCCGCCGTGCCCAAGGATGAACGCCTGGTAACCTGGGAAGTCAGCCTGGGCACCACCCGGGTTGAACAGATCTACCTCAACAGTGCTGGCGCGCAGTTGCGCCAGGCCCAGCGTTTCGTCTTCCCCGGCCTGAGCGTCACTGCCTTCGACGGCAACGATAGCCAGACCCGCACCCTGGGCGGCACCAACTTCGGCCAGCAAGGCAGTGCCGGTGTGATCCAGCGCTTCGGCCTGGTGGGCGCCGCCAGCAAGGTGGCCGACGAAGCCCTGCAATTGCTGCTCGCACCGAATACGCCCCACGGCCAACGTGACCTGCTGTTGATGCCTGACCAGATGATCCTGCAGATCCACGAATCCATCGGCCACCCGCTGGAG
This sequence comes from Pseudomonas sp. MF6755, assembly GCF_016405635.1. Taxonomy (NCBI): domain Bacteria; kingdom Pseudomonadati; phylum Pseudomonadota; class Gammaproteobacteria; order Pseudomonadales; family Pseudomonadaceae; genus Pseudomonas; species Pseudomonas sp. MF6755. The sequence continues at coordinate 145,768 of NZ_JAEKDA010000005.1, forward strand.
CTGGACCGCATCCTCGGTGATGAGCGCAACTATGCCGGCACCAGTTTTGTGAAGGCCAGCGACTTCGGCCACCTGCAATACGGTTCACCGTTGCTCAACGTGACCTTCGACCCAGACATCCCTGAGCAACTGGCCAGCTACCGTCATGACGACGACGGCACCCGCGCCAGCAAGCAATTCCTGATCCGCGATGGCCTGCTGCTCAAGCCCTTGGGCGGTGCGTTGTCGCAATTTCGCGCCGACTTGCCTGGCGTTGCCAACAGCCGCGCCTGCGGCTGGAACCGCCCGCCCATCGACCGCATGGCCAACCTGAATATCGAGGCCGGCGATAAAAGCCTCGCGCAACTGGTGGGTGGCATTGAAAACGGCATCCTGATGTCGACTAACCGCTCGTGGTCCATCGACGATGCGCGCAACAAGTTCCAGTTCGGCTGCGAATGGGGCCAGTTGATTGAAAACGGCGAGCTCAAGGGTGTGGTGAAGAACCCCAATTACCGGGCGATTTCCGCGCAGTTCTGGCGCAACCTCAGCGCCGTCGGCGATGCCAGCACCTTCAAGGTATTGGGCACGCCGAACTGCGGCAAAGGCGAGCCCAACCAGGTGATACGTGTCGGCCATGCGTCGCCGGCCTGTGTGTTCAGCAACGTTGACGTATTTGGGGGCGATGCCTGATGAATCATTTCAAGGCACTGGTGGACTGGCTCAAGCAGGCCGTCACCGACAAGGAACACTTTCACCTCGGCTATGCGGATGAATCGTCCGAATTCGTGCGTTTCAACCACGCGCAGGTGCGCCAGGCCGGCCAGGTACAACAGGCCAGCCTGAACCTCAAGCTGATCAACGATGGTCGCCACGCAGACCTGGGCATCACCCTGTCCGGCGAGCCAGACGTGGATCGCCAACGCCTGGCCGATGGCCTGCAACAGCTGCGCGAAACCTTGCCGCTGCTGCCGCGTGACCCGTACCTGTTGCTGAACCACAACGCCTGGCAAAGCCATAACGAACAGGTTCGACCGCTGCCGGAACTCGCCCAGGTACTGGAAGACATCCGCCAGGCTGCCGAAGGCGTGGACCTGGTCGGTTTCTACGCCGCCGGCCCTATCAGCCGTGGTTTCGCCAGTTCATCAGGGGCGTTCGGCTGGCACCAGGCCAATAGCTTCAACTTCGACTTCAGCCTGTTCCACGCCAATGGTGAAGCGGTGAAGGCCAGCTACGCCGGGCACACCTGGAATAGCGCCGAATTCGTCGCACGCTTCCAACAGGCCCGTGAGCAACTGGCGTTTCTCGGCCGCCCGCTGCACAACCTGGCGCCCGGCCAGTACCGCGCCTACCTTGCGCCAGCAGCACTGGAAGAAATCATCAGCATCATCACGTGGGGCGGCTTTTCGGCCCAGGCCATTGCCAGCAAGGGCAGCTCGCTGCAACGCCTGTACGCCGGTGAACAGTCGTTGAGCCCATTGGTGACCGTTAACGAACAGATCAGTGGCTCCCTCAGCCAGGCGTTTTCCACCGAAGGCTACCCGCGTGGAGACGTAACCCTGATCAAGGCAGGCAAGGCCGAGGGCCAGTTGATCAACTCTCGCAGCGCCGCCGAATACGGCTTGAGCACCAACGGCGCCAGCAGCGACGAGTCACCCAGCGCCTTGCAAGTGGCGGCAGGCAGCCTGGCCCAGGCCGATATCCTCAAGCAGTTGGGCACAGGGCTGTACATCAGCAACCTGTGGTACCTGAACTACTCCGACCTGCCGGCGGCACGCCTGACCGGCATGACGCGCTTTGCCACTTTCTGGGTGGAAAACGGCGAGATCAAGGCACCGGTCAGCACCATGCGCTTTGATGACAGCGTCTATCAATTGCTCGGTTCGCAGCTCGAAGCCCTGACCGCTGATCGGGAGTTGCTGCTGTCGGCCAGCACTTACAGCCAGCGCAATACTGCCTCCAACCTGCTGCCAGGTGCCTTGGTCAAGCGCCTGACCTTGACCTTGTAAACCCCGCTGACCCCAGCCCTCTGTAGGCGCGAACTCGCGCGTTCCTACAGGGGCTATTGGCCCTTCTGAGTCAGCCTTTTCGCCGTTTCCTACCGCTATTTCTTAACTCACGGTCTTGAGCGTGCGCCTGGTTGTCGCCTGCAAAAAACCTCGTTATAACGGTTAGTGGCATCCCGCCACCCCACCCACGTGCCCGCACGTGATGCATGACCTTGCCCGGGAAACGGCAAGCTGGAGCGTTGACATGAACCATGGAAGTTTTGTCATTGAAAGGCTGTTCAAGCACTACAACGTTCACGTAGAGCAGCTCGGTAACAACCCAGAAAGAAAAACCGTGCTGATGGTCAATGGCGCCCTGTCCACCACGCGTTCCTTTGCCCGCACCAGTAAATGCCTGGCCGAGCATTTCAATGTGCTCCTGTTCGACTTGCCGTTCTCCGGCTACTCGCGCGAGCACAACACCGACCTCGACCTGGTCACCAAGGACGACGAGGTGCAAATCCTGCGCGCCCTGGTAGAGCGCTTCGAGGTCAACCATTTGGTATCCGCCTCGTGGGGCGGCATCTCCACGCTGCTGACCCTGGCGCACAACCCCCCCTCCATCGAAAGCTCGGTGGTGATGGCCCTGGCACCCAACCTCAACCAGGCCATGCTCGAATACGTAGAGCGCGTGCGCGTGCTGATCGACGCCGATGACAAGTCCGCGGTCGGCCACCTGCTCAACGAGACGGTCGGCAAATACCTGTCTCCCCGCCTCAAGCGCAACAACCACCGGCACCTGTCGAACATGGCCACCACCGAGTATCGCCAGGCGCGCTTTCATATCCACCAAGTGCTGGCCTTGGGTGATGGCAACTATTTGCCAGCGCTCAAGCAGATTGAAACACCGGTGCACTTCCTCAACGGCGCTCTGGATGAATACACCCCGGCGGCCGAGGCCCGGCTGTTCAAGCAGTATGTGGGCCGCAGTAGCTTTGCCGTCGCCGAACACACCGGCCATCTGCTGGACCTGGAGTCCCGGGAAGCTGCGTTGGCGGTGCACCGTGCGCTGTTGGACTTCCTGGTGGGGGAGCATGCAACGTTGTCGGATTTAGACGAACCGCCAGTGGGAAAAGGAGCGACGGATGGCGCATAATCGCCGACACATAGCCTGCTAATAAAAGGGTTCCCATGCCTGATCGCGCCCCTCTCGATGCCAAGACCGCCCGCTGGCTACCCTGGGTGGTAGCGATTGCCTTCTTCATGCAGTCGCTGGATGGGACGATTCTCAACACCGCACTGCCGGCCATGGCCCGGGACCTCGCAGAAAACCCGCTACGTATGCAGGGCGTGGTGATCGCCTACATGCTCACCGTCGCCTTGCTGATTCCCGCGTCGGGCTGGATCGCTGACCGCTTTGGTACCAAGAAGATCTTCTTTGGCGCGATCATGCTGTTCAGCATCGGCTCTCTACTGTGTGCACTATCGAGCAGCCTGACCATGCTGGTGGGTGCTCGGGTGATCCAGGGCTTGGGCGGTGCGCTGATGCTGCCGGTCGGGCGGCTGGTGGTGCTGCGGGCTTATCCGCGTTCCGAGCTGGTGCGCATCATGGGTTTCATCACCATCCCCGGCCTGCTCGGCCCCTTGCTCGGCCCGACCATGGGCGGCTGGATGGTGCAATACCTGACCTGGCACTGGATCTTCCTGATCAACCTGCCGGTGGGCATGATCGGTTGCTACGCCGTGTGGAAGTTCATCCCCGACCTGCGTGGCAGTGAGCGCACACGCTTCGACGGCCTGGGTTTCCTGCTGTTCGGCGCGGCGATGGTGCTGATCACCATCGCCATGGAGGGCCTGGGCGAACTGCACCTGCCGCACCTGCGGGTGATGTTGCTGCTGTTCGGCGGGCTGGCGTGCCTGGCAGCGTACTGGCTGCGCGCCGGGCATATCGATAACCCGCTGTTCTCCCCGGTGCTGTTCAAGACCCGCACCTTTGCCGTGGGCATCCTGGGCAATCTGTTCGCACGGCTGGGCAGCGGCGCGTTGCCGTTCCTGGTACCGCTGCTGTTACAGGTGGCGCTGGGCTACTCACCGGCGGAAGCCGGGATGAGCATGCTGCCGCTGGCTGCGGCAGCGATGTTTGCCAAGTCCGTGGCCAGGCCGCTGATCGAGCGCCTCGGCTACCGCATCGTGCTGACCGGCAACACGTTGGCCCTGGGCATCATGCTGGCGAGCATGGGCCTGGTCAGCGAACACACGCCCTACCCGCTGCTGCTGGGCATGCTGGCGGTGCTGGGAGCGATCAACTCCTTGCAGTTCACCGCGATGAACACCGTGACCCTGATCGACCTCGACGACGCCCAGGCCAGCAGTGGCAACAGCTTGTTGTCGGTGGTGGCGCAGTTATCCCTGAGCCTCGGCGTGGCCTGTGCCGGCGCACTGCTCGGCGGCTTTACCGCCGAAACCGGCAATGACGGCGTGGAAAGTGTACTTGGCGCCTTCCAGCTGACCTTCCTCACCGTAGGCATCATGGCGATGCTGGCCGCGGCGATCTTCCTGCAACTGTCGCCAAAAGACGGCAAACGCGTGGTCAGCCGCGAGCACGACATCGAGCACTAACGGGCTTCTCGTCGAGAACTTGCGGGGAAACCCAAGGGGGCCTGTTACACTGCGCGACATTTTGTTTTGCAGAGCCAGTCCCGTGACTACCATCGCCACCGCTTTTAATACTTTGCCCCTGTCCGCCGCCATGCTGGCTAACCTCGACTCGCTGGGTTATGTCGAGATGACGCAGATCCAGGCGCAAAGCTTGCCGGTGATCCTCAAAGGGCTGGACCTGATTGCCCAGGCCAAGACCGGTAGCGGCAAGACCGCCGCGTTCGGTATCGGCCTGTTGAACCCGATCAACCCGCGTTACTTCGGTTGCCAGGCGCTGGTGATGTGCCCGACCCGTGAGCTGGCCGACCAGGTCGCCAAGGAAATCCGCCGCCTGGCCCGTGCCGAAGACAACATCAAGGTGTTGACCCTGTGCGGCGGCGTGTCCTTGGGCCCGCAGATCGCTTCCCTGGAGCACGGCGCCCACGTCATCGTCGGCACCCCGGGCCGCATCCAGCAGCACCTGCGCAAAGGCTCGCTGGTACTGGACGGCTTGAACACCCTGATCCTCGACGAAGCCGACCGCATGCTCGACATGGGCTTCTACGACGCCATCGAAGACATCATCAGCAAGACCCCGCCCCGCCGCCAGACCCTGCTGTTCTCGGCCACCTACCCGGTCAGCATCAAGCAACTGGCGTCCAAGTTCATGCGGGCGCCGCAACAGGTGAAAGCCGAAGCGTTTCACTCCGACGACCAGATCGAACAGCGCTTCTACGAGATCTCCCCGGAAGAGCGCATGGACGCCGTGACCAAGGTACTGGCGCACTTCCGCCCGGCCTCCTGCGTTGCGTTCTGCTTCACCAAGCAGCAGGTGCAGGAAACCGTCGACCACCTGACCTCCAAAGGCATTTCCGCCGTCGGCCTGCACGGCGACCTGGAACAGCGCGACCGTGACCAGGTACTGGCGATGTTCGCCAACCGCAGCACTTCGGTGCTGGTAGCCACTGACGTCGCCGCCCGTGGCCTGGACATCGACTCGCTGGACATGGTGATCAACGTCGAACTGGCCCGCGACTCGGAAATCCACATTCACCGTGTAGGCCGTACCGGTCGTGCCGGCGAGACCGGTATCGCCATCAGCCTGGTGGCGCCGTCCGAAGCGCACCGCGCCCAGGCCATCGAGCAGTTGCAGAAATCACCACTGAACTGGGACCAACTGGACAACCTCAAGCCGCAAAGCGGTGGTCCGCTGCTGCCGCAGATGAGCACCCTGTGCATCGCAGCCGGGCGTAAAGACAAGGTTCGCCCAGGCGACATCCTTGGCGCGTTGACCGGTGAAGCCGGCATCCCGGGCGCCCAGGTCGGCAAGATCGCGATTTTCGACTTCCAGGCATTCGTGGCCGTGGAACGCGGGATCGCCAAGCAGGCGTTGCAGCGCTTGAATGACGGCAAGATCAAGGGCCGGTCGTTGCGTGTTCGGATCCTGTAAAAAATCTCTCCTGCCGAGTGGAGATTAAAATGTGGGAGGGGGCTTGCCCCCGATAGCAGTGTGTCAGTCAGTACATCTGTAACTGACAGATTGCTATCGGGGGCAAGCCCCCTCCCACATTTGACTGTATTTCAAATTAGAACTTGTATGAGGACATTGCTGTGCGCTCGACCGAAGTTGTGATCATTGGCGCCGGCGCCGCAGGCTTGATGTGCGCACTGACCGCCGCCGGGCGTGGGCGCAAGGTGATGTTGATCGACCACGCCAACAAGGCCGGCAAGAAGATCCTGATGTCCGGCGGTGGCCGCTGCAACTTCACCAATATGTACACCGAGCCGGCCAACTTCCTCTCGCACAACTCACACTTTTGCAAGTCGGCCCTGGCGCGCTACACCCAGTGGGACTTTATCGCGCTGGTGGCCAAGCACGGTGTGCCCTACCACGAGAAAAAACTCGGCCAGTTGTTCTGCGATAACAAGTCCAGCGACATCCTTGGCATGCTGCTCGATGAGTGCATCCAGACCGGCGTGAGCCTGCACCTGGACACTTCGATTGAGGAAATTGCCAGGATCGACAGCGGCTATCAGTTGCAAACCACCTTGGGCGAGCTGCGCTGCGAATCCTTGGTGATCGCCACCGGCGGCCTGTCGATCCCGACCCTGGGCGCCACCGGTTTCGGATATCAAGTGGCCAGGCAATTCGGCCACGAACTGCTGCCGACCCGCGCCGGGCTGGTGCCGTTCACCATCACCGACCAGCTCAAGGAATTGTGCGGCGAGTTATCCGGTACGTCGGTGGATTGCCTGGTCAGCTGCAACGACCAGAGCTTTCGCGAGAACATCCTGTTTACCCATCGCGGCCTGAGCGGGCCGGCGATTTTGCAGATTTCTTCCTATTGGGAATCCGGCGACACGGTGGAAATCAACCTGCTGCCCGATCACGATGCCCATGCCTGGCTGCAACAGCAACAGGTCGAGCATCCCAACAGCGAGTTGAAAACCCTGCTGGGCGAAATTTTCACCAAGAAGATGGCCAACCTGTTGGCGCAGATCTGGTTTGTGTCCAAGCCGATGAAGCAGTACACCCACGCTGAAATCGCCGACATTGCGCAAAAGCTCGGTAGCTGGCAATTGGTGCCGGCGGGCACCGAGGGCTATCGCACCGCCGAGGTGACATTGGGTGGGGTGGATACGCGGGAAGTGTCGTCCAAGACCATGGAATCGCTGAAAAGCCCTGGTTTGTACTTTATTGGGGAAGTGCTGGATGTAACGGGCCACCTGGGCGGGTTCAACTTCCAGTGGGCCTGGGCTTCCGGTTACGCCGCAGCTCAGTTTGTTTGACACGACGCAGTAAAAAATGTGGGAGGGGGCTTGCTCCCGATAGCGGTGTATCAGTCACAGATGTTCTGGCTGACACACTGCAATCGGGAGCAAGCCCCCTCCCACATTTTGATTTGCGGTGTGCCTGAAGAAAATTTGCAGTTGTATGTGATCACCACCCTTGCCGTGGCGTCCTTGATAGCTCAATTTAGCGGCACTGTCCCGGAAGACTCCAGACTTCATGTCATCGACCTCGTTCAAGCAGTCCATGCGGCGCCTGTGGGCGCTGGATAAATTCAGCTACAGCGTACGGGTGTTCATCGCCCTCACCGGCAGCATGGCGCTGTGTTGGTACCAGGATGAAATGACGCTGCTGATCCCGCTGTTCCTGGGGATCATCGCCAGCGCCCTGGCCGAGACCGATGACAGTTGGCAAGGCCGCCTCAATGCCCTGGCGGTAACGCTGGTGTGCTTCAGCATCGCTGCGCTGTCAGTGGAGCTGCTGTTTCCTTACCCGTGGATCTTTGCCATCGCGCTGGCCCTGGCCAGTTTCTGCCTGACCATGCTCGGCGCCCTGGGCGAACGCTATGGCGCGATTGCCTCAGCCACCTTGATTCTGTCGGTCTACACCATGATCGGCGTAGACCAGCGCGGCGGTGCCGTCACGGACTTCTGGCACGAGCCGCTGCTGCTGGTGGCCGGTGCCGCCTGGTACGGCGTGCTGTCGGTGCTGTGGCAGGCGCTGTTTTCCAACCAGCCGGTGCAGCAGAGCCTGGCACGGTTATTCCGTGAACTGGGGCGCTACCTCAAGCTCAAGTCGTCTCTGTTCGAGCCGATCCGCCAGCTGGATGTGGAAGCGCGACGCCTGGAATTGGCGCAGCAAAATGGCCGGGTGGTCGCTGCGCTGAATGCGGCCAAGGAAATCATCCTGCATCGCGTCGGCAACGGGCGGCCAGGCTCGAAGGTCAGCCGCTACCTGAAACTCTACTTTCTGGCCCAAGACATCCACGAGCGCGCCAGCTCCTCCCACTACCCCTACAACGCGCTCACCGACGCCTTTTTCCACAGCGATGTGCTGTTCCGCTGCCAGCGCCTGCTGCGCCAGCAAGGCAAGGCGTGCCAGACCCTGGCCGAATCGATCCAACTGCGCCAACCGTTCATCTATGACGACAGCTTCGCCCAAGCCCTCGGCGATTTGAACGCCTCCCTGGAACACCTGCGCATCCAGAGCAACCCGGCCTGGCGTGGCCTGCTGCGTTCGTTGCGTGCCTTGGCGGCCAACCTGTCCACCCTCGACCGCCTGCTGGGTGACGCCAGCAACCCCGATGCCCTGGCCGACGCGACCGACAGCAACCTGCTCGACCGCGCCCCGCGCAACCTCAAGGAAATGTGGACGCGCCTGCGTACCCAGTTGACGCCGACCTCGCTGCTGTTTCGCCACGCCCTGCGCCTGTCCCTGGCGTTGACCATCGGCTATGGCACCCTGCATGCGATCCACGCCTCCCAAGGCTACTGGATCATCCTCACCACCCTGTTTGTCTGCCAGCCCAGCTACGGTGCGACCCGGCGCAAGCTCGGCCAGCGGATCATCGGCACCGCCATCGGCCTCACCGTGGCCTGGGCGCTGTTCGACCTGTTCCCCAACCCCGTGGTGCAGTCGATGTTCGCCATCGCTGCGGGCCTGGTGTTCTTTATCAACCGCACCACGCGCTACACCCTGGCCACCGCGGCGATTACCCTGATGGTGCTGTTCTGCTTCAACCAGGTGGGCGATGGCTACGGGCTGTTCCTGCCAAGGCTGTTCGACACCTTGCTCGGCAGCCTGATCGCGGGCCTGGCGGTATTCCTGTTCCTGCCGGACTGGCAAGGCCGGCGCTTGAACAAAGTGCTGGCCAACACCCTGACCTGCAACAGCATCTACCTGCGCCAGATCATGCAGCAATACGCCGCCGGCAAGAGCGACGACCTGGCCTACCGCCTGGCCCGCCGCAACGCCCACAACGCCGATGCCGCGCTGTCCACCACCCTGGCGAACATGCTGATGGAACCGGGGCACTTCCGTAAGGAGGCCGACGTGGGCTTCCGCTTTCTGGTGCTGTCACACACCTTGCTCAGCTATTTGTCGGGGCTGGGGGCGCATCGAGAAACGCTGCTGCCGACCGATGTGCGCGAGCATTTGATCGACGGTGCCGGCCACACCCTGGCGATGAGCATCGATGAAATCGCAAGCGGGCTGGCGAATAAACAGCCGATTGCGATTCAGAGTGATGCCGAGGAGGCATTGGCGGCAGAGCTGGAGCAAATGCCGGATGAGATTGATGAGGGGCAACGGTTGGTGCAGACGCAATTGGCGTTGATCTGTCGGCAGTTGGGGCCGTTGCGCACACTGGCGGCGCATCTGATCAAAGATACCAGCGCGGCATAGACCGCTATCGGGAGCAAGCCCCCTCCCACATTCGACCGCATTCCAAAAGACATACGCGGAGCCAATGTGGGAGGGGGCTTGCTCCCGATGAGGCCCGCAAGCACGCTACATCCCATGCGCCTTCATCAACCGCGCATAACTGCCATCAGCCTTCATCCTGGCAATCTCCCGATCAAAACTGGCGACGATCTGCGCATGCTCGGGATTCTTCAAACTGACGAGGATATGCAGGCTGTTCTCGCTCAGCGGCTTGCCCACAAACGCCACGGCATTGCGTACCCGTGGTGACTCCCGTGCCAGGTAGTAACGCGCTACGTATTCATCCTCCAGTGTCAACCGCACGCGCTGCGCCGCCAGCATGCGCACGGCCATGGCGAAGTTATGCACCGGCACTTTTTGTAACTGGGTGTCTTGATCAAACGCCGCCGAATAAGCGTAACCGCGCACCACAGCGATGGCCTCGTCGTGCAGTTCCTCCAGGCTGTGATAGTCGATCGAGTCGTCGCTACGCTTGAGAAAGCGCACACGGTTGAGCAAGTACTCGCCGGAAAACTGCCCCAGCTGCGTGCGGGCGTCGTCATACCAGGCGTTGATCAGCACGTCGTAGCGCCCATCACCCACACCCTTCAACGCCCGAGCCCAGGGCACCTGCTCAAAATCACTGGCGTACCCCGCACGCGCCAGCGCCGTAGTGACGAGGTCCGTGGCCAAGCCACCATTGATCAAGGTGGCATCGGTAAACGGTGGCCAGCCATCCGCCACCAGGCGCAGGCGTTGTGCCAGCGCCGGTTGAGCCAGCAGCAGCACTACGATCAAAGCAACGGCACGAGTCAATCGCGGCATGCTTAAAGTCCTTGGCGGGCAGGCGGTGGCCTGATAACAGTAGCTCATCAATGAGCGTGCATTGCAGATTACACAAAGAAGCCAACGCCGCACGCACTGAATGATGGCAAATTGACGCCATTCACAAAATTGCCGATTTTAGACAGTGGCGCCTGCCGCGCTTACTATCCGTGACACGTCTTTATAAGAGCACACATCATGACGGTTGATTGGGTCTGCAAACATCACGACGACTTGGGCAAGGAACAGCTATACGCCATCCTGCGCCTGCGCAGCGAGGTCTTCGTCGTCGAGCAAAAATGCGTTTACCAGGACATTGACAGCCAGGACCTGGCGGGTGACACCCACCACCTGATGGCCTGGCAAAATGACGAGCTGGTGGCATACCTGCGGTTACTAGACCCGGAATCCCAGGGCGGCGACGTGGTGATCGGCCGCGTCATCGTAGCAAAGGTGGCACGGGGCACCGGGCTTGGGCATCAAATGATGGAAGAGACACTCAAGCGTATAGAGGATATCTGGCCAGAAACGCCAATTTATCTGTCGGCGCAAGCGCACTTGCAGGGCTATTACGGGCGGTATGGGTTTGTGGTGGCGGGCGAAGAATACCTGGAGGACGACATTCCACATATTGGTATGCGGCGAGCTTGAGGGCCTCATCGGGAGCAAGCCCCCTCCCACAATTTTGATTTGTGAACATATTCAAAATGTGGGAGGGGGCTTGCTCCCGATGGCGCCAGACCAGCCGCCCCCCTGCCTCAGGGATAACCCAGCACTTGCTTGATCGACGCAAGATTGGCCTCGATCCACCCCCGATCAATCGCACCCCACTCGCGAATCCGGTAATGCCCGGCATGGTTGCGGGCACCCTCTTCCTGTTCAAACTCGCAAACGATATCCAAGTCAGCCAACGCCGCAATCGTGTCCTGGGCCGTGCGTCGAGGCATGCCGGTAGCCTCGGTCAGCGCCGGGACGCTGCTGGCCACCTGGCTGTCGATCAAGTACGCCACGTACAGGCGGCGGTAGAAGCTGCTTTTGGTCTTGCTCACATCCATGGTCAGTCGCCTTGGGGTTAGGGCTTGCCTTGCAAATCGCGCCAGGTGAGGTACACGCGCAGATCGAATTCCACCTGATGGTAGCCCGGCATCATGTATTCACAGAGTTTATAGAACGCTTTGTTGTGGTCCGACTCTTTGAAGTGCGCCAGCTCGTGCACCACGATCATGCGCAGAAACTCTGGCGCAGCCTCCTTGAACAGTGAAGCGATGCGAATCTCTTTTTTGGATTTGAGATTGCCACCCTGCACTCGGGAAATCGTGGTGTGCAAACCCAGGGCGCGATGAGTCAGGTCCAGCCGATTATCGAACAGCACCTTATCGATAGACGGTGCGTTGCGCAGATGCTCCTGCTTCAAGGCCAGGGCGTAGGCGTACAGGGCCTTGTCGCTCTGCACGGCGTGACGCTCGGGGTAACGCTCTTCCAGGTAGGCACCCAACTTATCCTTGGCGATCAGTTGTCGCACTTGCTCCTGGAGCGCAGCGGGGTAGGCCTGGAGGTATTTCAACGCGGTCATGGGGTCTGCAACGCAATTGGGACGGGCGCCAGTGTAGCGAATTCAACGCGCGCGAGGGTACGACCAACCGGCAACGTCATCGGCCATCAGTGGCAGCGCCGCCCACGGGCCCTGGATACAGGTGCAGCCATTAGCCTTGAGCCACTCGGTTTGTTCAACGGTCTCCACACCTTCGGCGATCACCAGCACATCAAAATGCCCGCACAGTTGGATGATGCTGTGGGCCATCGCCGCATCCCGCGCCGATCCAGGCAGGCGGGCTACCAGTCGTGGGTCAAGCTTAAGGGTGTCGAATTCCAAGTCGCGCAAATGGGCCAGGGAACAATGGCCCGTGCCAAAGTCATCCAGGGCAATTCGCACCCCAATCCGGCGCAGTAACTGCAGTTGTTTGGTGGACTCTTCAAGATTACTCATCAGGCAGTCCTCGCCGATTTCCACCTCCAACTGCCGCCCCCGCAGCCCATGTCGCTCCAGTACCTGCTGCAGTTGGTTGGCCAGGTTGGGCATATTGAACTGGCTGCTGCTCAGGCTCACGCTCAGCACCAGCTCAGGGTCGAAGGTGGCTTGCCAGGCCTGGCGCTGGGCGGCAACTTGCTGGTAGATCCAGGCGCTCAGCTGGCTGATCAAGCGCGCCTCTTCCAGCAGCGGCAAGAACAAACCCGGCGGCACATCGCCGACGCTCGGATGCTGCCAGCGCAACAGCGCCTCGACGCCACGCAAACGCCCATCCTCCAGAGACACCTGGGGCTGGTACACCAGGGTGAAATCCTTGTTCTGAATGGCGTTGCGCACGCTGTCTTCGAGCATCAGCCGCGAGCGGGCGCGGCCGTTCATTTCCTGATCGTAATAACGATATTGCTGACGGCCGGCGCGCTTGGCTTCGTACATGGCGATGTCCGCCGCCCGCAGCAGGCCGTTCAGGTCCGAGCCGCAATCCGGGAACGTCGCGATACCGATACTGACGCCGAGCATCACCTCCAAGCCGTCGACCTGCTGGCACACAGACACCCGCTCGATCAGCTTTTCCGCAATCTTCGCTGCCTGCTCGGGGAATTCCAGCTCCAGCAGCGCGGTGAACTCGTCTCCGCCCATGCGCCCGAGAATGTCGTAGGAACGCAGACACGCCTGCATCTGTTCAGACACCCAACGCAGCACGCGGTCGCCAGCGTCGTGGCCCAGCGTATCGTTGACTCGCTTGAAGCCATCCAGGTCCAGGTACAGCAACACCAGTGCCTGCTCGTTGCGCTCGCTGCGCAGCAAGGTGTTTTCCACCGCCTGATGAAAGCCACGCCGGTTCAGCAAGCCGGTCAATGGGTCGGTCACGGCCTGGAATTCCAATTGCTGATGCAGATGACGCACTTCAGACATGTCCAGCACCGTCACCACCATGGCCTTCTGCTCGGCGGGCAAGGGCGCGCAGGACAACGCCACCGGCACCTGCTGGCCACGGCCAGTGCGCAAAATGGCGTCGTGCTGGCGCCACGTCTCGCCCTTGCGATACGCCTCGTACATCGGGAACCCCAACCAAGTGGGCACATGGGGTTTTTGCAGGAAACTCAGGAAACTCTCGCCCTGCAACTCGGCCATCGTGGCATTCAGCAGCCGCGAGATCGCCGGGTTGGCGTACTCAATCACACTGGCTTCGCCCACCACCAGAATGCCCTCGGCGGCGTTATCCAGCACCGAGGCATTGAAGGCGCGAGCCAACTCCAGGTCATGGCTCAGGCGCTGCAAGGCACGGCGATTGCGTTGATGCTCCAGCAGCGCCTGCACCTTGGGCTTGAGGATATGCGGGTCAAAGGGCTTGAACAGGTAATCAATAGCGCCGCTGGCATAGCCTTCCAATACGGCAGCTGCCGATTGGGCGTTGGCACTCAGGAAAATTATCGGCGTCATGCGCGTACGCTGATTGCCGCGCATCAGGCGAGCGACTTCAAAACCGTCCATGCCGGGCATCATCACATCCAGCAGTACCAGGTCGACGTCATGCTCCAGTAGCAGTTCCAGCGCTTCCAGGCCCGAAGCTGCGGTCATCACCTGCCAGTCATCACGCTGCAACAGAGCGCGCATGCTGATCAGGTTTTCCGGGTAGTCATCGACCACCAGAAGAACCGAATTGCCATCACCGTAATGTGGAGCGCATTCCATGCTACGTCTCTTCCTTAAGGAGCAACTCCGGTCATTTCTGACAGAAAACCCGGACAAACTTTGAGGCCTCACTCTAGCCTTGGATCCTAAAAAGCAGAAGTGACGTAGATGCCCTCATTGCGCCAAAGCCGGGGAAGCCGACTAACGGTCAGAGCCTGTAGCCCGCGGTTCATGGGCAACATGGCTTTTTGGCATTCCTTTGACGCCAAGAAATTGCCAGCAATTGTTTAACAATCCCAAGGTCACCGCCTATAAAGAACCTGTAAGGCCCTTGGGCCAACGCCTTCACCCTCTGTAAAAGGCCAACACCATGATCGACCTTTCCACCTGGAACCTGAGCATTCCGGTCGGCTCCCCGCCTACGACCATCGATACACCGAAGCTGCTGAGCGGCTTCAACGATCAATACTTCCAGGCCGAAGGCAGCGATGTGCAGTTCTGGACCCCCGTCACCGGCACCCGCACCGAAAACGCCATCTACCCGCGCAGCGAACTGCGCGAAACCTACGCCGACGGGCGTCTGCGCAACTGGACCTACCCCGAAGCCGACAACTTCCTGCGCGCCACGCTGGCAGTTAACCAAGTGCCCTCCTCCGGCAAGATCGTGATCGGCCAGATCCACGCCTACGACAGCCAGAAACCGCTGATCAAACTGGAGTACCAGTTCAAGGAAAAAACCCAGACCGGCAACATCGTCGCCAAGGTGCGCATGCGCCCGGATGAAGCCGAAAGCCGGGTGATCATCGTCGCCTCCAATGTGCCGCTGGAGAAGAGCTTCACCTATGTAATCAACCTCAACAAAGCCGGGCTGCTCAGCGTGTATGCCGCCGACAGCGAGTGGAATGAACGCATTGGCGCGGCCTGGGGCGACAAGCCGTTGTACTTCAAGGCGGGGGTGTATGTGCAGGACAACAGCGGGGACAGCAAGGAAGGCGCACGGGTAACGTTTGCGAAGCTGGATATTGATCACGAATAAACGTTTTAACAGGCACAAAAAACCCGCATCTCTGCGGGTTTTTTATTAACGACTGAGGCTTAGTTTACCTTAGCGTTCAACTCACCTTTCAAATACCGCTGGTACATCGCTTCCAACGAGATCGGCTTGATCTTCGACGCATTACCAGCAGTGCCGAAAGCTTCGTAGCGCGCAATACACACATCACGCATCGCAGTCACGGTAGCGCCGAAGAATTTACGTGGGTCAAATTCGCTTGGGTTAGTGGCCATCAGGCGACGCATCGCACCCGTGGACGCCAGGCGCAGGTCGGTGTCGATGTTGACCTTACGCACGCCGTACTTGATGCCTTCGACGATTTCTTCAACCGGTACGCCGTAGGTTTCTTTGATGTCGCCGCCGTACTGGTTGATGATCGCCAACCACTCTTGCGGTACCGAGGAAGAACCGTGCATCACCAGGTGGGTGTTAGGGATGCGCTTGTGGATTTCCTTGATGCGGTCGATGGCCAGCACGTCGCCAGTAGGCGGCTTGGTGAACTTGTAGGCGCCGTGGCTGGTGCCGATGGCGATGGCCAGGGCGTCGACCTGGGTCTTCTTGACGAAGTCGGCGGCTTCTTCCGGGTCGGTCAGCATCTGGCTGTGATCCAGCACGCCTTCGGCGCCGATGCCGTCTTCTTCGCCGGCCATGCCGGTTTCCAGCGAACCCAGGCAGCCCAGCTCGCCTTCAACCGAAACGCCGCAGGCGTGAGCCATGGCCACGGTTTGTTGGGTAACGCGTACGTTGTACTCGTAGTCGGTTGGGGTCTTGCCGTCTTCGCCGAGGGAGCCGTCCATCATTACCGAGCTGAAGCCCAGTTGGATGGAGCGCTGGCACACGTCAGGGCTGGTGCCGTGGTCCTGGTGCATGCACACCGGGATGTGCGGGAACTCTTCGATGGCGGCGAGGATCAGGTGGCGCAGGAATGGGGCGCCGGCGTATTTGCGCGCACCGGCCGAAGCCTGGACGATCACGGGGGAGTCGGTCTTGTCAGCGGCTTCCATGATGGCGCGCATCTGCTCAAGGTTGTTGACGTTAAAGGCTGGGACGCCGTAGCCGAACTCGGCTGCGTGGTCCAGCATTTGACGCATGCTGATAAGTGCCATTGTGTTGTCTCTCCCGGTCGAGGGTCGTTAATCGTGCAAGCCTGCCGTAGCGGCGACTGCTATTCAAGTTATTGCAGATCAAGGGGTTAAGCTTGAACTGCTGAATCGTTATTGCTGTCGGGTTCAGTTGGCTTTGCAGCCGCGCCCAATCAAATCATCGGTGGCAACCCAGTACACCAGGCCTTCCTCACCTTTGGTGTGAAACGCCAACTGGCCGTCGCTGAACAGCACGCCCGAGGCGGCAATTTCTTGCTTGAGACGGTAAACCTGGTCCGAACCGCCGAGGCGTACATCCACCTGCGAACGGTCTTGGTTAGCAAAGCGCCAGTTGACCTCGGCCTTGCTGTCGCAGGTCCAGGTGGTCCACTTGTCGGCCGGCTCGGCCTTGTTGAACATATTCATGCTGCTGCAGCCGGCCAGCAAGACCAGGGCTGCCAGGGCGAAAACGCCTTTCATTGCCAATCCTCGCAGGGCGACCTGGGGTCGCCGTGGCTGTCGGTTAGTGGATCAGACCCGTCATGGGCAACCCTGTTCCTGACCGTTGGGCGCGGAGTCATATTTCTCCAGCCGTTCGTTGCCGATGCGCTTGTTGATAACCGGCATCGTCTCGGCTTGCCAGTCAGCCTGGTAACAGCTCTTTCTCAACGGTGCCGTGGCGTTATCCGCGTCGGGCGCCGCGCTGGGTGTGCTGCCGCAGCCGGCCAACAGGCCCGCTGCGATCACCAGTGCCAACGACTTGATCATGGGAACACTCCTTTTCCTGATCACGCGAGCCTTAACCTTTGGCTCGGGTTTCCAGCACTTCCACGGCCGGCAGGACCTTGCCCTCGACGAATTCGAGGAAGGCGCCGCCACCGGTGGAAATGTAGGAGATCTGATCAGCAACGCCATATTTATCAATGGCCGCCAAGGTATCGCCACCGCCAGCGATGGAGAAGGCCGAGCTTTCAGCGATCGCTTTAGCCAGCACTTTGGTGCCGTTGCCGAACTGATCGAACTCGAACACGCCTACCGGGCCATTCCACAGGATAGTCTGGGATGCCTTGAGCAGCTCGGCGAAGTTGGCTGCAGTTTGTGGGCCGATATCCAGGATCATGTCGTCTTCGGCCACGTCAGCGATGAGCTTTACGGTGGCTGCGGCGCTTTCTGCAAACTCTTTGGCAACGACCACGTCTACCGGCAGCGGCACGCTGACCTTGGCGGCGATAGCGCGGGCGGTGTCGAGCAGGTCCGGCTCATACAGGGACTTGCCCACCGGGTGACCGGCTGCTGCCAGGAAGGTATTGGCGATGCCGCCGCCGACGATCAACTGGTTGCAGATCTGGCTCAGGCTGTTGAGCACGTCCAGCTTGGTGGAGACTTTGGAACCGGCAACAATGGCAGCCATCGGTTGCGCCGGAGCGCCCAGGGCCTTGCCCAACGCATCCAGCTCGGCAGCCAGCAGCGGGCCCGCCGCCGCAACCTTGGCGAACTTGGCTACGCCGTGGGTCGAACCTTCGGCGCGGTGGGCAGTGCCGAAAGCGTCCATCACGAACACGTCGCACAGCGCTGCGTATTGCTGGGCCAGTTCGTCGCTGTTCTTTTTCTCGCCCTTGTTGAAGCGCACGTTTTCGAACAGCACGATGTCGCCAGGCTTAACGTCAACACCGCCCAGGTAGTCCGCCACCAACGGCACGTCACGGCCCAGGGCCTTGCTCAGGTAATCGGCTACCGGCTTGAGGCTGTTTTCGGCAGAGAACTCACCTTCAGTCGGGCGACCCAGGTGGGAGCAGACCATCACGGCCGCGCCTTTTTCCAGGGCCAGCTTGATGGTCGGCAGCGAGGCCAGGATTCGCGCATCGCTGGTGACAACACCGTCCTTGACTGGGACGTTGAGGTCTTCGCGAATCAGTACGCGCTTACCTTGCAGATCGAGGTCGGTCATCTTCAACACGGTCATGGGTCGCAGTTCCTGAATTACTGTTGATGAGGTTGTTTAGAGGCGATGTGCAGATAATGTTCCGCGACATCCAGCATTCGGTTGGCAAAGCCCCATTCGTTGTCGAACCAGGCCAGGATGTTCACCAGCCTCGGGCCGGAAACGCGTGTCTGGCTGGCATCGACAATCGCCGAATGCGGGTCATGGTTGAAATCACAACTGGCGTGGGGCAACTCGGTGTAGGCCAGCAAGCCTTTGAGCGGGCCGCTGGTCGCGGCGTCACGCAGTATCCGGTTGACCTCCGTCGCATCAGTGTCGCTGACGGTTTGCATGGTGATATCCAGGCAAGACACGTTCACAGTCGGCACCCGTACGGCTTTGGCCTGGATTCGCCCGGCAAGTTCCGGCAACAGACGCTCGATGCCGCGAGCTAAGCCTGTGGACACCGGAATCACCGACTGGAACGCCGAACGCGTCCGGCGCAGGTCTTCGTGGTGATAGGCGTCGATCACCGGTTGGTCGTTCATCGCCGAGTGAATCGTGGTGATCGACACATAATCCAGGCCGATCGCCTGATCCAGCAGGCGCAACAACGGCACGCTGCAGTTGGTGGTACACGAAGCGTTGGACACCAGCAGCTCATCACCGGTCAGGCAATCCTGGTTGATGCCGTAGACGATGGTGGCGTCGACATCCGCCTCGCTGGCCATCGGCTGTGAAAACAGCACACGCGGTGCACCGGCGTCGAGAAAACGCTGGCCATCGGCACGGGTGTGATAAGCACCGGAGCATTCCAACACCAGGTCGACGCCCAGCGCCGCCCAGTCGATGCCCTCGGGGGTGGCACTGCGCAACACTTTCACGCAGTCGCCATTGATATGCAGACAATCGCCGTCTACCCGCACTTCGCCGGGGAAGCGGCCGTGAGTGGAGTCAAAGCGTGTCAGGTATTCGATGCTGGCCATGTCGGCCAGATCGTTGATCGCGACAATTTCAAACCCGGCCGCCGCCCCTCGCTCGAACAGAGCACGCAAGACGCAACGACCAATGCGGCCGTAGCCGTTGAGTGCAACTTTGTAGGGGCGCGGTTGAGGCATGGGGTTCTCGATTACCTTGGGTAATGGGGTGAATGTGCCACCGCCTTCGCGAGCAAGCCCGCTCCCACAGTTGAAATGCATTCCAAATGTGGGAGCGGGCTTGCTCGCGAAGGCGTCAGTACAGCCACCCCAATCTACAGCCTTAGTCTTCCAGCAGCTCTTCAGCCTGACCCAGGATATTTTCCAGGGTGAAACCGAACTCTTCGAACAATGCCGGTGCCGGCGCCGACTCACCGTAGGTGGTCATGCCAATCACGCGGCCTTCCAGGCCCACGTACTTGTACCAGTAGTCGGCGTGAGCCGCTTCGATGGCGATACGCGCACTGACCTGCAAGGGCAATACCGATTGCTTGTAGCCGGCGTCCTGGGCTTCGAACACGCTGGTGCATGGCATGGACACAACGCGCACGTTACGGCCTTGGGCGGTCAGCTTGTCGTAGGCCTGAACGGTCAGGCCCACTTCGGAACCGGTGGAGATCAGGATCAGCTCCGGCTCGCCGATGCAGTCCTTGAGCACATAACCACCACGGCTGATGTCGGCGATCTGCGCGTCGGTACGCACTTGGTGCTGCAGGTTCTGACGCGAGAAGATCAGCGCCGAAGGGCCGTCCTTACGCTCGATGGCGTGCTTCCAGGCCACGGCGGATTCGACCGCGTCGGCTGGGCGCCAGCAATCCAGGTTCGGCGTGGTGCGCAGGCTGGTCAGTTGCTCGACCGGCTGGTGCGTCGGGCCGTCTTCGCCCAGGCCAATGGAGTCGTGGGTGTAGACATGGATCACACGCTTCTTCATCAGCGCAGCCATGCGTACGGCGTTACGTGCGTATTCCATGAACATCAGGAAGGTCGCGCCGTAAGGCACCAGGCCGCCGTGCAGGGACACGCCGTTCATGATGGCGCTCATGCCGAACTCACGTACGCCGTAGTACATGTAGTTGCCGCTGGCGTCTTCGGCCGAGACACCTTTGCAACCTTTCCACAGGGTCAGGTTGGAACCGGCCAGGTCAGCCGAACCGCCGAGGAACTCAGGCAGCAGCGGGCCAAAGGCGTTCAGGGTGTTCTGGCTGGCTTTACGGCTGGCGATGGTCTCGCCCTTGGCCGCGACTTCGGCGATGTAAGCCGAGGCTTTTTCCGAGAAGTCGGCAGGCAGGTCACCGGCCAGGCGTCGTACCAGCTCGTTGGCAAGCTCCGGAAATTCGGCAGAGTAGGCAGCAAAACGCTGGTCCCATTCGGCTTCGGTGGCCAGGCCTTTTTCCTTGGCATCCCATTCGGCATAGATGTCGGCCGGGATTTCGAACGGGCCGTGGTTCCACTTCAGCGCTTCGCGGGTCAGTGCGATTTCCGCGTCACCCAGTGGGGCGCCGTGGCAGTCTTCTTTACCTTGCTTGTTCGGCGAGCCGAAACCGATGGTGGTTTTGCAGCAGATCAGGGTCGGCTGCGCGCTCTTGCGAGCGGTGTCGATGGCGGTCTTGATTTCTTCCGGATCGTGGCCGTCAACGTTGCGGATCACCTGCCAGTTGTAGGCTTCGAAACGCTTCGGGGTGTCATCGGTGAACCAGCCTTCGACTTCGCCGTCGATGGAGATGCCGTTGTCATCGTAGAAGGCAATCAGCTTGCCCAGGCCCAGAGTGCCGGCCAGGGAAGCAACTTCGTGGGAAATGCCTTCCATCATGCAGCCGTCACCCAGGAATACATAGGTGTGGTGGTCGACGATGTCGTGGCCAGGGCGGTTGAACTGCGCGCCCAGGACTTTTTCTGCCAGCGCGAAGCCAACAGCGTTGGCCAGGCCTTGGCCCAGGGGACCGGTAGTGGTCTCGACGCCTGGGGTGTAGCCGAATTCCGGGTGGCCCGGGGTGCGGCTGTGCAACTGGCGGAAGCTCTTGAGGTCATCGATGGTGACGTCGTAGCCGGTCAGGTGCAGCAGCGAGTAGATCAGCATCGAGCCGTGGCCGTTGGACAGCACGAAGCGGTCACGGTCGGCGAACGACGGGTTGCTCGGGTTGTGTTTCAGGTAGTCACGCCAAAGTACCTCGGCGATATCCGCCATGCCCATCGGGGCACCGGGATGGCCGCTGTTGGCTTTTTGCACGGCATCCATGCTGAGGGCACGAATGGCGTTGGCACGCTCACGACGGCTGGGCATCGCTGATCTCCTGGAGTTTGAGATAGAAGAAACGGAAAAAAGGACCGGCATTTTCCCTCAGCCACCGCCTGCGGGCAATGACAGATAGTCACTTGAGGGTGTTTTTCCTGTGCTTTGGGCGGCAATCGCTTGCAGAAACCTTTAACCGGTTCGTCTAAAGGTTATAGCGGCTGCTTATAACCGCCACTTATCGATCAATATCAAAACTTTTTGATATTGCCCTTGCAGGGATTTACACCCGTCACTAGACTGCTGGCCTTATGAACCTACCCGTGCCCTCCCTGCGTCCTGACAACGGCGATGAATTGGCAGCCTTATGCAAGGCCGCCGGTGATCCGTTGCGCTTGAACGTATTGCGCGCACTGGCAAACGATTCCTTCGGGGTACTGGAACTGGCGCAGATCTTTGCCATTGGCCAGTCCGGCATGAGCCACCATTTGAAGGTACTGGCCCAGGCCGACCTGGTGGCAACGCGCCGCGAAGGCAACGCGATTTTTTACCGCCGCGCCCTGCCGCATACCGAGCTGCTGGGCGGCAAATTGCACGCTGCCCTGCTCGAAGAAGTGGACAACCTGGGCCTGCCGAGCGATGTGCAGTCGCGTATCGGCCAGGTGCACGGGCAACGCGCCGCCGCCAGCCAGGACTTTTTCTCCCGGGTTGCCGACAAGTTTCGCGCCCAGCAGGACCTGATCGCCGGGTTGGCCCAGTACCGCGAAAGCGTACTGGCGCTGTTGGACAAGCTGAGCTTCAGTAAGGAGGCCACGGCCTTGGAAGTCGGCCCTGGCGACGGCGGTTTCCTGCCGGAACTGGCGCGCCGCTTTGAACAGGTCACGGCGCTGGACAACAGCCCGGCAATGCTCGAGCTGGCGCGCCAGCTCTGTGAGCGCGAAGCCCTGGGCAATGTGCGGCTGCAGTTGGCCGACGCCCTGAGTGACACCAGCCTGCGGGCCGATTGCGTGGTGCTGAACATGGTCTTGCACCATTTCGCCGCCCCGGCCGACGCCCTCAAGCAAATGGCCGGGTTACTGCACCCCGGCGGTAGCCTGCTGGTTACGGATTTATGCAGCCACAACCAGAATTGGGCCAAGGAGGCCTGCGGTGATCTCTGGCTGGGTTTTGAACAGGACGATCTGGCCCGTTGGGCCACCGCTGCGGGACTCGTTCCCGGGGAAAGCCTCTATGTAGGTTTACGTAATGGTTTCCAGATTCAGGTCCGCCATTTTCAGCGACCGGCTGGCGACACTCACCATCGGTAAATATCAGGAAAACATCGAGATGAGCGAATACTCCCTTTTCACCTCCGAGTCCGTGTCTGAAGGGCATCCGGACAAAATCGCCGACCAGATCTCTGACGCGGTGCTGGACGCTATCATCGCTGAAGACAAGTTCGCCCGCGTGGCGTGCGAGACGCTGGTGAAAACGGGCGTGGCGATCATCGCCGGCGAAGTCACCACCACGGCCTGGGTCGACCTCGAGCAGATCGTTCGTGACGTGATCACCGATATTGGCTACAACAGCTCCGACGTCGGCTTCGACGGCGCGACCTGCGGCGTGATGAACATCATCGGCAAGCAATCGCCCGACATCAATCAGGGCGTCGACCGTGCCAAGCCTGAAGACCAGGGCGCAGGCGACCAGGGCCTGATGTTCGGCTACGCCAGCAACGAAACCGACGTGCTGATGCCGGCGCCGATCACCTTCTCGCACCAGCTTGTGCAAAGGCAGGCCGAAGCGCGCAAGTCTGGCGTGTTGCCATGGCTGCGCCCGGACGCCAAGTCCCAGGTCACCTGCCGCTACGAAGGCGGCAAGGTAGTGGGTATCGACGCCGTTGTATTGTCGACCCAGCACAACCCGGACGTGTCCTACGCCGACCTGCGCGAAGGCGTGATGGAACTGATCGTCAAGCACGTGCTGCCTGCCGAGTTGCTGACCAAGGACACCCAGTTCCACATCAACCCGACCGGCCAGTTCATCATCGGCGGCCCGGTGGGCGACTGCGGCCTGACCGGTCGCAAGATCATCGTCGACAGCTACGGCGGCATGGCCCGTCACGGCGGTGGCGCGTTCTCCGGCAAGGATCCATCCAAGGTTGACCGTTCCGCGGCTTACGCAGGTCGTTATGTGGCCAAGAACATCGTGGCTGCCGGCCTGGCCGAGCGTTGCGAAATCCAGGTTTCCTATGCCATTGGTGTAGCCCAGCCTACGTCGATCTCGCTGAATACCTTCGGCACCGGCAAGATCAGCGATGACAAGATCGTCAAGCTGGTGCGTGAGATCTTCGACCTGCGCCCTTACGCGATCACCACCATGCTCGACCTGCTGCACCCGATGTACCAGGAAACCGCAGCCTACGGCCACTTCGGTCGTACCCCTGCGCAGAAGACTGTTGGCGATGACACCTTCAGCACCTTCACCTGGGAAAAAACCGACCGCGCCAACGACCTGCGCACCGCCGCCGGCCTGTAATCGTTCGAGGTACATAAAGCCCCGCCGGGCCTGCCCGGCGGGGCTTTTTAGTGTCTGGAAAGCCAATCTCAGATTTTTTGGATCCAAAGCTTGCAGGCCAAATGATGGCCCACTAGAATCCGCGCCCTCTCGGGCCCTTCACCTTATTTGGATATTGCACTGCGCCCGCCCGGGACGGATAAACGCGCAGGCAATCGAACATTGAGGTTTTCATGCGCATTTCCACGCTCGCCCCTGCCGCCCTTCTGCTCAGCCTGTTCACCCTGCCGGCCCATGCCGCCGACCTGAACGCACTGAGCGGCGCCCTGAGTGCCCAACTCGGTGGGGGCAATGCCGGCGACTGCCAGCAGCAAGCCAAAGACCTGCAAACCAAGATCGATGCGGCCAACGCCAAGAACGACATCTTGAAAGTGCGGGCGTATGAGTCCGCGCTGGAACAGGTAAACAAAGCTTGCAACAAAATCGCTGAAAAACAGGCCAAGGTCGACGCCAAGCAGCAAAAGCAGCAGGCCAAGGCTGAAAACAACGACGCAGTGAAAGCCTTGGGTGGTCTGTTCAAGTAAACAGAAACACTCGGTAAAAAGCCCCGCTCAGACGGGGCTTTTTTGTGGCCGTGTGAATCACTTAGGCTGGGCGCTCCTTTCGGGCAAGGATGCTCAGCATGCATGTGTTAATGGCTTTTTTTATCAGCGTTCTACCGGGCTTGGCGTGGGCCGAAGCGTGCCCCGATGACGTTCACCCGCAACTCGACACCCTGGCCAGGCAAGTCAGCCAGTGGGACGACGGTTACCACCGTCAGGGCCAGTCCCCTGTCAGCGACGAACTCTATGACCAGGCCCGCAAGCGCCTCGCGCATTGGCGCGAATGCGCTCGCCAGCCCACGCCGAAAGCTGACAACCCGCTGGCCAGTTCGCGCGGCACATTACCTCACCCGGTCGCGCACACGGGCCTGGAAAAGCTATTGGACGCATCGGCAGTCAGTGACTGGCTCAGCACCCGTCAAGACGTATGGGTCCAGCCCAAGGTCGACGGCGTCGCGGTGACCCTGGTGTATCGTCAGGGTCGCTTGCAGCAGCTCATCAGCCGAGGCGATGGTTTGCTGGGGCACGACTGGTCAGCCTCAGCTGCGAAGATCCCCGGCATCGTCCAACAACTGCCAGATGTAGTTGATGTGGTGCTGCAAGGCGAACTCTATTGGCGTCTGGACCACCATGTGCAATCAATGAAGGGTGGGCTCAATGCGCGCAGCAAAGTGGCCGGGCTGATGAACCGTCACCAGTTGAGCGACGCCGAGGCGGCAGGGATCGGTTTATTCGTCTGGGCCTGGCCAGACGGCCCCACGGACTTCAACGAACGCCTGTCCACCCTGGCCCACTGGGGGTTTACCGACAGCCAACGTTACAGTCATCCCATTGTGGACATCAGCGAAGCCGCGCATTGGCGCATACATTGGTACAACGCACCACTGCCCTTTGCCAGCGACGGCGTGGTGCTGCACCAGGCTGCGCGGGCGCCGGGCAAGCGCTGGCAAGCCAGTGCGCCTTACTGGATGGTTGCCTGGAAGTACCCAACTATCAAAGCCCTGGCACTGGTGCGCAAGGTGCAGTTCAGGGTGGGTCGCACCGGGCGCATCACCCCTATTCTCGAACTGGAACCCGTTCGGCTGGATGATCGGCAGATCAGCCGGGTCAGCGCCAGCTCCCTGAAACGCTGGCAGATCCTGGATATCCGCCCTGGCGACCACGTGTCAATCAGTCTGGCGGGCCAGGTGATTCCTCGGCTGGACGAGGTGATCCTGCGCAACGAAACACGCATGGAGGTGCCGATACCCGACCCCCAGGATTTTCACGCCCTGAGCTGTTGGCAACTGGATCCCGGCTGCGAAGATCAATTGCTCGCCCGCTTGACCTGGCTGAGCGGCAGACAAGGCCTGGCCTTGCCGCATATAGGCCGTGAGACTTGGAACATATTGATCCAGGCCGGTCTAATCGCAGGCTTTCTCGATTGGTTAACCCTGGATGCGACGCAGCTTGCTACCATTGAGGGCTTCGGTGATCGCACCCGTGCGCGGGTGCTCGACAGTATTCAAAGCGCTCGGCAACGCCCTTTTTCACAATGGCTCAAGGCCCTGGGCGTACCGCCGGTGGCGCGCAACAACCTGGAAGGCGACTGGCAGACGCTGGTCGCCAAAGACACCCAAGCCTGGCAGGCCTCAGACGGCATCGGCCCGGGGCGCGCGGCGCAACTCAGCGCTTTTTTTCGCGACCCGCAGGTACAGGCCTTGGCTGAAACATTACGCGGAGCCGGGGTAGATGGGTTTTGAACCCCGCCCGGCCACCTGATTGCGACCTTGGAGCTTTATATGAAATTTCTCGCCCCCTTTGCCCTGCTGACCCTCGCAACCTTCATGGCCACGCCGCTGCTGGCCGCCGAAGACGTGCAACCGCTCAGCGGCTGCGCCGCCAAGCGCCAGGCCATCAGCACCCAAATTGAACAGGCCAAGGCCCACGGTAACAGCCAACAACAAGCCGGTCTGGAAAAAGCCCTGGCTGAAGTCACCGCCCACTGCACCGATGCTTCCCTGCGCAAAGAGCGCGAGAACAAGGTGCTGGACGCCAAGCACGAAGTCAGCCGCCGTCAGGCCGACCTCGACAAGGCGATGAAAAAAGGCGACCCGGACAAGATCAACAAGCGTAAGGACAAGCTGGCAGAATCGCGCAAAGAGTTGCAGGACGCGGTGGAAGAACTCGACCAGTAAAACTGATCAGTGGTCGCGAAACTGTTTATGGCAGGCGCTGCAGGCATCTTCGACTTTTTGCACCGCCGGGCCCAGGTTGCTGGCCTTGTAGGGCTGCACTTGGCTGGCGATCACCAACTCACCGGTGGCCGCCTCAAGGTCGCGGGCCAGTTGCTGGAACTGCGCCTGTTTTTGCCACACGTCGTCCTTGGCACTGGTGCGGTCTTCTTCGCGCACGCTCGGGAAGTGTTTCCACGGCTCATGGGACAAGGCATCCAGCTTGACCGCACCCTCAGCAAACTTGGCGCCATCGAACGGGATACGCCCACGTAACATGCCGCCCAGGTCTTCGCCGGTCTTGAGCATCTGCTTGAAGATCGCCTTGCGCTGACCCAGGGGAGAATTGGGGTCAACCCCGCCACAGGCGGACAAGGCCAGGCAGGCCAGCAGTACAACGGTGAGTTTTTTTAACATCATGATGGCTTCAAGGTCACGGGAAACGGCGGCCAGTATCCTCGCACCGCCCACAAAGACCAATAGCCCTATTAATAATAAGGGTTGTCCGAATGCAATGAAGCACGGGCAACCGCTTCAGGAATTGCTTAGATGAATGTCACCTTGAAACCCTGGAGCCGCCGCCTGGCGTTGGCTCTGCCGATGATCGCACTGCTGGCCGGCTGCGATGCAGGTAAAGACACCGGCAAGGAAGTCGCCAAGGAAGAAGCCAAACCTCACGCTGTAGCCACCTATGTAAGCGCTCCGTGGGAAGCCTTGCCGGTTGTCTCCGACAGCGATTTACTGGCCGGGTTTGAATCCTGGCGCAGCGCCTGCCAGCGCCTCAAGGCCGACCCGGTCTGGGGCACGACCTGCGCCGCAGCGGCCAGCGTACCCGGCGATGCCGTGGCGGTGCGTGGCTTCCTCAAGGAGCACCTGGATGTATTCGGCCTGCGTTCGGCTGACAACACGCCACACGGCTTGATCACCGGCTACTACGAGCCGGTCTACCCCGGCAGCCTGACCGAAACTGCCAGCGCCCACGTGCCGGTATACGGCGTGCCGGATGACCTGATCATCGTCAACCTTGAAAGCATCTACCCCGAACTCAAGGGCAAGCGCCTGCGCGGACGCCTGGAAGGCCGTGTGCTCAAGCCCTATGACGACGCCAGCACCCTCAACAGCCAAGGCTCCACCGCCAAACCGATTGCCTGGCTGACCGATCCGATGGACCTGCAATTCCTGCAGATTCAGGGCTCGGGGCGTATTCAACTCGCCGGCGGGCGCCAGCTGCGTGTCGGTTATGGCGACCAGAACGGCCACCCCTACCGCCCTATCGGCCGTTGGCTGGTAGAGCAAGGCGAGCTGAAAAAAGAAGATGTGACCATGGGCGCCATCAGCGCCTGGGCCAAGGCACACCCGCAGCGCATTCCAGAACTGTTGGCGAGCAACCCCAGCTACGTCTTCTTCAGCGCCCGCCCCGACAGTAACGAAGGCCCACGCGGCTCGCTGAACGTGCCACTGACCGCCGGCTACAGCGTGGCAGTGGATCGCAAGGTGATCCCCCTGGGTAGCCTGCTGTGGCTGTCGACCACTAAACCCGACGGCTCACCGATCACAAGACCCGTCGCGGCCCAGGACACCGGGGGCGCAATCACTGGCGAAGTGCGCGCAGACTTGTTCTGGGGCACGGGTGACGCCGCGGGCGAGATGGCAGGGAATATGAAGCAACAAGGGCAGATCTGGATGTTGTGGCCCAAGGGTGCAACGTTGCCCCAGGTACCGGATGCACCAGCAGGTACCTGACAGGCGCTAAAAATCAAATGTGGGAGCAAGCCCCCTCCCACATAGGGTTTGCGTCAGCCCCTAGATCGAGACGAAGAAAAAGCTCGCAATCAAAGCCATCCCCACAAACCACACCAACGACCGCAACATCGCCCAGTCCGCCAGGTAGCAGATGATGTACAGCAGGCGGCTGGTGATAAACAGCACCGCCAGTACATTAAGGGTCACCAGCGACGCCGTGCCGGCCAGGTGCGCGATGATCACAGCGGCGGCAAACGCCGGGGTCACTTCAAAGCTGTTGAGTTGCGCACTGTGGGCGCGTTTGGCGAAGCCTTCGAGGGAATCGAGGAAGGCACGCGGGTCGTGGTTCTGCCGCGGCCCGAACTTGCCGCCGCTGAACTTGGCCACACCTGTGCACAGGTACGGCAGAAAGATTGCGATCAACACACACCAGAAAGCCACTGTCATCACTCATTCCTTTTTTGGATTTATCAGACGGTTAGAGTTTCATCACGAACATGCCGATCAACACCAACCCACAGGCTATGAGCCGTGGGCGGCCGAAAGGTTCTTTCAGGTAACGCATACCGAACAACACCACCAGGATCACACTGACTTCCCGCAGCGCGGCGGCCTCGGCAATCGAGCCCAACTGCATGGCCCAAAGCACCAAAGCGTAGCTCAACAACACGCATAACCCCACGCTCAGCCCCAACTGCCACTGAGTGCGCCAGAACAGGCTGAACGCCGCGCGTTTGCGCACCAGCGCCAGCAACGGAAACGGCCAGGCGCTGATCAGCGTCAGCCACACCAGGTAATCCAACGGGTGCGACCAGCGCCGTAGCGCCTGCCCATCCAGAAAGGTGTAGCAACCAATACACAGGCCGATCAGCAACACCACCGGTAGCATCGACCAGGGCAACCGGTCACCACCACCGCCCTGCCACAACAGGCACAACATGCCGAACGGGATCAGCAGGATCCCCAGAACCTGCTGGGTACTCAGCACTTCGCCGGCAAACACCAGGGTCAGCACGAGCACCACCAACGGCGACAAACCGCGCATCAACGGATACACCAGGCCCAGGTCACCGACTCGATAGGCCTGGATCAACAAATAGCGATAGAGCAATTCAAACAACGCCGAGGCAATGATCCACGGCCAGATTTCCAGCGGCGGCAAGGACACAAACCCCACCGCAAACACCACGAACAACAACGCCACGCTGTCCATGCAGGCAATGACTAAAAGGCGCTCGCCACTGAACTTGATCAAGGTGTTCCACGTCGCATGCAACAACGCCGCTACCAGCACCAGTGCTGTCGCTACCACTAGAACCTCCTCAATTGATTCTTCATGTAACTGCACCTGTTTATACTAAACGCTGCCTCCGCGCACCCGTGCGCCTACATTCCCCTGCTCCAAGGACCCCGGATGCTTGAACTTGTCGCCGCCTTCATTTGCCTCACCACCCTGCTCACCTATGTGAACTTCCGCTTTATCGGCCTGCCGCCGACCATCGGCGTGATGGTCACCGCGCTAATCTTCTCGCTGATCCTGCAAGGCCTGAGCGTGCTCGGCTACCCGGGCCTGGAGGAACGCGTCCAGCAACTGATCGGCCAGATCGACTTTGGCGATTTGCTGATGAACTGGATGCTCTCGTTCTTGCTGTTCGCCGGTGCTTTGCATGTCAACTTGAACGATTTGCGCAGCTATCGCTGGCCCATCGGCCTGCTGGCAACCTTTGGTGTGTTGATTGCCACCGTGGTGATCGGCAGCCTGGCATACTACATCTTCGCCCTGTTTGGCTGGCACGTCAGCTTCCTCTACTGCCTGCTGTTCGGCGCACTGATTTCCCCCACCGACCCGATCGCAGTGCTCGGCGTGCTGCGTACCGCCAACGCGTCGAAACCGTTGAAAACCACCATCGTCGGCGAGTCGCTGTTCAACGACGGTACTGCCGTGGTGGTGTTTACCGTGCTGCTGGGCATCGCGCAGTTGGGTGAGACACCCACCGTGGGCGCCACCGCCATGCTGTTTGCCCACGAAGCCATTGGCGGCGTGGTCTTTGGCGGGCTGATCGGCTACCTCGTGTACCTGATGATCAAAAGCATCGAACAGCACCAGATCGAAGTCATGCTGACCCTCGCCCTGGTGATCGGTGGCTCGGCCATGGCTTCGGAACTGCACGTTTCCGCGCCGATTGCGATGGTGGTCGCAGGGCTGATCATCGGCAACCTGGGACGCAAGCTGGCGATGAACGACATGACGCGTCGCTACCTGGATGGCTTCTGGGAACTGCTCGATGACATGCTCAACGCCTTGCTGTTTGCGCTGATCGGCATGGAGCTGTTGCTATTGCCGTTCAACTGGCTGCACGTGTTCGCGGCCAGTTTGCTGGCGGTGGCGATCCTGCTCTCGCGC
Source organism: Pseudomonas sp. MF6755 (assembly GCF_016405635.1). NCBI lineage: Bacteria > Pseudomonadati > Pseudomonadota > Gammaproteobacteria > Pseudomonadales > Pseudomonadaceae > Pseudomonas > Pseudomonas sp. MF6755. The sequence continues at coordinate 176,792 of NZ_JAEKDA010000005.1, forward strand.
CTGCTGACCGTGGCCCCGGCGATCCTGCTGCTGCGGCGCTGGCGCACGGTGCCACGCGGTACGATCCGCATACTCACCTGGGGCGGTTTGCGTGGTGGCGTCTCGGTAGCACTGGCCTTGGCCCTGCCACTCGGCCCGGAGCGTGACTTGTTGCTGAGCATCACCTACATCGTGGTGCTGTCTTCGATCCTGTTGCAGGGCTTGAGCATCGGCAAGCTGGTCAAGCACGTGACCCGGGATGAGCCTCAGGCCACGCCTGAACTTCACTGATCCTTATTGAGCTGTTGCGGATGCCTTGGGTCCGCAGCCGCTTTACCCGGCAGGCTGGTCTCGCTGCGAATTTGCGCATGGCTGATCAGCGCGAAGATGAAGCTGCCGCCGATGATGTTGCCGGCCAGGGTCGGTCCGGCGAAGACCAGCCAGAAGTCCTTCCACGGCAACTCGCCGGCAAACACCAAGTACGACACTTCCGCCGAGCCAACCACGATATGGGTAAAATCCCCTAGCGCCATCAGGTAGGTGATCAGGATGATGATCCACAACTTGGCGCTTTCCATCGACGGGATCATCCACACCATAGTCGCGATCATCCAACCGGAAACAATGCCCTTGGCAAACATTTGCCCGGGGTCGTTTTCCATGATTTTGCGGCCGATCTCAAGGAAAGCCATGTCGGTCTTGGTATCGAAAATCGGCAGGTGCAACATCACGTAAGCCACCAGCAACGTACCGCACAGGTTACCCACCAGCACCACTGTCCATAGCCGTAGCAGTCGCCCGGCATTGCCCAGCGTAGGCTTGCTCATGACCGGCAGCACGGCCGTCAGAGTGTTTTCAGTGAACAGTTGCTGGCGCGCCAGGATCACTGCGAGAAACCCCGCGCAATAGCCAAAGCTGGCAATCACTTTGAATGCCTCAGCGTCCGGCAGGCGTGAATTGAGCAACCCCATGGCCATCAGCGATAGGCCCATGGTGAGCCCGGCGGCCAGTGCCGACCACCACAAGGCGGCGACACTGCGCTCCAGCTCCTGGTCGCCTTGGGTGCGGATGATTTCGTGCAACACAGCCGCGCGCGGCGGCTGGTTCTTGTCAACGTCCTGCTGCTCTTCCTGCGACAGGTTGGGGGTCTTGCCGTCTGCTTGAGTGGCCATGATGTACCAGAGTCCAAGGGGTGCCTGTAGCTACGACACGCCGCGGCGGTAGCTGTTCAGCGGCCTCGGCAACTAAACCGGAATACGCCAGGCCTTGGCCTGTTCCACGGTGGTGGAGCTGAACGGTGTTTTCCAGGGCTTATTGCGCGCTTGATAATATTTGATGATGCCGTCGAGCACGCTGTTGAAGTCAGCCGGGGTCGTTGCCTCGCCCAGGTCACGCACCGCGCGCTGTAACAGCTCAACGTTGGCTGCCGGCTGGCCAGGCCGGTATAGCGATGGGTAAATAACCTCCCGCGTAAAGTTTTCAGCCTTGACCTTGATATCCCGTCTTTGCATTTCAGCAATGGCACTGTCCAACACTTTGGACATGCCTGATGCATTGCCCGATGCCAGCTTGGCGCCCACCTGCAAAAGCTGCTGGAAATTACGATGGCCCGGCGCATTCAGGCGCTTGCCAAGCCAGTCGATATCCTCTGGCCTGCGCGCCAGGGCATCCAGGTTGCGTAGCGCCGAGGCTAACTTGGGCGTGATTACCAGGGACGTGCTGGACTGATTAGCTTCGGCAATTGCACTGTCCAGCGCCTGTAATGCCTGTTGCGCCTCCTTGCGAAACCGCAACGCGTCTGCGCTGGCCGGGTCCTTCTGCAGCTCATTCTGCACACTGGCCAGCATTTGATCATCCATCGCCATCACGGCATCGTCCACCGAAGCGAACTCGTGGCGCTCACGCACCACCTCGCGCTTTGCCAGGTGCCCGAGTACCGCTTGATGGGCCTTGACCTGCAAGTACTGTTTCTGGTCCGGGGTCATGGTGAAGTTGACTGTACCGTTAAGCAGGCCGCGAAAATCACCTTTTTCCGAGTTCAGCGGCAACGTGACCGTCTGCGCCACAAAATCGTTGAGCCGGTCATTTTGGTAAGCCTCAGCAGCGGTATGCGGCGTGCCGGTGAAAGTGTCCGCCAGATAACTGAAAACACCTCCGCTTTGGGGCGGTGCTGACGTATCTTCGGACTCGAATTTGACGATCAGCGATTCGTCCTTGCCCAGTGGGCTCTCTGGAAAAGAACGCTCGATGACACCAGGGGCCGGCGTATTGAGGAGCAGTCCACCATCCTGAAAAGCCGTGACCTGCGCGACCGTCTGGAACCCATGGCCTTGTTCGGTCGGGCTTTTGAACAGGCCCGGCAACGCGCCCGAAATACGTGCAGCACGGGCGATGTCCATATCCGGTGTCAGGCTGGCATTGAACACCACCAACTGCGGGCGGCCATCGAACATGCCCGTGCCGGTGATGTTCAGTTGCTTGATCGCCGGGATATGGCGGCTCAATACCTCCAGGTCGCGAAAGGTGGGCCCTGCTCCGGCGCTGAGTTTGCTGGCGATTTGCGTGACTTCGGGTGGTCGGTTGGCCGCAGGCATCGCAGCGATATGGGCAAGAATCGATTGACGCGATTCGTTGCGAATCAAGTCCTCAAGGGGCTGCGCCTCGGTTTGCAGGCGCGGCAACAGGGTCAGCAGCAGTTGAGAAATATTACCGGCCGGGCCAGGCAGTTTTCCGGCGAGCTTGCCAAGCGTGGAACTGGCATCCTGCAACCAGGCCATCACCGGGTCTTTGCTGTTGAGCAAGCTGGGCAGGTCAAGGTTGTTCGACAGTTTCGTGAACGACTGGGCGTCCATGCCACTGGCAAGCAGCGTTGCGGAAATCGCACCGGCAGAGGAGCCGGAGACCACCTTGATGCCTTTGAGTTTGTCGGCGCCTTCAAGCGCCTGCACCATGCCCGGGAAAGCAATGCCTTTGGCGCCACCGCCACTGAGCACCAAGTGTGCCGGCGGGGGCGGTGACAACACCACCTCCACACGCCCATCGCCGTGACGATAAATACTCAGGTTGCGCTCGCCCACGCCTTTGACCAAAGGCGTCTTCACGTCCTGGTCGGTGGTTTGAGGCAGTGGGGGTTGATGGTGTACAGCCGAACTGGATACTTTCATACACGGGGCTCTCTCTACAGGATGTAGTCCTGAGTGTTGAGAGAGCCTCGGAATGATCCATGCGGAATGATTTGGTAAAGCAAATCACGCGGCGCAAGTGTTACTCGGGAAGGCCGTCGTCCTTGAACTGGTCCTTCACGTACTTGATTTCGGTACGCCCGTGGGGCGCCGGCAAACCGTCTTCGCCGAGGTTGACGAAGACCATTTTTTCCACGGTCAGGATGCTTTTGCGGGTAATTTTGTTGCGCACTTCACAGGTCAGGGAAATGGAGGTGCGGCCGAACTCGGTGGCGGTGATGCCCAGCTCGATGATGTCGCCCTGGCGCGAGGCGCTGACAAAATTGATTTCGGAGATGTACTTGGTCACTACGCGTTGGTTGCCCAACTGGACGATGGCGTAGATGGCTGCTTCTTCGTCGATCCAGCGCAGCAGGCTGCCACCGAACAGGGTGCCGTTGGGGTTGAGGTCTTCAGGTTTTACCCATTTGCGGGTGTGGAAGTTCATGGTCACTCCAAAGCGTCTTGCGAAATGATGGGAAACATCATGGCAGAGCCTGGGCCCAAGCTCTATGAGCCATTGCCTATCAACCCCATGAGCGATCTTCATGCCGCTGACGGAAAGGCTTGGGAAGTACGGCGTACACGGCTATAATCGCCCCCGCTTCAAAACGGTCATCTTCGATTGATACCGTTCTCCCGCCACCTGTCCGAGGGGCGCTGCAGCAGGTTCAACCTGTCAGGCTCGGATGGGGCGTTGTCCGGCCCGGTTGCCCTGGCCTGATACTAAACGCACAACGGCGCCCATTCGCACACTACGAATGGAGGCTCTTCATGAGCGCTGTAATTACGCCTGCAGATTTCAACGACTACAAAGTCGCCGACATGTCCCTCGCTGCCTGGGGCCGTCGCGAAACCTTTATCGCCGAATCCGAAATGCCTGCCCTGATGGGCCTGCGTCGCAAGTACGCCGCTGAGCAGCCGCTCAAGGGCGCGAAGATCCTCGGCTGCATCCACATGACCATCCAGACTGCCGTACTGATCGAAACCCTGGTTGCCCTGGGTGCCGAAGTGCGCTGGTCGTCCTGCAACATCTTCTCGACTCAAGACCAGGCCGCCGCCGCTATCGCTGCTGCCGGTATCCCGGTATTCGCCTGGAAAGGCGAGACCGAGCAAGAGTACGAGTGGTGCCTGGAGCAAACCATCCTCAAGGATGGCGCGCCATGGGATGCCAACATGATCCTCGACGACGGCGGCGACCTGACCGAGCTGCTGCACAAGAAGTACCCGCAGATCCTCGACCGCGTCCACGGCGTGACCGAAGAAACCACCACCGGCGTACACCGCTTGCTGGACATGCTGGCCAAGGGCGAGCTGAAAATCCCGGCCATCAACGTCAACGACTCGGTGACCAAGAGCAAGAACGACAACAAGTACGGCTGCCGTCACAGCCTCAACGACGCGATCAAGCGCGGCACCGACCACCTGCTGTCGGGCAAGCAAGCCCTGGTGATCGGCTACGGTGACGTGGGCAAGGGTTCGTCCCAGTCCCTGCGTCAGGAAGGCATGATCGTCAAGGTTTCCGAAGTTGACCCGATCTGCGCCATGCAAGCCTGCATGGACGGTTTCGAAGTGGTTTCGCCGTTCATCGACGGCGTCAACGACGGCACCGCCGCCAGCATCGACAAGGCTCTGCTGGGCAAGATCGACCTGATCGTCACCACCACCGGTAACGTGAACGTCTGCGACGCCAACATGCTCGCAGCCCTGAAAAAGCGTGCTGTGGTGTGCAACATCGGTCACTTCGACAACGAAATCGACACCGCTTTCATGCGCAAAAACTGGGCATGGGAAGAAGTGAAGCCACAGGTACACAAGGTTCACCGTACCGGCGCTGGTGATTTCGACCCGCAGAACGATGACTACCTGATCCTGCTGGCCGAAGGCCGCCTGGTTAACCTGGGTAACGCCACTGGCCACCCAAGCCGCATCATGGATGGCTCGTTCGCCAACCAGGTACTGGCCCAGATCTTCCTGTTCGGCCAGAAATACGCCGACCTCTCGCCGGCCCAGAAAGCCGAGCGCCTGACCGTGGAAGTACTGCCGAAGAAACTCGACGAAGAAGTGGCCCTGGAAATGGTCCGCGGCTTTGGCGGCGTAGTGACTCAACTGACCAAGACCCAGGCCGACTACATCGGCGTGACGGTTGAAGGTCCGTTCAAGCCGCACGCTTACCGCTACTGATTTGCCTGCTGCCCGCTCTCTATTGTGGGGGCGGGCTTGTGTGGGAGCGGGCTTGCTCGCGAATGCGGTGTATCAGCCCATACATTCGGCGACTGACACACCGCATTCGCGAGCAAGCCCGCTCCCACATTAAATCGGTGCATGACTTCCGGTATCTGAGTTTCATAGGGTTATTACCATGTCCCAAGACCGTCGCTACAGCTTCGAGTTCTTCCCGACCAAGACCGATGCTGGGCATGAAAAACTGATGGCGACTGCCAAGCAGTTGGCCAGCTACAACCCCGACTTCTTCTCCTGCACCTACGGCGCCGGCGGTTCGACCCGCGACCGCACGATCAACACCGTGTTGCAGCTGGAAAGCCAAGTCAAAGTTCCCGCCGCTCCGCACTTGTCGTGCGTGGGCGACAGCAAGGACGACCTGCGCGGCCTGCTCACCCATTACCAGCAAGCCGGCATCAAGCGCATCGTTGCCCTGCGCGGCGACCTGCCATCCGGCATGGGCATGGCCAGCGGTGAGCTGCGCTACGCCAACGAGCTGGTGAGCTTCATCCGCGAAGAGAGCGGCGATCACTTCCATATCGAAGTGGCCGCTTACCCGGAGATGCACCCACAGGCGCGCAATTTCGAAGACGATTTGCAGAACTTCGTGCGCAAGGCCAATGCTGGCGCCAACAGCGCAATCACCCAGTACTTCTTCAACGCCGACAGCTACTTCTACTTCGTTGAGCGTGTACGGGCGATGGGTGTGAACATCCCGATCGTGCCGGGCATCATGCCGATCACCAACTACAGCAAGCTGGCGCGGTTCTCCGACGCCTGCGGTGCGGAGATCCCACGCTGGGTGCGCAAGCAGCTGGAAGCCTATGGCGACGACGTCAAGAGCATCCAGGCGTTCGGCGAGCAGGTCATCACCGAAATGTGTGAGCAATTATTGCAAGGTGGTGCGCCAGGGCTGCATTTCTATACCCTGAACCAGGCTGAACCGAGCCTTGCTGTCTGGAACAACCTCAAGCTGCCACGCTAAGGCTTGACCGGTTGTGCCAAGGCCCTCGTCCAGACGAGGGCCTTTGTCGTTTTACGTGACCCACGGAACCCCGCAGTCCATGAATACAGTGCCCCCGACTTCCCGCCCGCAACTGGTCTACCTGGTCTTCGGTGCCGAGACCTACCACCAGGAAGCAGTCTTCAGCATCGCCAGCGCACTGGCGTTCCTGCAGGACACCCCGGACGCGAACGTGGACATCCAGGTATTCAGCGACAACCCCGAGCCTTATCGCCTGCTGCCAGTACGCGTGCGTCCCCTCGACGACGCCACGCGTAAACGCTGGAGCGAGCCCCACGGCTATCACTTCCGCACCAAACACGTGGTGCTGCGCCAAGTATTGGAAGAATCCCCGGTGGCGTTGCTGATCGACACCGACACCTTCTTCCACCATTCGCCCATGGCCCTGTTCGAACGCGTACAGCCCGGCACCCTGCTGTGCAACGCCTTCTACACCAAGTACGGCGACAACCACGAAAGCATCCTCTACACCGCCCTGCACCAGCGCCTGCTGGACATGGGCGTGGCCGACGATGACATGATGACCCTCAACTCCGGGGTCATGGGCCTGACCCAACAGGATGCCCACATCCTCGACCGCTCCATCGAATTGATGGATGAACTGTTCCCCCACGCCCAGGGCGCCTACACCCTGGAAGAGTTCTGCCTGTCCATCGCCGCCTACCGCACCGTCAACGTGCGCGAGTGCCCAGACCTGATCCATCATTACTGGAGCCGCAAGCAGCTGTTCCGGGCCAAGGTCAAGGCGTGGATCGCCAAGCACGCCAGCGCCCCGACCAGCGCGCAAGCCCTGGCCGATACTCGCCAGGTCTCCTCGCACCTGCCGCGCCCGCCGCGCTTGCAGCGCCTGATGTACAAGCTGATTACCCTGCTGCTGCCCAAGCACCAGCAACAGTTCATCCGTGAGATCCTCTACGGCTGCTACGAACACGAGAACGAATTCGACCAGGCCTGCGGCCCGGTTTGGTGGGACAAGGCCCGACAAAACCAGGAAGAACGCCAGAAGCGCCCGATCGATGCCCACCAGTTGGAACACTGGTTCGCCAACCCCGTGGTGCGCCTGATTCTGGGCGAGCGCCGTGCCGCGATCCACGAACACCTACTGGACGCTCCGGTGAAATAAGGCCGCCCGCCAATGCGCGTGCCAGAGCTTCTCTTTCTTCCGGGAGCGTCGTAACCTCAGGTATGCCTGTCCTTTTCAAGCTGTTGACCGCTGCACTTTTTGCTTGCCTGAGCCTGGCCGCTTATGGCGAGAAATTGCGCATTGTCACCGAGCCCTGGGCCCCCTACGTTTATGAGGACAACGGCAGCATGGCCGGGCTGGATTATGAAACCACTGTGATCGTCTTCCAGCGCCTGGGCGTGGAGGTGCAATGGCAGTTCCTGCCCTGGAAGCGCTGCCTGGCGATGCTCGAACAGGGCCATGCCGACGGCGCGCTGGATATCTTCCACAGCCAGGACCGTGACGCTCTGCTGCTCTATCCCAGCGAGCCCTTGTCAGCAGTCGAATTCGTGCTGTTCTACGCCAACGAACGCCCTCACCCCGCCGAAACGCTGGATGACCTGCGTGGCCTGACCGTTGGTATTTCCCCCGGCTACCTCTATGGCGATGCATTCAGTGAGTCCAGCGCATTCCAGCGTGAACCCGCCCCCAGCCATGAAGCCAATTTCGGCAAGCTCATGCTCGGGCGTATCGATATGGTGGTGACTGACCGGCGAGTAGGGCAGCACGTGATCAAGGCGCTGGGCCTGGAGGGCAAGGTCAGCCAGGCATCGGTGGTAGTCAGCCACCAGCAGCAATTCCTCGCGGTACGGCGTGGCGCAGGCATGGACCTGCTGGTACAACGCTTTGCCGCCGAGCTCAAGCGCTTCAAGCAAGAGCCGGCCTATGCCTCCTTGAGTGCCAAATATGCTGGAATACACCCGCAAACAGCGACGATGCCAGCCCGCAGGCACGCCGTTGAGCAGCAGGAAAGCAGCGCACCGTGATTGCTCTGTTATACTCCGGCCTTTCCGCCAGGCTTACGCCCGGCCGCTGAGGTCTTGAAAAAGGCACCCAACCCAGCTACTGCGCAGCTTTGCAGCCCGCGCGAGCCGGTGGAGTGCCCGCCAGACGCAGCAGGACCGGACGGGATTGCGCTCCCCTAAGCGCCATTCACGCCCGGCAAGATTATCCCTTTGGGCCAAGCCCTAACTAAAACAGGATTACTCATGTCCTTTGCTTCCCTCGGTCTCTCCGAGGCTTTAGTCCGCGCCATCGAGGCAGCGGGCTATACCGAGCCTACTCCGGTGCAACAGCGGGCCATTCCCGCCGTGTTGCAAGGTCGCGACCTCATGGTTGCGGCTCAGACAGGTACCGGTAAAACCGGCGGTTTCGCCCTCCCGATCCTGGAGCGGTTGTTTCCCAACGGTCACCCGGACAAATCCCAGCGTCACGGCCCACGCCAACCGCGTGTACTGGTCCTGACCCCTACCCGCGAACTCGCCGCCCAGGTGCACGACAGCTTCAAGCTGTATGCCCGCGACTTGAAGTTCGTCAGCGCCTGCATTTTCGGCGGCGTCGGCATGAACCCACAGGTTCAAGCCATGTCCCGTGGCGTTGATGTGCTGGTGGCTTGCCCCGGTCGTTTGCTTGACCTGTGCGGCCAAGGCAGCGTCGATTTGTCCCACGTGGAAATCCTCGTGCTGGACGAAGCCGACCGCATGCTCGACATGGGCTTTGTCCATGACGTGAAAAAGGTCCTCGCTCGCCTCCCGGCCAAACGTCAGAACCTGCTGTTCTCGGCAACGTTCTCCCAGGACATCACCGCCCTGGCCGGCAAGCTGCTGCACAACCCGGAACGCATCGAAGTCACACCGCCGAACACCACGGTCGAGCGTATCGAGCAACGCGTGTTCCGCCTGGCCGCCAGCCACAAGCGTGCACTGCTGGCGCACCTGATCACCGCCGGCGCGTGGGAACAGGTACTGGTGTTCACCCGCACCAAGCACGGCGCCAACCGCCTGGCCGAGTACCTGGACAAACACGGCCTCACCGCCGTCGCCATCCACGGCAACAAGAGCCAGAACGCGCGTACCAAGGCCCTGGCCGACTTCAAGGCCGGTTCCGTGCGCATCCTGGTAGCCACCGATATCGCCGCCCGCGGCCTGGACATCGACCAACTGCCACACGTGGTCAACTTCGAGCTGCCAAACGTCGATGAAGACTACGTGCACCGTATCGGCCGTACTGGCCGTGCCGGGCGTTCGGGCGAGGCCATTTCCCTGGTCGCGCCGGACGAAGAAAAACTGCTGAAAAGCATCGAGCGCATGACCAAGCAGAAAATCGCCGACGGCGACCTGATGGGCTTCGATGCCAGCGCCGTGGAGGCCGAGAAGCCTGAAGCGCGCGAGCGTCCGGATGTGCGTAACCCACGCAACCCACGCGGTCCGAAGGGCGATGGCCCGAACGGCGGCGGTGGCGGCGGTGGTCGTCGCGATAAGGGCAAGGACAAAGGCGGCAAGGAAAAAGCGCCGACCAACGGCCGTGGCGAACGCCCAGCCCGTGAGCAGAAGCCTCGTGAAGGCACCCCGGCCCGCGAACAGCGCCAGCCGAGCCAGCCACCACGCGCCGCAGCCGCCGACCGTGCCCCGGACGAATTCCTCGACGACGATGTGGATAACTTCGGTAACCGCGTCGACTACGTGCCCCAGGCCAAGCCTGCCCAGGGCCGTGGCCGTCGTCCAGGTGCCCCGGCACAAGGCGCCAGTGCAGGTGCAGGTGCTCCGCGTGGCGGCCAGCCTCAGGGCGGTCGTCAGAACGGTCCACGCAACAGCAGCGGCGGCACCACCGGTACCCCGCCTGCCAAGCGCAGCGGCCCGCGTAATGGTGCACCGCGTGATGGCCAGGCGCGTCGCGAAGATTCGCGCAGCAACAACCGCCGCCCGGCCCGTGACGACCAGCCACGCCTGTCCGAGCCAGCGGTGCAAAACCCGCGTGGCGGCCCGGCGCCGAAGATCATCCACAAGGAGTCGAAAGCTGATCGCTTCCCGACACCCGAGCAGTTGGACCAACTGCCAGGCCGTCCTCGTGGTGAAAAACCAGCGCTGCTGACCCGCAACCGCTGAGTTTCAACGCGCCATAAAAAATGCCCCGCATCGAAAGATGCGGGGCATTTTTGTATGCGCGGCGAAAATTACTTCGCTTTCACACCTTCAAAGGTGATGTACAGCTGAACCACGTCGGACTGTGGACCTACGTCCATGCCCTTCGGAACGAACTCTTTACGGCTGATCGAGGTGGTGCCTTCAAAGCCGGCACGGTAGCCGCCCCAAGGGTCCTTGCCTTCGCCCAGGAACGTAGCCTTGACCACGATAGGCTTGGTTACGCCATGGAAGGTCAGGTCGCCAGTTACATCAGCAGTCTGCTTGCCATCAGCGTTCTTGCCGGTTGGCTTGACGCTGGTGGAGACGAACTTGGCGTCAGGGAATTTGCCCGACTCCAGGAAGTCTGCGCTGTTGACGTGCTTGTCGCGCTCGGCGTGGTTGGAGAACACGCTGGCAGTGCGAACATTCACTTCAACCTTCGCGTCTTCTGGCTTGGCGGCGTCGAAGCTGAACTTGCCGTCCAGGTCCTTGAAGGTACCGGTGATGTAGCTGTAGCCCAGGTGGCTGATCTTGAAGTCGACGAAGGCGTGCTGGCCTTCCTTGTCGATCACGTAGTCAGCAGCCATCGCCGAACCTGCGGACAGCAGGGCAGAACCGATTGCCAACGCAGCGAGTGTTTTTTTCAACATGCTTTCTATTCCTTATGAGTCGAGGTTGAACATCAGGCTTTGCGCCCCAGCATTCGCGTCAGGGTCGCATCACGATCGATAAAGTGGTGTTTCAACGCGGCCACGCCATGCAAGCCGGCGAAGACCACCAACACCCAGGCCAGGTACAGGTGCACCCAACCAGCAGTGTCTGCTTGGTCCGGTAGACCGGAAACCACGGCAGGAATTTCAAACAGACCAAACACCGGGATACCGACACCGTCTGCGGTGGAAATCAGGTAACCGGCAATCATCACGGCAAACAGCCCCACATACAGGAACGCGTGCCCAAATGCCGCACCGATCCGCGTCATACGGCTATAGCTAGCCAGCGGCGGTGGCGGTGGGCTGACCAGGCGCCAGACGATACGCACCAGCATGATGGCGAACAGCGTGATGCCAATGCTTTTGTGCAGGTCGGGAGCATCTTTGCGCCAGGCGCTGTAGTAGTCGAGACCAACCATCCACAGGCCCAGAGCGAACAGACCGAACACCACCAAGGCTACGCCCCAGTGCAAAACCATGCTGACCCAGCCATAGCGGGCGGGCGAATTGCGTAGCTGCATGTACTTAATCCCGTAAGAACTGTGCCCAAGACTAGCGATTTACCTATCGAATTAAAGCGGAAAATTTCGCTTTGAAATATCGAGAAATACGATGAAGAGGCTAGGCATCATAAATTAACAAGGGATTAAGACTATTCCCAAGAAACGTGACAGACCGTCCTGCATTTACTGCCAATTCTCTGACAATGGCTTGTGACACGCGCCACCATTGCATAGGCTTGCGCGATTGTTTCACCTGCGCCCGCCGCAGGACCGCTTCGAGGAGATAACCGATGGGCTTGAACAACCAGTGGATGCAACGCGACCTCGCGGTGCTGTGGCATCCCTGCACCCAGATGAAAGACCACCAGCAACTGCCGCTGATTCCGATCAAACGCGGTGAAGGCGTATGGCTGGAAGACTTCGAAGGCAAGCGCTACCTCGACGCCGTCAGTTCCTGGTGGGTCAATGTGTTCGGCCACGCCAACCCGCGTATCAACCAGCGCATCAAGGATCAGGTCGATCAGTTGGAACATGTGATCCTCGCGGGCTTCAGCCACCAGCCGGTGATCGAGCTGTCCGAGCGCCTGGTGCAGATGACGCCTGAGGGCCTGACCCGCTGCTTCTACGCCGATAACGGTTCATCCTGCATCGAAGTCGCGCTGAAGATGAGCTTCCACTATTGGCTCAACCGTGGCCTGCCAAACAAGAAGCGCTTCGTCACCCTGACCAACAGCTACCACGGTGAAACCATCGCCGCGATGTCGGTGGGCGACGTGCCGCTGTTTACCGAAACCTACAAGGCGCTGCTGCTCGACACCATCAAGGTGCCCAGCCCGGATTGCTACCTGCGTCCCGAGGGCATGAGCTGGGAGGAGCACTCGCGCAACATGTTCCTGGCCATGGAGCAGACCCTGGCCGACAACCACGCCACCGTCGCGGCGGTCATCGTCGAGCCGCTGATCCAGGGCGCTGGCGGCATGCGCATGTACCACCCGGTGTACCTCAAGCTGCTGCGCGAAGCCTGCGACCGCTACGGCGTGCACCTGATCCACGATGAAATCGCCGTGGGCTTCGGTCGCACCGGCAGCATGTTCGCCTGTGAACAGGCCGGCATCCGTCCGGACTTCTTGTGCCTGTCCAAGGCCCTCACCGGCGGCTACCTGCCGCTGGCGGCGGTGGTTACCACCGAAGACGTCTACAGCGCCTTCTACGATGACTACCCAACCCTGCGCGCCTTCCTGCATTCCCACAGCTACACCGGCAATCCGCTGGCGTGCGCCGCGGCCCTGGCGACCCTGGATATTTTCGAAGAAGACAACGTCATCGAAAACAACAAGGCCCTGGCCCAGCGCATGGCGACTGCCACCGCGCACTTGGTCGATCATCCCCATGTAGCGGAAGTCCGCCAGACCGGCATGGTGCTGGCCATCGAGATGGTGCAGGACAAAGCCACCAAGACCGCCTACCCATGGCAGGAACGCCGTGGCCTGAAGGTTTTCGAGCATGCCCTGGAACGCGGCGCACTGTTGCGGCCATTGGGCAGCGTGGTGTATTTCCTGCCGCCCTATGTGATCACGCCGGAGCAGATCGACTTCCTCGCCGAGGTCGCCAGTGAAGGCATCGATATCGCCACCAACAGCAAAGTCAGTGTGGCGGTGCCCAAGGACTTCCACCCAGGCTTCCGTGACCCAGGCTGATCTTCCCCATGATCGTACCCACGCTCCGCGTCCGCCCTGCACACCTCAGAGAACAGAAATGAGACTGTCCCGCTTTTTCACCGACACCCCGCTCAGCCTTGGTGATCACGAACTGCCCGAAGCCCAGGCACACTACATCAGCCGTGTGTTGCGCATGGGCGAGGGCGATGCCGTGCAATTGTTCGACGGCTCTGGCCAAGAGTTTCGGGGCACGTTGCTGGAAGTCGGTAAAAAACGCGTCAGCGTGCAGCTAACCGAAAGCTTCGCCGGCCAGGCCGAATCACCCCTGCACACCCACCTCGGCCAGGGCCTGTCCCGGGGCGAGCGCATGGATTGGGCGATCCAGAAAGCCACCGAACTGGGTGTCAACGCGATCACGCCGATCTTCAGCGAGCGCTGCGAAGTGCGCCTCAAGGACGAACGCGCCGACAAGCGCCTGCTGCACTGGCGCCAGGTGGCGATCAGCGCCTGCGAGCAATGTGGACGTTCGACGGTGCCGGTCATTCATGCACCGCTGCTGCTGGCGGATTGGTTGAAACAGGTCGACGCCGACCTGAAGCTGGTGCTGCACCCAGTGGCCGAGCCGATGGTCAGCCACGCCAAGCCATCAAGCCTGGCGTTTCTGATCGGGCCGGAAGGTGGCTTGACGGATGGGGAAGTTGAAACCGCCCAGGGCGCTGGCTTCCATGCCGCGCGGTTGGGGCCACGGGTATTGCGCACCGAAACCGCACCCGTGGTAGCGCTGGCCGTCGCCCAGCAACTCTGGGGCGACTTCTAAATCTGGGAGGTGATCACTCAACCGGATCACTCACCGGCTGGGCGATGATCGCCTTCAACTCGCTGGTCATCGGGAATTCCAGGTTCAACCCATTCGGCGCAATCGGCTGCTCGAACCAGCGCTGGTAAATCCCGTTGATCTGCCCCGAGCGGTATAGATCGCCCAAGGTCTGGTTCACCACCGCGAGAAACTGCGGGTCGTCCTTACGTACCATGCAACTGTAGATCTCCCGCGATTGCTCCTTGCCCACTACCACCCAACGGTGCGGGTCCCGGGCCTTGGCGCGCTCGCCGTAGAGCAATGCATCGTCCATATAGAACGCTACGGCGCGGCCGGTCTCGAGCATCTTGAACGCTTCGCCATGATCCCTGGCGCTGATCACGAACATGTTGCTCTGATGCTCGGCGTTGTAGCGTTTGAGAAAGCGCTCGTTGGTGGTGCCGGCGGTGGTTACCACGTTCTTGCCCTTGAGATCGGAAAAGCCATTGACGCCGCTGTCTTGGGCCGTCAATAGCTGCCCTTTCACATAGATGAACCCATAGGAAAAGGCCACCTGCTTCTGCCGTTCGGCGGTCACCCCGGTGGAGCCACACTCCAGGTCCACGGTGCCATTCTGCACCAATGGAATGCGGGTCTGGGACGTCACTAGACGATACTTGACGCGCAGGTTTGTCAGGCCGGTGTGTTCCCGGATACGCTCGACGATCCTGTGCGTGAGGTCCACCGAATACCCCATCGGCTTGCCGCTTTGATCGCCTATATACGAGAAAGGTACTGACGCATCACGATAACCAACGGAAATTTGCTGGTTCGTCGTGATTTTTTTCAAGGTTGCGCTGAATTCGCTCGCTGATGCCAAGTGCCCTACCAACACCAACGAAACCGCAGCGCAAGCCTTGCAAAGGCTACGGCTCACGACTGTTTTTTGCATAGGGCAATATCGCTCGCTATAGCTGTAGTTGGAGCCAGTACTTGCCCTATCCAGACAGCTGGGTTCATCTTCTTACACTCCAATAATCAAAGGTCAGGCTGCCCTGGGAAGAAACACATGGGCGTCGATCGAAGTCGACCGTTCTGCAATCATTTCAGCCAACAACTGGCCGCTGGCACACGCGAGCGTAAAGCCAAGAGCGCCATGCCCGAGGTTGAGCCACAGATTGCGATAGGAACTGGCGCCAATCAGTGGCAGGCCTGTGGGCGTCGCTGGCCGCATTCCTGCCCATTCAACCGCAGCGTCATAATTCCCGGCCATCGGAAACGTCTGGCGAGCCAGGCGTTTTATCACCGCCAGGCGCTTAGGTTCCGGTGCGCTGTTGAAACCCACCATGTCGACCATGGCCGCGACACGTAACTCTTCGCCGATGCGGGCATAAACAGTTCGGCGATCGTAATCGGTCACATTGATCTTCGGCGCACTGTGCTGCTCGCCGATGGGCACGCTAAGGCTGTAGCCCTTGAGGGGGTAAAGCGGTAAATGCATACCTGGCAAACCCAGGCTGGGACTGTTGTGGCCTGCCGCCAGGATCAGGTTCTCTACAGGTATGACTTCGTCTTCAAGCTCCACGGCCACAGCCGCACCAAACGCTTCATGGATACGTCGCACTTTGCGACCGTAGACGATGCGGCAGCGTCCCGACGCCTCCAAATGCCCACCAAGCTGCTGGCAGAATGCATGGCAATCGGCAACTTCTTCAGTGGGGTTGTAAATGCCGCCAACAAAAGTCCCTTCCATCAGGGACGGTTCAAGCTTGCGGCAGTCTTCAGCCGATAGCACCTGTTGCTGGAGGGGATCAGTCAATTTGCGCCGACCCTGTGCGAAGCTGTCGGCAGAGCGGAAGGTCAGCAGTTTTCCATTGCGCTTCCAGTTGAACCCCTCCAGATGGTCCTCTACCCGCCAACGGTTCAAGACGTCCTGGCTCATCGCTGCCAGGCGAAGCAAATGTGCGGAGTTTGTACGGTTGACCGAGGAACGGCAGGCCCCTATGAAAGAGGCGAGCCAGCGCCATTGCGAAAGGTCCAGCCGGGGCCTGAGTTTCAGGGGCGACTCCGAGCGCAGCAGAAAACCAAGCGCCTGGAGTGGCACGCCGGCATCGGCAAGGGGCGTGACGTAGCGATAGGACAGTTGGCCGCCGTTCGCAAAACTGGTGGCATTACCCAACTTTTTTTGCGCTTCGACCAAGGTGACTTCCATGCCTGCACGCACACATGCATAAGCGCTCGCCAAGCCTATGACGCCGCCGCCGATGATACATACTCGCTTTGCCATTCCGAAAAACCTCACATGGATTGAAACGAAATCCAGAGTAGGTTCAAGTGACAAAAGTTGAACAATGAATAAAGGTAAGCCACCTATAAGTTAAGGTTATGAAATCCATGCGCTTGCGACATATCGAAATTTTCCAAGCCATCCGTCAGACAGGCTCCGTGAGTGCCGCCGCACAGTTGCTGCACGTCTCGCAACCGGCGGTGAGCAAGGTGTTGCAGCACGCTGAACTGCAGTTGGGCTTTCCGTTGTTTCTCAGGGTGCGCGGCAAACTACAACCCACCCCGGAAGCCCTGGCACTGGAAAGTGAAGTCCAGAAAGTCACCACGAGCCTGCAAGGGGTGCTGCGCCTGGCCAAGAGTTTGCGCCATGCGCCGAAGCAAAGCGTGCGCATTGGCGCTATCCCCGCGCTGGCGCAGTCACTGCTGCCGCCATCCATACTCGAATGGAAGCGCAGCTACCCGGACATGGTCTGTGAGCTGTCCAGCGACCATAGCCGCGAGCTCGTACAGCAGTTATTGATGCGTGAGATCGACCTGGCGCTTACCCTGAATTTCTCCGGCCACCCTGGGCTCACCTCCCAGGTACTGGCGAACGGGGCGCTGGTGGCTTTAGCCGCCAAGGCGTACTGGCCTGAGGCTGAATCAAATAGGCCATTACCTTTGGCCGAACTGGCCAATACATCGCTGATTGGTCTTTCCAGCGCTGATCCATTGGCGGCCAAGCTCGACAGCTATCTGGAAAATCTCGACCCACCGCCGCAAATAAGCATTTCCGTACAAACCTATTCCCTTGCGCGGGCCATGGTTGAGTCCGGTGCGGGGATAACCGTGATCGACCCCTTTACGGCCCTCGGTGCCTCCACGGCGACAATGTGCATCCGCACGCTGGTCCCGCAGCTACCGATTACCCTGTACGCCCTGACCCGCGCCAACGAACCGCCTCCGCATATGTTAGCCGACCTGCTGCAGATCTTCGGCAACCGGGCGCGCGAGTTGCTTGATCGATTGTAGACAGGGCTGGCTTGCCAGCTACCACAGGTCAAAGCACGTAATGCATGATCGCCACGAAATGCAGCAGGCTGCCGCCGATCACAAACAAATGCCAGATGCCATGGGAATGACGCAGGCGATCTTCCAGGGCAAAAAAGATGATGCCGACGGTGTACAGCACCCCGCCCGACGCCAGCCAGATAAACCCTGCCGTACCCAGCGCCGCCATCAGCGGCTTGACCGCCACCAGTACGATCCAGCCCATCACCGCGTAGATCACGATGGATAGAATCCGCGCCTCCGAGCGCGGCTTGATCTCTTGCAGGATGCCAATCACCGCCAGCCCCCACACAATCCCGAACAACGTCCAGCCCCACGGCCCGCGTAGGGTCACCAGGCAGAACGGCGTGTAGCTGCCGGCGATCAACAGGTAGATGGAAAAGTGATCAACCTTCTGCATGATCTCTTTTCGCCGCCCTTGCACGCTGTGGTACACCGTCGATGCGCTGTACAGCACCATCAGGGTAAAGCCATAGATCGCCACGCTGACGATCTTCCAGGGGCTGCCGTCCAGGCTTGCCACCACCAACATCCATACGGCGCCAATACACGCCGCGACTGCACCGAGCAAATGGCTCCAGGCGTTGAAACGTTCCCCGTGGTACATCTGTCACCGACCTCCTGCAACCCTTAAGAACAGGCGGACAAGCGTCCCGCCTTGCGCATAAGAGTGCAAGTGGCGTGTGACGTTCCGGCGACGACAGCAGCGTTTACGGGCACAATCGAGTGCAATCGAACAAGAGCCCACGGCCATGCTGATCGACGAAGAATTCACCCTCAAGAAGCTGGAAATCTTCCTGGCGTTCATGCGTACCGGCAACCTGGCCCGCGCCGCCGCCGAACTGCAAACCAGTAACGTCAGCGTGCACCGCGCCATCCACTCCCTGGAAAGCGCCCTGCGTTGCCCGCTGTTCAAACACGAAGGCCGCAACCTCACACCCCTGGAAAGCGCCTACGTGCTCGAAGAGCGCGCGCAGAAACTGGTGGCCGATGTGGTCGACAGCGTGCGCCTGACCCGCGAAGCCGCCGGGTTCTCCGCCGAACGCTTCAAGCTCGGCTCGCTGTATTCGCTGACGGTCAAGACCGTGCCGCAGTTGATCATGGGCCTGAAAATCCGGCGCAGCGAACTGAATATCGACCTGATCCTGGGCTCCAACTTCGACCTGCTTTACAAGCTCAAGAACATGGAAGTCGATGCGATCCTGATCTCCCTCGAAGAACACGCCAACGACCCCGACTGTGAGCAGATCGCGCTGTTCAGCGATGACATCTTCCTCGCCACCCCGGCCGACTCACCGCTGGACCGCAACCAGGAAATCGACTTGGCCGAGGTACGCGACGCCACCTTCATCACCCTCACCCAGGGTTTTGCCACGCACCAGGATGGCAACCGGGTGTTCAAGCAAGCGGGGTTCGAGCCGAAGGTGGCGATGCAGGTCAATGACATCTTCACGCTGCTGAGCATGGTCAGTTCAGGCGTGGGTTATGCGCTGCTGCCGGGGCGGATTGCGGCGGTGTATGAGAACCGCGTGAAGCTGATACCGTTGCAACCCAGGTACCGGTTGCAGCAGCATATCGGCGTGGTGTTCTTGAAAGCCAAGGAGCGCGACCCGAACTTGCTGGCGTTGTTGGCCGAGTGTCGGATGTATGCCAATCGGCAGGCGATACCCTGACAGACCGCTATCGGGAGCAAGCCCCCTCCCACACTTGACCGAGTTCCAACCTGAGAATTCGGTCAAAATGTGGGAGGGGGCTTGCCCCCGATTACGTCAGTCCAGACACTGAAAATCCTCAGGTCAGCCCACCAACCCCCTCATCACCAAAAACAACAACGATGGCCCCAGCAAACACCCCAGCGCCGTATAGAACGCCGCTGTCAAACACCCATACGGCACCAGCTTCGGATCAGTCGCCGCCAAGCCGCCCGCCACACCGCTGGAGGTGCCCATCAAGCCACCGAAGATCACCGCACTGCGCGGGTTGTTCAGCCCGATCAGCGGCGCCACGAACGGCGTCATCACCATTACCAGAATCGCCTTGATCAACCCCGCAGCAATGGACAGCGCCATCACCTCGGAACTGGCCCCAATCGCAGCGCCGGTCACCGGGCCAACGATATAGGTCACGGCCCCGGCGCCGATAGTGGTAAGGCTAACCGCATCGGTATAACCGAACGCCATCGCCACCCCAACCCCGGCAATAAACGACGAACCCACGCCAACAAACAGCGCCAGCACGCCAGCGTATCCGGCGCGCTTGAGCTCATCGACACTCACCCCAAACGCCGTGGCGACAATGGCGAAGTCGCGCAGCATCGCGCCGCCCAACAGGCCGATGCCTGACAACAGCGGAATATCCACCACACCCTTCGAGCCACCGGTAAAGGCCCCGCCTACATACGACAGCAACAAGCCCAGCAGAATGGCGATAGCCGAGCCGTGCAGGCGGCCTTTGGTAAAGGTGTCGGAAATCCAATACGAGACCCACATGGTCAGGCCGATCACGGCAAAACCACTGATCAAGCCGTAGCCGGTGATCACTTTCATAATCGATTCGTACATGGCGATCACCCGGCTTCTTTGGTGGGAACAGCCGCCACAGGTTCGCGGTTACCGATACGCACCAGCACCGGTACCAGGGCAAATCCCAGTACCACCGCAACGGTCCCGGCCAGAATCGCCATGGGCCCGCCACTGATGGCGCCATACACGTTTTGCTGGGCAGCCATCGCCACCACAATCGGGATATACACTGCGGCCCAGAAACTCACACCCTGCTCCGACTTGCCGGTAAACAAGCCGCGCTTACCGAGGTAACTGCCCAGGCCGATCAACAGCAACATGGCGATACCCACCCCGCCGACGTTGGCCGGGATACCCATCCATTTGCCCAGCAGTTCACCGACAAACAGGCCAGCCAATGTGCACAGCGCCAGAAACGCCACACCGTAAATAATCATGGTTGTTATCCTCAAAGTGCTCGTTCGAAATTGTTGTTTTTGTGCTTCGAAAGCCTTGGGTGCTGCTTTATCGGTGGCGGCGCTCCTCCTCTTGCAGCAGGGCCTGCAAGGTGTCCAGGCGTGCGCCTTCGCAGGCGATCACCGTGCCTTGTTCAAACACGCGGCGTGACAGGCTGGTGAGTACGGCGCCCGGGGGCAGTTCGATCTGCAGGCGCACACCGCGCTCGTAGGCACTTTGCACAGTGCCGCGCCAATCGACGACGCGGCACATGTTGAAGGCCAGGTCGTCGCGCAGTTGCTCGGGGTTATGGATGGGCCGCGCGCGGGTGCTGCTCAGATAGGTGATACGCGGCGCCTTGAGCGGGACGAAAGCTTGGGCCAGGGCCTGGGCGGGTTGCTCCAGCAGCACGCAGTGGGACGGCACACTGACGGCCAGGCGCTTGGCGATGCCGTTGCCTTTGATGCGCTCGGCGACACGCTGCATCGCCTCGTTGCTGCCCGCGATGACGGTCTGGTTGTCGGCGTTGATATTGGCCAGATAAACCGGTGTTTGTGGGCTATGAATGTCGGCCAGCAAGGTTTCGACGGTGGATAACGGCGGGCCGATGATCGCGGTCATGCCGTAGCCGTGTGGGTAAGCGCTTTGCATCAGTTCGCCGCGCAGGCTGACGAGTTTGATTGCCTCGTCGAACGCCAATGCCCCCGCGATCACCGCCGCCGGGTAGGCGCCGATGGACAAGCCCGCCACGTAATCAGGCGTGTGGTGCAACTGGCGCGCATGGGCGACGCCAACGATCAGCAGGCACAGTTGCACAGCGCGGGTCGACTCAAGGGCCTGCGCCGTATCGAGTTGGCGAACGTCCTCGCCCAGCGCATCACTGGCTTGCTCCAACACATCAGCCGGCAATGCCTGGAGCATGCCTGGTCGTTGCGCGCCCTGCCCAGGAAAGACCAGAAGGCTACTCATACCACCGCCTGCCAAGGATCAAGCACAAGGTGCGCGCCGCCGGCGGCTTTCAACAGAACACGCCGTGATCCGCCAGCCCACTCACGCAAGGCGACGGCGCCAAAGGGAGTTTGCAGTTGCAGGTCCACGGCGCACGGAGCGCTGTCCACTATCGCCAGCAGACCCTCGGCATCGCTGCGTTCAAGCCGCTGAGGTGTGCGCAGGATCAAATCCAGGTCACTCTGCTCGTGCAGCGCTTGAATGCCGCTGGCCAACTCGAAACCCGCACTGCCGGTGACGCCCCATGCCTTGTGTGCCAACACCGGCCGCAGTAGATCGAGCGCGCGCAACGCCGGTAGATTCCGAGGCGAGGTCACGCCGCACAGTGCCTCCGGTATGACTCGCCGTTGCACAGCGGCAATGGGCATCACCGCCGCAAAACGCTGCTCACGCAAACGTCCGCGTACACCCACTGCCACCTGGCCCCGCTCAGCGATGGCACGCCGCACCACCACCGGATGACCGGCACTGAGCGCATCCAGCACCCAGGCCGGAGCGTCAGCGGGCAGATGCGCCGAGGTCATGCCCCAGAGCAGGTCATGGGCGTTCACCATTGTTCCCGCAGCAGCTGGCGTACGTGGCTGGAGGCAGCGCGATGGGTCGCGCCGAGGCGGCCTTTTAAATCAGGCCCCGCGACATCGTTGATAGCCTGCATCAGGCAGTCGTTGACCCGCACCACATCGTCCGGCGTCGGCTGTTCAATCTGGCTCACCGACAAGGTCTCCCAGAGCAAACCGAGGCTGGCATAGCTGTCGATGTCATAGGCCATTGGCGGCACGCTGGCGGCCAGGGCTTCCAGCTCCTCGACGCTGCGCAACGTCACCCGTGCAGCCGAGGCCTTGCCCATGGCGTGCACCATCACGCCAGGGTCGCGCAGGGCGATCAGGCGATTGGCCTGGTAGCCGTGGGCGAGGAATGCGCCAGACATGGCCTTGCCCACCAGCAGCGCGATCACCGGATGGCCGGCCAGACGTGCGCGAGCGTAGCTGTCGGCGGCGGCGGCAAGGGCCTGGTGGATACCCAGAGCCTCTTCGCGACGGCCATAGGCTTGGCTGGGCACGTCGACGATGGCGATCAGCGGGCGTTTGTCACCCCTCGCGATGGCTTCATCAACAGCCTTGGCAAGCCCCCAACCTTCCAGCAAGCCAACTTCGCCATTGCGCGCACGCGGGAAGCGGTTATTGGGGTCGGTGACCACGGCGATAAAACGCACCGCCTGTTCACCCAAGACGCCGTCTGCGACTTTCAATGAGTCCGGCAACCCCTTCACGGGGGTCGCACCGGCGCTCAATGCGTTAAACCACTGCAACCCTCTCATGGGCGTTCTCCCTGATACAGAGCGCGAACCGTCGCCGGCTCGATTTGCGCCGTCGCGTCCAGTTCGGCCAGGCGCCCCAGGTAGAACTCAGCACGACGGCTGCGTTGTTGGTCGGGCGCTCCTTGCTGCAACAGCGTGCTGACGGTGTGCTGGATCTGCGCTACATCGTCCGCCACGTAACGGTCGGCCAAGCCGCTGTTGAAGCGTTGCTCACCGCCCGTAAGGCTCCAGATGAAAGGTCGGTCGCGGGAGTCGTATTCTTGCAGGCCGGCTTCCTGTTCAATCACCTGCGGGCCATTCAAGCCCACGCGAGCTTCGCGGGTGACGACCAGGTAACTGCAGAGCCCGGCTGCGATGGACATGCCTCCAAAACAGCCGACACTGCCTGCCACCACGCCGATCACCGGCTGGTACTGGCGCAGGTCGACAATCGCCGCATGAATATCGGCAATCGCGGCCAGGCCCAGGTTGGCTTCCTGCAAGCGCACGCCACCGGTTTCCAGCAGCAGCACGGCGCGGGTGGGGGTGCCGTTGCGGTTGTCTTCGGCGGCCAGTTCCAGGGCGCCCGCGATCTTCGCGCCGCCGACTTCACCGAGGCTGCCGCCCTGGAAATTACCTTCGATCGCGGCAACCACCACCGGCAACCCGGCGATACTGCCCTTGGCGATCACCACACCGTCATCGGCCTGGGGCACCACGCCTTGACGGCTGAGCCACGGCGACATGACGCGCTGGAATGGGTCGATCAGTTCACGGTAGGTACCGGCATCCAACAACGCCTTGGCGCGCTGCCGTGCACCGAGTTCGACAAAGCTGTGTTTGGCAAGCAAGTCAGTCATGGCCGATCTCCTCGAAGCCTTGCTCCAGGCGCAAACGCACCACACCGGGCGTGGCACCGAAATCGTGGATATCGATCTTCAACGCAGGCGGCGTCTGCTCTTGGAAGATGCGTTCAAACAGGTGCTGCCAGCGTTGCTCGGCGCCATTGACGGAGGTCTGCACCTGGATGGTCAGCGTGCCGGCCGTGCCGGGTTCCAGCAGTACTTCCAGATCGCCTGAGCCGACGCAACCCACCAGCGCACGGCCTTTGCCGGGCTGCCCGGCGGGGAATTCAAAGGATAAGGTTTCCATCACAGCGCTCCGTCGAGGCGGTCGATAAACAGGCAGGCGGCCAACAGGTCGGCGGCACCGCCGGGGGAGGCATTCAGGGCCAGCAGTTGGTTGTCCAGTTCGTGCAGTTGGCGACGACCGGCGAGGGTGGCGCTGCCACCGGCGTCGAGCACGGCTTGGGCGCCCTGTTGCATGGTGGTCAAGCCTTCGGTGCCGGCGCGGTAGAGCACGCAGGTGTCGGCCAGCTCGGTCATGATCGCGAGCAAGGCATCCAGGCGTGCGTTCTGCTCGCCGGCGTTTCGCTGGCGGCTTTTGTGCAGTTGCGGCAAGCCGCGTTGCATCACGGCGGGGAAGCCCAACTGCGCTTCTTCACGGGCACCACGTGCGCCGTAGCGTTGGGCCACCTGAGCGCCGTGACTCATGGGTTGCGGAGCGAAGCGGTCATTGAGCAGGGCCAGTTTGGCTGCATTCAGCGGTATCGCGCGAGGTTCCAGGGCGGCCGCTGCGGTCAGCAAACCGAGGGCCCAGATCGCGCCGCGATGAGTATTTACGCCGTTGGTGGTGATGAGCATCGCTTGCTCCCCTTCGCGGCCAATACGCCCCAGGGCTTCGCGCAAGGGCAAGCCGATTTCGCCGATTTCGAGCGCGGCCTCAGCCATTTCCTTGAACATCGGCCACAACGACAGCGCCGACGCGTGCATCAACCCCAGGTGCAAATCGCTATGGGCGCCGTTGCCGCGCCGATCCACCAAGGCGGGCTTGGGCGACAAATCCGCTTCGTCTATCAGCGCATCCACGGCCATATCCGCCAGGCGATCGGCGAGGCTCAATTCATGCAGTTTGAAAGCACGCATTTACCAGCTCCTGAATTTGGCAGGCGGGTTGTACAAGCCACCGGACCACTCCACCAGGTCGGCCACGCTCTTGGCGGCCAACAGCTCGCGGGTGGCGTCGGTGCGGCGGATGCCCAAATCTTCAGGCAAAGCAATCAAGCCTTCGCGGCGCATGCGTGCGGTGTCCTTGGGGTTATGGCGCAGGCCGATGGCGGTCACCCCGGCGACGGCGGCGATCATCGCCTGGCGCTCTTCCAGGGAACGCGCCTTGTACAGGTAGGCGATGCCTTCTTCGGTGAGCAAGTGGGTGACGTCGTCGCCGTA
Source organism: Pseudomonas sp. MF6755 (assembly GCF_016405635.1). NCBI lineage: Bacteria > Pseudomonadati > Pseudomonadota > Gammaproteobacteria > Pseudomonadales > Pseudomonadaceae > Pseudomonas > Pseudomonas sp. MF6755. Next base: position 201,920 of record NZ_JAEKDA010000005.1, read on the forward strand.
GATCATGATCGGCGCCAGGGGCATGCCGCTTTTGCGTGCGACGTCCACCGCGTCGAGGGTCTCGACAAAGGTCGGTTTGCCGCCTTCCTGGAAGGTCTCGACCATTTGCACTACGAGTTTTTTGCCGCGTTCAAGCAAGGCTTCTGGCGCATCGCCGTGGCGCATATCCAGCCAGGCAGGCGTGCCATGGCGGCGACCGCGTGGGTCGTGGCCCATGTTCGGTGCACCACCAAAACCGGCAAGGCGGCCACGGGTCACCGTGCTGGAATGCCCGTCACCATCCACTTGCAGGGTGGCGCCGATAAACAGGTCCACCGCGTACTGGCCGGCCAGTTGGCAGAACATCCGGTTGGAGCGCATCGAACCGTCGCGGCCGGTAAAGAACACATCCGGGCGCGCGGCGATGTAGTTCTCCATACCCAGTTCGGTGCCGAAGCAATGCACGCTTTGCACCCAACCGCTTTCAATGGCCGGGATCAGCGTGGGGTGCGGATTGAGCGTCCAGTTGCGGCAGATCTTGCCCTTGAGCCCGAGGGATTCGCCATAGGTGGGCAGGATCAACTCGATGGCAGCGGTGTTGAAACCAATGCCGTGGTTGAGCGACTGCACATTGTGCTTTTCGTAGATGCCACGGATCGCCATCATCGCCATCAGCACATGCACCGGCTTGATATGGCGTGGGTCGCGAGTGAACAGCGGTTCGATGTAGAAAGGCTTGTCGGCCACCACCACGAAATCGACCCAGCTTGCGGGGATGTCCACACGGGGCAAGTCGGTGACGTCGTCCACCAACTGGTTGACCTGCACAATGACGATGCCATCGCTGAACGCGGCGGGTTCGATCAGCGCCGGGGTGTCTTCGGTGCTGGCGCCGGTGTAGATATTGCCGGCGCGGTCGGCCATGAAGCCGGCCGAGAGCACCACGTTGGGGATCAGGTCCACCACCAGGCGCGCATAGAGTTCGATGTAGGTATGGATCGCGCCGATTTCCAGCAGGCCGTCTTCCAGCAACTGGCTGATGCGCAGGGATTGAGTGCCGGCGAAGGAAAAGTCGAGCTTGCGGGCGATGCCTTTCTCGAACAAGTCCAAGTGCTCGGCGCGCCCGACACTGGGCATGATCATGTGCAAATCGTGGAGCTTGGCCGGGTCAGCCTTGGCCAGGGAGCGCGAGAGGAAGTCGGCCTGCTTCTGGTTGTTGCCCTCCAGCACCACGCGGTCGCCGGGGAGGATCAGCGCTTCCAGGGCCGCGACGATCTTGTCGCTGGGCAACACCGCCCCGTCTGCATACTGTTTGACCAGCCCGAGCCGCCGCTGCTTCTCGTCGCGCCGCCGCGTCCAGCGCGAGTCGGGGGTGATGGTTGTTGTCATGGTCGCTCCACGGGGTTTGCTGTCGTGGGGCTGTACCTTAGGAGTGAATTCGGGGGCCATCAATCAAGCTCAGCGACAGACCGTTACGCCTGGAGTAACGAAGATCAAAATGTGGGAGGGGGCTTGCTCCCGATAGCGGTGGGTCAGCCAGTAAATTTATGGCTGATACACCGCTATCGGGAGCAAGCCCCCTCCCACATTTGCTCAGTAGCGCCTGTTAGATATCGGTCCCAAACAAGGACCGATCAGTCCCTATTTTGGACCGTTTGAAAATTCCGGCGAAGGGCTGATTTGCTCAAGTGCCCTATCGACCAACAACTGCCCCAACTCTGCCATTTGCTGAATTCCAAGCATGATGGCGCGCTGGGAAGTGTCCAGGTCAAAGGCCAGGTTGCAGGTGAGTGCGTTGAGGGAGGATAGGGTTTCGCTGGCGTTGACCAGCAGGGTTTCGGTGTTCTGGTGGGGGTTTACGGTGAAGAGAGGTGGATTGGGGGTAGGTTTGACCATGATTTACAGCTCCGATATGTGATGGAAGCTACCCTCTTCCGCTTGCACGCGAATGAAGGTGGCAGCCGTGCGCAGGTGTGCAAGACCGGGCATATCGGACCCCGGCAGACCCCAAAGGATCTCCCACGCACAGCCGCCATAACGAGTACAGCAGGCATAAAAAATGCCCGTTGAATGGCTATGGGCGTTTGTGCGCCGACATGTAACCGGACTTGCACGTCCGTGTCACCGTTTTTTGCGATGACGGGACGAAAACTAGGCGCGCTGGCTGCACGCGACAAGCTCAAGCGCGGCCCAAAATCTTGCAGGAAAAATCCGAAGCCTCTTGGGTCGAGGGGCGTACAGGAAATTTCATACGGCGTTTTGGGGTTGTTGCTCGGAACGGGCCCTTCTAGCCTTCGCGGTTGAATGCCCATCGCCGGAGGACGTACCAACATGCCGATGTATAACCCACCTCATCCAGGTGAAATACTCCTTGAAGACGTTATCCCAGCACTAGGCATCACCCTTGCCCGAATGGCCCAGCACCTGCGAATACCCAGCGAGACTTTTTCAAGGATCTTGCATGGCCACGCCCCGGTCAGCCCGGATCTTGCCGTTCGGTTGGAGCGGGCGGGCGTGAGTAAAGCCCAGTTATGGTTGTCGATGCAAAGTGCCTACGATTTGTGGCAGGCCGAGCATCGGGAGCAACCGGTGATTGAGCGGTTTGCGCGGATTGATTGAGGTCTGGAGATGAACACAATTCAGTGTGGGAGCGGGCTTGCTCGCGAAAGCGGTATGTCAGCCATATATCAGTGACTGACCCACCGCTTTCGCGAGCAAGCCCGCTCCCACATTTGGATCTTCATAGGGATTTGAATAGGTGGGCAATCAAGCCAAGCCGGATTCAACTAAGAGCGCTTCGATGCCCATCAAATCCGGCACCTTCGCCACTTGTTCCCCCACCTGCACCGCCGCCAGTTCCAGCGGGCACAGCGGCACATCCACATAGCTCAATTCGCTATCGAGCTTGTACGAGCGCGGAATGCCCTGAATCACCAGCGCAATAAACTTCAACGTCGGCCTTCCACCCAAGGCATTCAACACTACGATCCGCGAACGTTCGCCGGTCACGCTGGCTTCACCGCACACGGCTTCAAAGCTGATCAAGGGGATCTGCCGATCGCGCCAGGTCACCTGGCGCAGGTACCACGGCGGTGCATCGCTGGCCGGTTCGCCGCGCTGGAAGTCGATCAGTTCGGCGATGGCGACATTGGGCAGCACCAGGTGGCGGTCGGCCAGGGGCAGCAGCAGGCCGGTGAGTTGGCTGGTGCGGTGGTCAAGCATGGGACTTGCTCCAGTAGGCGATGCTTTCCAGCAGCACCGACTCTTGGTACGGCTTGCCGAGGTAGTCGTTGACGCCTATGGCCATCGCGCGGTCGCGGTGTTTCTGGCCGGTGCGCGAGGTGATCATGATGATCGGTAAGCGCATCAGCCGTGGATCGTTGCGTACCTGAATGGCGACTTCGAAGCCGTCCATGCGCGGCATTTCGATGTCGAGCAGCATCAGGTCCGGGGTGTGTTCTTCAAGTAGGGCGATGGCGTCGATGCCGTCCTTGGCGGTGAGCACGTTCATGCCGTTGCGCTCCAGCAGGCGGCTGGTGACTTTGCGTACGGTGACCGAGTCGTCCACCACCAGCACCAGCAGTGGGCGTTTTTTCAGTGGATCGTTGAGGATCAGCGGCGCATCCACCGCCTGGGCCGGCAAGGCCGGTTGCCGGGCGCGGATATGCGCCAGCAGGTCGATGATCAGCACCACATGGCCGTCGCCCAGGATGGTCGCGCCGGTCACGCCCTGCACCCCGGAGAACTGCGGTCCCAGGCCCTTGACCACGATCTCGCGGGTACCGGCCATGGCATCCACGTGCACCGCCACGCGGCGTTCATTGCAGTGCACCAGCAGCACTGGCACGGGCTGGTACTGGCCCAGCAGTTTCGGGCGGCTGGCGGTGTGCAGCAGGTCGCCCAGGTAGAACAACTCGTAGCGCTGGCCGGCGTATTCATAATGCGGCGGGTCTTGCTGATAGTGCCCCGCCAGTTCGTGGGGTAATACGCGCACTAAGCCTTCGATGGTGTTGAGCGGGATCGCGTATTGGTCGTCCGCGCATTGCACCATCAGCGCACGATTGACCGATACGGTAAACGGCAGGCGAATGCGAAAGTGCACACCCACGCCCGGGGTCGAATCGATCACCATCGAGCCACCGAGCTGGCGCACTTCTTCATGCACCACGTCCATGCCCACACCACGCCCGGAAATCTGGGTGATCTTTTCTGCGGTGGAGAAGCCTGGCTGCAGGATGAACTGCAACACGTCACGGTCGCTGATCTCTTGATTGGGGGCGAGCAGGCCGCGCTTGATCGCCTTGCGCCGCACCGCTTCAAGGGGCACACCGGCGCCGTCGTCGCGCATGTCGAAAACGATATCGCCGCCTTCGTGGGTCAGGTCCAGGGTGATGCGGCCCCTCTCCGGCTTGCCTGCCTGCAACCGCACTTCGCGAGACTCCAGGCCGTGGTCGACGGCGTTGCGCAGCATATGCTCCAGGGGCGGCGCCATGCGTTCCAGCACGTTGCGGTCCATCTCGCCTTCGGCGTTGCCGACGATGAACTCCACATCCTTGCCCAACTCCTGCGCCACTTGCCGCACGATGCGCTTGAGGCGTGGCAGCATGCGCTCGAAAGGCACCATGCGCGTGCGCATCAGGCCCTCCTGCAACTCGGTGTTGATGCGCGCCTGTTGCTGCAAAAGGTCATGGGCATCCTGGTTGCGGCGCTCAAGGGTGTCCTTGAGGTCGAGCAGGTCGGAGGCCGATTCAGATAGCGCACGGGCCAACTGTTGCAGTTGCGAATGGCGGTCCATTTCCAGCGGGTCGAACTCTTCGTAGCCCAGGCGCTCGGCGTCGGCCTGCTGGCGGCTGAGGAGGCGGCCCTGGGTTTCGCTGTCGAGCCGGCGCAGTTGGTCGCGCATACGCTCGATGGTGGTTTGCACCTCATTCAATGCGATGCGTGCATCGTTGACCTGCTGCTCGATACGGCCACGGAAGATCGAGGTTTCGCCGGCCAGGTTGACCAGGTCGTCGAGCAAGTCGGCAGAGATTTTCACCATGTCGGCGGCGGGGTCGATCACTGCTTCGGCCTTACCCGCCGGCAACGCCACCGGCATGACCGGTTCATCACTGGGGTGCACCAGGCTCTTGATGCGTTCGATCAGTTTGTCCACCGAGCCAACGGGCAATCCATCCGCTACGGCGTCGATCATCTGCGCCAAACGGTCATGGCAACCTTGCAGCAACGCAAACAGCTCCTGGGTCGGCGCGAGCAAACCAGCAGACAGCCCCTCGTAAAGAAATTCCAGCTCATGGGCCAAATCGCCAATTGGCCCGATCTCGACCATGCGCGCCCCACCCTTGAGGGTGTGCAGGTCACGCAGCAGGGTTTCCACTTCCTGGCGATTGCCCGGCTCGGCTTGCCAACGCAGCAGCGCGCTGCCTGAGCTGTCGAGGATATCGGCGGCTTCTTCGAGAAAGATATCCAGCAATTCAGGGTCGGCACCCGAGGCCGGATCCACAGCAACCGGAGCTGCGGGTGTGTTGCTCTGGCGCAGCTCGCGCAGCTTGGCGACCAGCTCGGCAGCACCGCTCAAGGGTTGCTGGTGTTGCAGCTCTTCGAGTTGCAAGGCCAATCGTTCATGGCTGGCCATCAGTACCTGGGACAGCTCGGTGGAATAGCTATAGCGGCGGTCCACCAGGCCTTCATACAGGCATTCCAGCTCATGGGCCAAGTCGCCCACCGGGTCGATTTCGGCCATGCGCGCACCGCCCTTGAGGGTGTGCAGGTCCCGTTGCAACGAAGACAACGGCGCCGCGCTGTCGGGCTCCAACAGCCAGCGCTTGAGGGACTGCCCGGCGCTGTCGAGGATATCCACGGCTTCCTCAAGGAAGATCTCGACAATTTCGTCGTCCATTGCCGTTTGCTGATCCAACTGCGCAGTGGCGGCGCCCAACTCGGAGATACTCAGGGCGCGACTACCGTCGCTTTTGATCAGGCCGGTAGCGGATGGGTCCAGTGCGTCATCCAACAACTCGCGCAGGGCCTGCACGCGTGCCGGCGCCGGGCTGATTTCCTGGCCGGCGGCCAACTGGTCAAGCATATTGATCAGCGCTTCATGGGCCTGTTCGGCCTCATGGAAAAACCGTTCGCTGACCGCCAGGCTGCTTTCTTCTACGGCGCCATACAGGTCGAGCAAGGCTTCGCACAGCGCATCGATGGGGTGCAGGTCGGCGATGTGTGCACCCTCGCCCAAGGTGGTCAGTTCATCCAGCAACGCCGTGAGTTCCTGACGCTCGCCAGGGTGTTGCTGCCAACGGCGCAGCAGGCTTTCAGCGTCGAGCAGGATGTCCATGCCCTGGGCCAGGAAATTGGTGATCAGGTGTGGATCACGCTTGATGCGCAGGCCGGTACTGGGAGCGTCGAGCAGTGCTGCAAGCTGCTTATCCAGCAGGCTTTGGGTACGGCTGATCAGGTCGGCTGCGTCTTTGATCGGCACCAGTGGATCGCTGCCCAGGTCACGCAACCCGCGCTGGAACAGCCCTTGGGCTTCGAGCAGCAACTCCACTTCGTCCAGGTCCAGCGGCAGGCGGTGGGCCTTGTATTCACGGGTCAGGTGATCAAGCGGGCGGGCCAGTTCGGCAATGGGCAACACGCCGGCCATATACGCACTGCCCTTGAGCGTGTGCAGGGCGCGTTGCAGTTCATCCGTGACCTGCAGCGGCACATGCTCGGCGGCCAATTGCAGGAAGTGGTCGAGGCTGTCCAGGTGGCTCTGGGCTTCGTTACGGAAAATCTCCAGCAACATCGGGTCATGGGGTTCGGCAACCGACGCGTGTGTACCGCTGGCCAAGGCATGGGCACGGGCGGCCAGGGCGTCGACGTCATCGCGCTGGCGTTGGTCGTCGATGGCAAAATCGGCGATCAATTCTGGCAGCAGGGCAACGGCCTCATCGAGCACATGTTGCACCTCAGGGCCAAGGGTCACGCTGCGTTCCAGCACGCGGTTGAGCAGGTTTTCCACGGCCCAGGCCAGCTCGGCCACCACCAGCGCGCGCACCATGCGACCACTGCCCTTGAGGGTGTGGAAGGCGCGGCGCATTTCGCCCTGGGCGATTTTGTCCGCACTGTTGGGCAGGTAGCGATGCAGTACGCCGAGGACTTCATCGGTTTCCTCGAGGAAGACTTCGCGCAGCTCATCGTCAATCGGCGCTTCATCGGCTGGCGGCGGCAAGAGGCTGCCCGGACGCTGCAAGGCCGGAGGGTTGAGACGTGAGGTGGGGCTGGCCAGTGCATCGAATTGGGACTGGCTCGGTGCGGTCTCGGTGGACAGCGCGCCATCGGGCACAGCCAGGGCCTGGCGCCAGGGTTTTTCCGCCGGCAGGTAGCCCAGTGCGCTCAAGCCCTGGGTGGCCAGCTCCAGCACTTTTTCTCCTGGCGCGTCAGGATCTTGGAGCATGCGTTCGAGGTAGTACTCCAGGCTGCTGATCACATCGGCGAAATGCGCCAACTGCGCCTCGGAGGGCGCTGCGTCATTGACCATCAATTGCTCATCGACATAGTCGGTGCAACCACGCATCAGGCTCGCCGCCCGCGGCAAGGGGATCATCGCCAGGGCGCCGCGCACTTGGCTCAACAGCTCCGGCAGCGACTCCAGACGCTGGCGGTCCCAGTGGGCCTCGATGCAGTCGATCACCAGTTCTTTGGCCTGCTTCAAGCACTGGCAGGACTCACGAATCACCAGTTGATGAATCTGCGTCAGGTCGGTGGTCGGCAGGCGACTCTCTTCGCGGCTTTGCGGCTCGACGGTGCCGATCATCCCGGCCAACGTCGCTTCGACATAGAGCAACGCACCGGCCACGTCCATCAACACCGCGTCACTGGGTTCGCGCTGCCCCTGGACCAGGCTCAGCACCACGGCGAGTTGGTCGATGATCACTTTGCGCGGTTGGCCGAAACCCAGTACGGCAAGGGTATCGGCGATTTGCCGCAGCGGCGCCAGCAATGCATCGAGGTCGTGGGTGTGTTGACGGTCACTGCGTACGAACAGGTCGAGGCGCTCCTTGACCCGCACCAGTTCCTCACACAAGGCACCGAGCACCGAGCCCATGGCATTACGATCCGGCCCCGCCAACCGCGCACGCTCGGCATCGACCACGGCGCTGTCGGGCAAGGCTTCATCCAGGCCGTAGCGTTCTTTCAGGCTTTGCATGCGCGGCGTCGGTCGGGTGACTTTAGCAACGTAGAACAACAGGCTCTTGAGCAACTCATCCGGCGCTGGCTGGTTGATACCACCGATGCCCTGGACCAGCAGGCGCTTGAGCTGCTTGTCACTGGCCTTGAGCAGGCTGCGCAGCGCCGGGCTGTTGGCAATCACGCCAGTGAGCATGCCTTCGACCAAGGCCGAGGTGATCTGCCACAGCGGCAACAAAGGCGCGCCCTGGCACAGCGCTTCGAGGCGTGCGAACACCCGCGCCATGTCTTCCAGGTTGCTCGGGCCGTGGTCCTCACGCAGCAATCCGGCGAGGGCTTGTTGCAGCAACTGGTGCCATTGATGCAACTGCTCATGCAAACCAGGCGTTGCCCGTTGGGCGAGGGCTTCGTCAGGCAGCGGTGTAATCGACAGCAGTTGCGGGCTGAACAGGCTGGTTTCCGACAGCAGGCTTTCACCCCGGGCGCTACGCAAGTCGTTGAGCAGCGGCAGCACCACCAGCGGCAAGTCGCGGCGGGCGCTGTGCACGCGGTCGAGGTACAGCGGCAATTGGCCAAGGGCCTGTTGCAGCAGGCGAATGCTTTCATCGCGCTGGCTGACACGACCGGCCTGGAGGGCCAGGGCCAGTTCTTCGATCTCCTCGGCCAGCAGCGCCGCGCCGTAGAACTCGACCATTTGCAGCGCGCCATGCACCTGGTGGATACCCGCCAGGCACTCGTCGAGGGCATCGCCGGTTTCAACGTATGCGTCCAGCGCCGAACGAGCCTGTTTCAGGGTTTCGGCAATGTCGTCCTTGACCCATTCGAGGGCCACGTAGTCGTGCCGATCAACCATAACTGCTCCGCTTAGAATTCATGGGTTGCGTGTGTTGCTCAGATCTCAAATCAAGAGGAGATCCAATGTGGGAGGGGGCTTGCCCCCTCCCACATTTTGATCGCATTTCAATCGTCCACCTGCTTGGCTGGAGGCAGGGTGAAACCCGACACCGACCTGCGCAACTGACTGGCCATCTTCGCCAGGTTACCAATGCTCTCGGCTGTTGCAGTGGAGCCCGACGACGTCTGCGTGGTGATCTGCTGGATGACATTCATGGTCAGGGAAATCTGCCCCGCCGACGACGTCTGTTGCTGCGCCGCGTTGGAGATACTCTGGATCAGCGCCGCCAGGGTTTTCGACACACCTTCGATCTCTTCCAGCGCCACGCCCGCGTCCTGAGCCAGGCGTGCGCCACGCACCACTTCGGTGGTGGTCTGCTCCATGGAAATCACCGCTTCATTGGTGTCGGCCTGGATCGCCCGTACCAGGGTTTCGATCTGCCGGGTGGCCGCCGACGAGCGCTCGGCCAGCCGTTGCACTTCATCGGCCACCACCGCAAACCCGCGCCCGGCATCGCCGGCCATGCTCGCCTGGATCGCCGCGTTGAGAGCGAGGATGTTGGTCTGGTCGGCGATGTCGTCGATCAGGCTGACGATGTCGCCAATCTCCTGGGACGACTCGCCCAGGCGCTTGATGCGCTTGGCAGTGTCCTGGATCTGCTCACGAATGTTGTCCATGCCGTGGATGGTGTTGTGCACCACTTCGTTGCCCTTGTTGGCGATCTCCACCGAGCGCTCCGCCACCGCCGAGGACTCTGCAGCGTTGGCCGAAACCTGGTCGATAGATTGGGCCATCTGGTTGATCGCCGTGGACGCTTCGGCGATCTGCTGGGCTTGATGCTCCGACGCCTGGGCCAGGTGCATGGCGGTGGCCTGGGTGTCCTGCACCGCACCAGCGACTTGCCCGGCGGTGAGGTTGATGGTGGCGACCAGATCGCGCAGCTGGTCCACGGAATAGTTAATGGAGTCTGCGATGGTGCCGGTGAAATCTTCGGTGACCGAGGCCGTGACAGTGAGGTCGCCATCGGCCAGGTCTTCGATTTCATCCAGCAGGCGCATGATTGCGTTCTGGTTGCGCTCGTTCTTCTCGGCAGTTTCATACAGTTGGCGGTTGGTCTCACGCACCATGACCAGACCGATCAGGATGATCGAGGCCAGCGCCAGCAGGCCCAGCACATACCCGCCGATGGTATCGAAGCTGCGCCCACTGGCGAGGTTTTCAAAACCGGTGGCCAGGTGCGAGGCTTCATCGAGCAGGGTTTGTGACAGATTGAAAATATGGCTCGCCGAGGCCCGCACCTGGAACAACTGCGGCGAGGTCTCGAGGATTTCATCCACGGAGCCGGAGACAAACTCGAACAGCTCGGAAATTTCCGCCAACCGCGCCCGCGCGTCATGGTCTTCGACCTGGGTGATGCGCAGCCCCGGGTTGCCGTTGAGCATGCCGTTGAGCACCACACCAAAACGGTTAGCGTCGCGACCAAAAGCATCGGCGGCCTGCACCGCGGTTTCATCCCCGGCAAGCACGGTGTTGACCGCCCCCAGGATGCGCTCGGCCAGCAGCGACTGCCGCTGGGCCAAAGCTACCTGGCTGGCCGGGGCGCCACGTTGCAGCAGGATGTCGACGACCTTTTCCGATTCCAGCTGCAATTGCGGCACGGTTTCGGCCAGGGTCGCGGCCACCTGGTGCAGGGACAATACGGTCTGCTCGCTGGCGAGGATCGCGTCGGTGTTTTTCAGCAGCGCTTCCCAGTCGGTCTGCACCGCACGCATTTCGGCGCGCACCGCGCTGGGTGCGGCGGGCAGGCCGGTTTGCGGGTCGCCTTTTTTCAGGTAGCCCCAGCGCTGGGCAAAGTCGTTGCGCGCATCGCCCAGCAGCTTGAACGCGGCGGCTTTGCCGGCGGCGGCTTCGGTAGCGTTCTTGGCGATGCGCTGGGACAGCACGCGCAACTCACCGGCGTGGCCGATGTACTGTTTATCGTAGGTGGACTGGGTGTTGAGGTAAGCAAAGTTGGCGAACAGCAGCATGATGAACACGATCAAGGCGATAAATAGCACGATGATCTGCGAACGGCTGCGCGAGGCGGCCTGGGGTTTGGGCGTGGTAACGGTACTCATGCGGCGACATCCATGAAGCCAGGGGCCTGGGCCAGGGCGAAGGGGCTGAAGACTTGCCATTGCTGGTCGCCGTCGAACTGGCCCTGGATAAACGGCGCGCCGGAGGCGGTGCTCGCCATCCATGCGTCCAATGCGAAATGCTGCATGCCCACTACCTCGTCCACCAGCAGCCCGACAAACAGGTCGTTGAACTCCACCACCAATACGCGCCGTTGCTTGCGCGCCTTGGACAGCCCAAGGCCGAGGAAGCCACCCAGGTCCATGACTGGCAGCAAGCGCCCGCGCAGGTTGGCCACGCCCTTGACCCAGGGCTTGACCCCGGGCATCAGGGTGCAACGCGGCTCATGCAAGACTTCGGCGACTTCGCCCATGGGCGCCACGTACCCGTTTGGCCCCACACGGAAAGCAATGCCGCTCCAGCGTTGCAGGCGGGTTTCCTGGGACGGCAGATCGGCGGCCAGCAGGCGGCAGCGGCGGTCGATGTCCAGCAGCAGCTCGAAGGCGGTTTGCGACTCGGTCATGATCGCGAGCCTTTAGCCGGCCAGTACCTTGTTCAGGGTGGCAATCAGGGTCTCTTCGTCCACCGGTTTGGTCAGGTAGTCCTTGGCGCCCTGGCGAGTACCCCACACCTTGTCGGTTTCCTGATCTTTAGTGGTGATGATGATCACTGGGATGTGCTCGGTTTCCTTGTCTTTGGTCAGTTGGCGCGTGGCCTGGAACCCATTGAGGCCGGGCATCACAATGTCCATCAATACCGCGTCAGGTTTTTCCTGGCGGGCAAGCGCCACACCATCGCCGCCGTTGGCGGCCTTGAGAACTTCGTGACCATGCTTTTCCAGCATGCCGGTGAGTTTGTACATTTCAGTCGGCGAATCGTCGACGATCAGAACACGTGCCATGGTTTTCCCCACTACATTGGTCGGCGCCGGCCCTTGTGGGGTGGCGTCAGTGTGCTTGTTCTACTGCAGCGAAGGCAGGCACATAGGCCTTGATCGCACCCAGCAGTTCTTCCTTGCTGAAAGGCTTGGTCAAAAACTGATCGACACCCACGATACGCCCCTTGGCCTTGTCGAACAGGCCGTCCTTGGAGGACAGCATGATCACCGGGATCGACTTGAACGCCGGGTTGTTCTTCACCAGGGCGCAGGTCTGGTAGCCATCCAGGCGCGGCATCATGACGTCGACAAAGATAATGTGCGGGTGATGATCCACAATCCGCGCCAGGGCATCGAAACCGTCGATAGCCGTGATGACCTCGCACCCCATGTTCTTCAACAGAGTCTCGGCGGTGCGGCGGATCGTTTTCGAATCGTCGATCACCATCACCCTCAAGGCGTTGGAATGCTGTTCCATATCTGCTCTACCATCGCCACAGCGAATCGGTTTTCGGTGTGTACTGCCTGATGTTGCACAGGATGAACGCCGCAAGCCTTGGAATTCAAGGGCTGCTGCGTTGTGGCAGTCTTTTTAGCACAGTCTCCGGGCGCAATCTATCGAGGCACCCGCCCGGTGGTTTTTCCTTGACCCACAACAGCCGCAGCGCCACTCTGACGCCACTTTTATGCGCCCTAATTTGCTAGAGGAAATCCCCCATGAGCGTTCGCGTCGGCATTGTCATGGACCCTATCGCCAGCATTTCCTATAAAAAGGACAGTTCGCTGGCCATGCTCCTGGCCGCCCAGGCCCGCGGCTGGACGTTGTTCTATATGGAGCAGCGCGATCTTTACCAGGGTGACGGCGAGGCACGCGCACGCATGCGCCCGCTGCAGGTGTTCGCCAACCCTGAGAAGTGGTTCGAGCTTTCGGACGAAATCGACAGCCCCCTGAGTGACCTCGACGTGATCCTGATGCGCAAGGACCCGCCGTTCGACATGGAATTTGTGTATTCCACCTATCTGCTGGAGCAGGCTGAACGCGCCGGCGTGCTGATCGTCAACAAGCCGCAGAGCCTGCGTGACTGCAATGAAAAGCTGTTCGCCACCCTGTTCCCGCAGTGCACGCCGCCGACCGTGGTCAGCCGCCGCGCCGATGTGCTGCGTGAGTTCGCCGCCAAGCATGGTGATGTGATCCTCAAGCCGCTGGACGGCATGGGCGGCACCTCGATCTTCCGTCACCGCGCCGGCGACCCGAACCTCTCGGTGATCCTCGAGACCCTGACCGCCCTGGGCACCCAGCAGATCATGGGGCAGGCCTACCTGCCGGCGATCAAGGACGGCGACAAGCGCATCCTGATGATCGACGGCGAGCCGGTGGATTACTGCCTGGCGCGCATCCCGGCAGCGGGCGAGACCCGTGGCAACCTGGCCGCCGGTGGTCGTGGTGAAGCACGGCCTTTGTCGGACAAGGATCGCTGGATCGCAGCTCAAGTCGGCCCAACCCTGCGGGAAAAAGGTCTGCTGTTTGTCGGATTAGACGTAATTGGTGAGCATCTCACTGAAATCAACGTCACCAGCCCGACCTGTATTCGCGAGATCGACAACGCATTTGGCACGAACATCGGCGAAATGCTGATGGCAGCCATTGAACGCAAGCTACAAGCCAAGTGACATAGAACAGCCGGACACTCACCAACATTGCGTTATCATGCGCCACCTGTGAAAAGCGCGATGTTGGTTTTCTTGTCATGACACTCCCGTCCGAACTGCCCCCCGAACTCTCCCACAGCGGCGTGCGCCCGGCTGATCGGCTCGGATTTACCCTGTTTCTCGCCGCGCTGGTTCACCTTGCATTGCTTCTTGGTGTGGGTTTCACCCTGGTGGAGCCCAAGCAGATCACCAAGACCATGGAAATCACTCTCGCCACGTTCAAGAGCGAAAAGAAGCCCGAAAAGGCCGACTTTCTCGCCCAGGACAACCAGCAAGGCAGCGGCACCCTCGACAAGAAAGCGGTGCCCAAGACTACCGAAGTCGCGCCCTTCCACGACAACAAGGTCAATAAGGTCACTCCGCCGCCGGCGCCCAAGCCCGAGGTCAAGCAGGCTGCACCCAAGGCCGCCGTGACCACCGTCGCACCCAAGCCGCAAAAAGCCCCGACCCAACGCGAAAAAGCCAAGACCGAACCCAAGCCCGAGCCGGTGAAACCCGCACCTACCTTCGACAGTTCGACGCTGTCCGATGAAATTTCCAGCCTGGAAGCCGAACTGGCCCATGAACAACAGCTTTACGCCAAGCGCCCACGTATCTACCGCCTGAACGCCGCCTCGACCATGCGCGACAAAGGTGCCTGGTATAAGGACGAGTGGCGCAAGAAGGTCGAGCGCATCGGCAACCTCAACTACCCGGACGAAGCCCGGCGCCAGCAGATTTATGGCAACTTGCGCTTGCTGGTTTCGATCAACCGTGATGGTTCGCTGTATGAAGTGCAGGTGCTGGAGTCCTCCGGCCAACCGTTGCTGGACCAGGCCGCCCAGCGCATCGTGCGCCTGGCCGCGCCCTTTGCGCCGTTCAGCGGCGACTTGAACGACGTGGACCGCCTGGAAATCATCCGTACCTGGAAGTTTGCCAAAGGCGACCGGCTGTCCAGCAACTGACGCTGTGACGAGTGCGCCTCGACCGACTGCCATTGAGGCTTAACTCCAGCTTGTCAGTTCGCCCCTCCAACGCCACACTAGCGGACATGAAAAATGTCAGCCCGACCTACCTCAAGCACCAATTCCTGATCGCCATGCCCCATATGGCCGACCCGAACTTTGCGCAGACCTTGACCTACATCGTCGAGCACACGGCCAATGGTGCCATGGGGCTGGTGGTCAACCGCCCTCAGGAGCTGAACCTGGCCGATATCCTCGAGCAATTGCGCCCGGAAATAGACCCACCGGCTCGTTGCCAAGGTGTGCCGATCTATATTGGCGGGCCGGTGCAGACTGATCGCGGCTTTGTGCTGCACCCCACCGGGCCGAAGTTCCAGGCCACGGTAGACCTTGAAGGCGTGTCACTGTCCACCTCCCAGGACGTGCTGTTCGCCATCGCCGACGGCGTTGGCCCTGAGCAAAGCGTGATCACCCTCGGTTACGCAGGTTGGGAAGCCGGGCAACTGGAGGCTGAACTGGCCAGCAATGCCTGGCTGACCTGCCCGTTCGATGCCGATATCCTGTTCAATACCGCCAGCGAACTGCGTCTGGAAGCGGCCGCGGCCAAGCTGCGGGTCAACCTCAGCCTGTTGACCAGCCAGGCGGGGCACGCCTGATGGCTTTGCGTCTGATCCTCGGTTTTGACTACGGCACCAAACAGATCGGCGTAGCGGTCGGCCAGGTCATCACCGGCCAGGCCCGCGAGCTGTGCACCCTCAAGGCCCAGAACGGCGTGCCGGACTGGAACCAGGTCGAAGCGCTCATCAAAGAGTGGAAGCCTGATGCGGTGGTGGTCGGCCTGCCCCTGAACATGGACGGCACGCCCAGCGACATGTGCCTGCGCGCCGAAAAGTTCGCCCGCCGCCTCAATGGCCGCTACAACCTGCCCTTCTATACCCACGACGAGCGCCTCACCACCTTTGAAGCCAAGGGTGAGCGTCGCGACCGTGGCGGGCAGAAAGGCAGCTACCGCGACAACCCCGTGGACGCCATCGCCGCCGCCTTGCTGTTGCAGGGTTGGCTGGATGAAAACACCGCTTTATTTGAATCCTGACTGACGCGGCTTGCCGCGTCTTTTTACGTTTGAGCCCGGACCTTGCCGCTACCCCACCGAGCAAGGCCTAGAAGGAGCATCCATGAGCCTGCCCAATCCCGCCGAACTGATCAGCCAGATGGCGATACGCCTCAAGGCGCACCTGGAACACCGCGCCATCAGCGAGCCGCGTTTTATCGGCATCCGCACCGGCGGTGTGTGGGTGGCCCAGGCGTTGCTGGAAGAGATGGGCAGCGATTCGCCCCTGGGTACGCTGGACGTGTCCTTCTACCGCGATGACTTCAGCCAGAATGGCCTGCACCCGCAAGTGCGCCCGTCGGCCCTGCCGTTCGAGATCGAAGGCCAGCACCTGGTGTTGATCGACGACGTGCTGATGAGCGGCCGCACTATCCGCGCCGCCCTGAATGAGCTGTTCGACTACGGCCGCCCGGCCAGCGTGACCCTGGTGTGCCTGCTGGATCTGGACGCCGGCGAATTGCCGATCAGCCCGGACGTGGTCGGCGCTACGCTGTCACTTTGTGCCCGGCAGCGGGTAAAATTGTCCGGTCCCACGCCGCTCGAACTCGAACTGCAAGACCTTGCCCTTTAAACCGCCTTGTACAGAGTCCCCGCGATGACGCCTCTAGATGCCAAGCGCCCGCTGCAGCTCAATGCTCAGGGCCAGTTGCAACACTTCTTGTCCCTCGACGGTTTGCCCTGCGAACTGCTCACCGAAATCCTCGACACCGCCGACTCGTTCCTCGAAGTCGGTGGCCGGGCGGTGAAGAAGGTCCCGCTGTTGCGCGGCAAAACCATTTGCAATGTGTTCTTCGAGAACTCCACCCGTACCCGCACCACCTTTGAACTGGCGGCCCAACGGCTGTCGGCCGACGTGATCACGCTGAACGTGTCCACCTCGTCGGCGAGCAAGGGCGAGACCCTGCTCGACACCCTGCGCAACCTGGAAGCCATGGCGGCCGACATGTTTGTGGTACGCCACGGCGACTCCGGCGCTGCGCACTTCATTGCCGAGCATGTGTGCCCGAACGTAGCGATCATCAACGGCGGCGACGGCCGTCACGCCCACCCGACCCAGGGCATGCTCGACATGCTCACCATCCGTCGGCACAAGGGCAGTTTTGAAAAGCTTTCAGTGGCCATCGTCGGCGACATCCTGCACTCGCGGGTGGCGCGCTCGAACATGCTGGCCCTGAAGGCCCTGGGTTGCCCGGATATTCGCGTGATTGCACCGAAGACCTTGCTGCCCATCGGTATCGAACAGTACGGCGTGAAGGTCTATACCGACATGACCGAAGGCCTCAAGGATGTGGACGTGGTGATCATGCTGCGCCTGCAACGCGAGCGCATGGCCGGTGGCCTGTTGCCAAGCGAAGGCGAGTTCTACCGCCTGTTCGGCCTGACCACTGCCCGTCTGGCCGGAGCCAAGCCGGATGCCATCGTGATGCACCCGGGGCCGATCAACCGCGGCGTGGAAATTGAGTCGGCGGTGGCCGACGGCCCGCAGTCGGTGATCTTGAACCAAGTGACCTACGGCATCGCCGTGCGCATGGCCGTGCTGTCCATGGCCATGAGCGGGCAAACCGCGCAACGTCAATTCGAGCAGGAGCAGGCCCAGTGAAGCTCAGCATTCTCGGCGCCCGAGTCATCGATCCAGCCAGTGGCCTGGACCAAGTTACCGA
The DNA here is from genome assembly GCF_016405635.1 of Pseudomonas sp. MF6755. Classification (NCBI taxonomy): domain Bacteria; kingdom Pseudomonadati; phylum Pseudomonadota; class Gammaproteobacteria; order Pseudomonadales; family Pseudomonadaceae; genus Pseudomonas; species Pseudomonas sp. MF6755. The sequence goes on from NZ_JAEKDA010000005.1 coordinate 219,387, forward strand.
TCTACATCTGGACGCCGGCAAGATTATCGCCATTGGCGCCGCGCCTGCAGGCTTCAGCGCCGTCGAGAGCATCGACGCCAAGGGCCTGGTGGCCGCACCTGGGCTGGTGGACCTGAACGTCGCGCTGCGCGAACCGGGCTATAGCCGCAAAGGCAACATCAACAGCGAAACCCAAGCCGCCGCCGCCGGTGGCGTGACCAGCCTGTGCTGCCCGCCGAACACCAAGCCGGTGCTGGACACTTCGGCTGTGACCGAACTGATCCTCGACCGCGCCCGCGAAGCCGGCAATTGCAAGGTGTTCCCTATCGGCGCCCTGAGCAAAGGCCTGGACGGCGAACAACTCGCCGAGCTGATCGCCCTGCGCGACGCCGGTTGCGTGGCCTTCGGCAATGGCCTGGAGAGTTTCCGCAGTACGCGCACCCTGTGCCGCGCACTGGAATACGCGGCCACCTTCGACTTGACGGTGATCTTCCACTCCCAGGACCGCGACCTGGCCGAAGGCGGCCTGGCCCATGAAGGCGCGGTGGCCAGCTTCCTCGGCCTGCCGGGCATTCCGGAAACCGCCGAAACCGTGGCCCTGGCCCGTGACCTGCTGCTGGTGGAGCAAAGCGGTGTGCGCGCGCACTTCAGCCAACTGACCAGCGCCCGTGGCGTTGCCCTGATCGCCCAGGCCCAGGCCCGTGGCTTGCCGGTGACGGCCGACGTGGCGCTGTACCAACTGATCCTGACGGATGAAGCGTTGATCGACTTCTCCAGCCTGTATCACGTACAGCCGCCCCTGCGCACAAAGGCCGACCGCGACGGTTTGCGGGCGGCGGTAAAGTCGGGTGTGGTGTCGGCGATTTCCAGCCATCACCAGCCTCACGAGCGAGACGCCAAGCTGGCGCCGTTTGGTGCGACCGAGCCGGGTATTAGCAGTGTGGAGCTGTTGCTGCCATTGGCGATGACGTTGGTGGAGGACGGCTTGCTCGACCTGCCGACGCTATTGGCGCGCCTGAGCGCCGGCCCGGCCGAGGCCTTGCGCCTGCCAGCGGGCAAGCTGGCGGTAGGTTCGCCGGCGGACCTGGTGCTGTTCGACCTGGGCAGCTCGACGGTTGCCGGGGAGCACTGGTTGTCCAAGGGCGAAAACTGCCCGTTCATCGGCCATAGCCTGCCGGCGACGGTGCGGTACACCTTGATGGATGGGCGGATCAGCTACCAGGCTTAAGACAGATCTGAAGTGGGCATAGTAAATGTGGGAGGGGGCTTGCTCCCGATAGCGGCGGATCAGCCGGCTTATCTGTAGCTGACCCACTGCAATCGGGAGCAAGCCCCCTCCCACATTTGGTTCTCTATATGGCCGAAAGATCAGCGCCCGGCATTGCGCTCGGCGTTACGAATCGAAATCTGCGTATTCAGCGTCCAGAAGTCATACAGCACCCCAAGCAGGAACAAACCGCCGGTCAGCAGGTAGATCAGGCCGGTGATCCATTTGCCCTGGTACATACGGTGCACACCGAACATACCCAGGAATGCCAACAGAATCCACGCGACGTTGTATTCGATGGGCCCGGCGGTAAACCGCAAGTCGGCCTCACGGTCCATGGCCGGGATCAGGAACAAGTCGATCAGCCAACCAATGCCCAGCAAGCCGAAGGTGAAAAACCAGATCGTACCGGTCACGGGTTTGCCGTAATAAAAGCGATGCGCCCCGGTGAAACCGAAAATCCACAGCAGGTAACCGATTACCTTGCTATGGGTATCTTGCTGCTGACCAACCTGTTGATAGGTGTTCATGGAGTACCTCTTTTGCTTCGATAGATAAATTTTTTCATTTTCTTTGTGACTTTTTTACAGGCGCCCGACGTATGGCAAATGGTATCTTTCTGCCCTCAAAGCCTTATGCCACCTGACTTGTGTAGGACAATTGCGGCAATTCGTCGCGTTTTTCCTGAGTTTGACCCCAAGGTTCAGTCGACAAACGGCCTCAGAACGACACAAAAAGCTGTTATAAAGTTGCGCGCAAACCCATAAGAGCCACGCCTAATGCGACCATTTTTCAAGACATGGCTGACCATCTGCCTATTAATGCCACTGGCCGCCCACGCCACCAATCGTGAGCAACGACTTCCGAACGTCAATGGTTTCACCCCTAAAGTACACAGCACAACCAGCACGGCCAAATCGGTAAAGCTGACCGTCAACCGCCCGACTCAACTGAGCAAGGCCCACGGTAAAGCGACTCCAGGCCTGATGGCAGTCAATACCAAGCAAAGCAGCAACGTCCTCAGCCGTGCCGTCAACGTGCTCGGTACTCCTTATCGTTGGGGCGGCAGCAGCCCAAGTAAAGGGTTCGACTGCAGCGGCTTGGTGAAATATGCCTTTAACGATGTAAAAGCGGTGGATTTGCCACGCACCTCCAACGCCATGGCTAGCGGCCACGGCTTGAAGGTTGACCGCAAAGACCTGAAACCGGGCGACCTGTTGTTCTTCAAACTTAAGAGCCGCCAGGTCAACCACGTTGCCATCTACCTGGGCAACGACCGCTTTATCCACGCACCACGTCGTGGCAAGTCGGTGAGCATCGACACGCTGAAAAAGCCGTTCTGGGACAAGAACTACGTGATTGCCAAGCGGGTGTTGCCGAAAGAGCAGAACAACAACCTGCGGATCGTGCAACGCTGATCTAAAGCTGGAATGCAGTAAACAATGTGGGAGCGGGCTTGCTCGCGAATACGGTGTGTCAGCCGACGAATATGCTGGCTGATCTACCGCATTCGCGAGCAAGCCCGCTCCCACATTTGATTTTTATTGCCTGAAAGACCTCATATGTCTGCAGGCACCCTCGCCTTCTCCCGCGCCTCTTCCCGGCTGACCAACCCCGCGCCGACCAACGCCTTCAAGCTCATATCCAACGTCTTCATCCCCAATGCCCCCCCGGTCTGGATCGCAGAGACTATCTGCGCCACCTTGTCTTCGCGGACAAGATTGCGAATCGCCGGTGTGCCCAGCATGATTTCATGGGCAGCCACGCGCCCGCCGCCGACCTTCTTCACCAGTACCTGGGACACCACCGCCTGCAACGACTCCGACAGCATCGAGCGGACCATGGCCTTTTCCCCTGCTGGAAAGACGTCCATCAGCCTGTCTACAGTCTTTGCAGCCGATGAGGTGTGCAGGGTGCCAAACACCAGGTGACCGGTTTCAGCGGCCGTCAGCGCCAGGCGGATGGTTTCCAGGTCGCGCAATTCACCCACCAGGATCACATCCGGGTCTTCCCGCAGGGCCGAGCGCAGGGCCACCGAGAAACTGTGGGTGTCACGGTGCACCTGGCGCTGGGTGACCAGGGCTATTTTCGGCCTGTGGATAAATTCGATGGGGTCTTCCAGCGTGAGGATATGCTGGCGTCGATGCCGATTGAGGTGGTCGATCATCGCCGCCAAAGTCGTGGATTTTCCCGAACCGGTAGGCCCGGTAACCAATACAAGGCCCCGCGGGAGCTGGGCGATACCCTGGAACACCTCGCCCAACCCAAGCTCTTCCAGGCTCTGGACCTCAGTCGGGATAGTACGAAACACGGCACCCACGCCGCGATCCTGGCGGAACACGTTCACCCGAAAGCGTGCCACCCCTGGCAACTCGAAGGCAAAATCCGTTTCAAGAGATGTTTCGAAATCCTTTTGTTGGTGTTTATTCAGCAAAGGGCACACCAGGTCGACCATTTGCGACGCGTTCAGCACCGGCCAATCCATCGGCCAGACTTCGCCATCAATGCGCAGCATCGGTGCCAGGCCGGCCGACAGGTGCAGGTCGGAGGCGCCTCGGCTTACGCTGACCGCCAGCAATTGCGTGATATCCATAGGGCTTTCCATTTCCAGTAGAATGCCGCGGACTCCATATCCACGGGCGCAACTTGAATGTCGACGATAGCAGACAACATTGGCCTGGTAAGCCAGCGCATCCGCGCCGCAGCCGACGCCGTGCAACGTGACGCAAGCAGCATCCACCTGCTGGCTGTGAGCAAGACCAAACCCTCGCAGGCGGTACGCGAAGCCTTTGCCGCCGGCATGCACGACTTTGGCGAGAACTACCTGCAGGAAGCCTTGGGCAAACAGAGCGAATTAACCGACCTGCCCTTGAGTTGGCACTTCATCGGCCCCATTCAATCGAACAAGACTCGCGCGATCGCCGAGAACTTCGCTTGGGTGCATTCCGTGGACCGCCTGAAAATTGCACAACGCCTGTCCGAACAACGCCCGGCCGACCTGCCGCCGCTCAATATCTGCATCCAGGTCAATGTCAGCGGCGAAGCCAGCAAGTCCGGCTGTACGCCTGCCGACCTGCCAGCCCTGGCGAATGCAATCAGCGCCCTGCCGCGCTTGAAACTGCGTGGCCTGATGGCGATCCCCGAGCCGACTGAAGATCGGGCCGCACAGGATGCAGCGTTCGCCAGGGTGCGCGACCTGCAAGCCAGCCTGAACCTGCCGCTGGACACACTTTCCATGGGCATGAGCCATGACCTTGAGTCGGCCATTGCCCAAGGCGCCACTTGGGTGCGGATCGGTACCGCCCTGTTTGGCGCCCGCGACTACGGCCAGCCATGAAATGGCTGACTTCCCTCTGAATAAGGACCTGTCATGAGCAACACGCGTATTGCCTTTATCGGCGCCGGCAACATGGCGGCCAGCCTGATCGGTGGCCTGCGGGCCAAGGGCCTGGACGCCGAGCAGATCCGCGCCAGCGACCCCGGCGCCGAGACCCGCGAGCGCGTCAGCGCCGAACACGGCATCAAAACCTTCGCCGATAACGCCGAGGCCATCCACGGCGTCGATGTGATCGTGCTGGCGGTCAAGCCCCAGGCCATGAAAGCCGTGTGCGAGACCCTGCGCCCGAACTTGCAACCCCATCAACTGGTGGTGTCGATTGCCGCCGGTATCACCTGCGCCAGTATGAACGCCTGGCTCGGTGCCCAGCCAATCGTACGCTGCATGCCTAACACCCCGGCGCTGCTGCGCCAAGGCGTCAGCGGCTTGTACGCCACCCACGAAGTCACGGCGCAACAACGCGACCAGGCCCAGGAATTGCTGTCTGCCGTGGGCATCGCCGTGTGGTTGGAGCAGGAACAGCAGATGGACGCGGTCACCGCGGTCTCCGGCAGCGGCCCGGCCTACTTCTTCCTGTTGATCGAAGCCATGACCGCCGCCGGCGTCAAGCTGGGCCTGCCCCATGACGTCGCCGAGCAGTTGGCTGAACAAACGGCCCTGGGCGCCGCGAAAATGGCCGTCGGCAGCGATGTGGATGCCGCCGAGCTGCGCCGTCGTGTGACGTCCCCGGGCGGCACCACGCAAGCGGCCATCGAATCGTTCCAGGCCGGGGGCTTTGAGGCCCTGGTGGAAAAAGCACTGGGTGCCGCGGCACATCGTTCGGCCGAGATGGCTGAGCAACTGGGCAAATAGTCGTCCCTTACCAAGGTAATCAAACATGCTCGGAATCAATGACGCTGCCATTTTCATCATTCAGACCTTGGGCAGCCTGTACCTGCTGATCGTGCTGATGCGCTTTATCCTGCAACTGGTGCGGGCGAACTTCTACAACCCGTTGTGCCAGTTCGTAGTCAAGGCCACCCAACCGCTGCTCAAGCCACTGCGCCGGGTGATCCCGAGCCTGTTCGGCCTGGACATGTCGTCGCTGGTGCTGGCGTTGCTGCTGCAGATCCTGCTGTTCGTGGTGATCCTGATGCTCAACGGCTACCAGGCTTTCACCCTGCTGCTGTTGCCTTGGGGCCTGATCGGTATTTTCTCGCTGTTCTTGAAGATCATTTTCTGGTCAATGATCATCAGCGTGATCCTGTCGTGGGTCGCACCCGGCAGCCGCAGCCCGGGCGCTGAACTGGTGGCGCAGATTACCGAACCGGTGCTGGCGCCATTCCGTCGGCTGATCCCGAACCTGGGTGGCCTGGATATCTCGCCGATCTTTGCGTTTATCGTGATTCAGTTGCTGCAAAGCTGGGTGATTCCGCGCCTGGCTTTCTACGCGTTCATGCCAAAAGAGCTGTTCGGCCTGATCTGAAATATGCTGTAAAAATGTGAGAGGGGGCTTGCTCCCGATAGCAGAGTGTCAGTCGACATAAGAGTGACTGATCCACCGCTATCGGGAGCAAGCCCCCTCCCACATTTTGTATCTGCGTACTGGTACAGACCATTGCTTGCCGCTAGGGGCCCCGCTCTTTAGACTTACGCCTCATTTAAACGAGAGCAGGGTCGATGCCAGTTGCCTTCCCCCCCGATTCTGTTGGACTGGTCGTGCCTCAAGTGGCGCACTTCAGCGAACCGCTGGCCCTGGCCTGCGGCCGTTCGTTGCCTGCCTACGACCTGATCTACGAAACCTACGGCCAACTGAACGCCACGGCGAGCAATGCCGTGCTGATCTGCCACGCCCTGTCCGGCCACCATCACGCCGCCGGTTTCCACAGCGTGGACGAGCGCAAGCCCGGCTGGTGGGACAGCTGCATCGGCCCCGGCAAACCCATCGACACCAACAAATTCTTCGTGGTCAGCCTGAACAACCTCGGCGGCTGCAATGGTTCCACCGGCCCCAGCAGCCTCAACCCGGAAACCGGCAAGCCGTTCGGCGCGGACTTTCCGGTGTTGACCGTGGAAGACTGGGTGCATAGCCAGGCACGCCTGGCCGACCTGCTGGGCATCCGCCAGTGGGCCGCGGTGATTGGTGGCAGCCTGGGCGGCATGCAGGCGCTGCAATGGACCATCAGCTACCCGGACCGCGTGCGCCATTGCCTGGCTATCGCCTCGGCGCCCAAGTTGTCGGCGCAGAACATCGCCTTCAACGAAGTGGCGCGCCAGGCCATCCTCACCGACCCCGAGTTCCACGGCGGTTCGTTCCAGGAAGCCGGCGTGATCCCCAAGCGTGGCCTGATGCTGGCGCGGATGGTCGGGCATATCACCTACCTGTCCGATGATTCCATGGGCGAAAAATTCGGCCGTGGCCTCAAGAGCGAAAAGCTCAACTACGACTTCCACAGCGTCGAGTTCCAGGTGGAAAGCTACCTGCGTTATCAGGGCGAGGAGTTTTCAGGGCGTTTCGACGCCAACACCTACCTGCTGATGACCAAGGCCCTGGACTACTTTGACCCGGCCGCAAACTTCGATGACGACCTGGCGAAAACCTTCGAAGGCGCCACGGCCAAGTTCTGCGTGATGTCGTTCACCACCGACTGGCGCTTCTCGCCGGCCCGCTCCCGTGAGCTGGTGGATGCGCTGATGGCCGCCAAGAAAGACGTCTGCTACCTGGAGATCGACGCACCGCAAGGCCATGACGCCTTCCTGATTCCGATCCCACGTTATCTGCAGGCTTTCAGCAACTATATGAATCGAATCGTATTGTGAGAACGCCATGAGAGCCGACCTGGAAATCATCCAAGACTGGATCCCCGCCGGCAGCCGCGTGCTCGACCTGGGCTGCGGCGATGGCGAACTGCTGAGCTGGCTGCGCGACAACAAGCAAGTCACCGGCTATGGCCTGGAAAACGACCCTGACAACATCGCCCAGTGCGTGGCCAAGGGCATCAACGTGATCGAGCAGGACCTGGACAAGGGCCTGGGCAACTTTGCCAGCAACAGCTTCGACATCGTGGTGATGACCCAGGCCCTGCAAGCGGTGCACTACCCGGACCGCATCCTCGACGAAATGCTGCGCGTCGGCCGCCAATGCATCATTACCTTCCCCAACTTCGGCCACTGGCGCTGCCGCTGGTACCTGGCCACCAAGGGGCGCATGCCGGTCTCGGATTTCCTCCCGTACACTTGGTACAACACGCCCAACATCCACTTCTGCACCTTCGAAGACTTCGAGGCATTGTGTGGTGAGCGTGAAGCCAAGGTGATCAACCGTCTTGCCGTCGATCAACAGCATCGCCACGGCTGGGCGAGTAAGCTATGGCCCAATCTGTTGGGCGAAATCGGTATTTACCGGGTCAGCAGCCCTGGCCTGACCGACCACAAAGTTGCCGTCTAACCATCTTCAAGAGGGACGTTCATGAGTCGTTTGGCTGTTTTTCTATTGACCGCATGCCTGGGCGCGAGCGCCATGGCCGCAGACGCTATCGACGCTAATCGCAAGAAAGATTTCGGCGATATCACTGTTCACTACAACACCTTCACTTCCAGCTTCCTGCAACCGGAAACCGCCCAGGAAGTCGGCGTGGTGCGCAGCAAGGAGAAGGGTTTGATCAATGTCACCGTGATCAAGGGCGTGACCCCAGTGGCCGCACAAGTGACGGGCACCATCAAGGATTTGGGCGGCAAGAGCGAGATCCTCACCTTCAAGCAAATTAACGAAAAAGGTGGAATCAACTATCTCGCGCCCTACGCCGTGACCCAGCGCGAATACAAGACGTTTACCATCAACGTTGAAACCGGTGGCAAAGCCCATAGCTTCCAATTCAACCAAGAACTGTTCCCGGCCGAATGATGAACCTTACCCAACTCGTACTGGCCAGCCATAACGCCGGCAAACTCAAAGAACTGCAGGCGATGCTCGGTGAATCCGTGCAACTGCGCTCGATTGGCGAGTTCAGCCAGGTGGAGCCGGAAGAGACCGGCCTGTCGTTCGTCGAAAACGCTATCCTCAAGGCACGCAATGCCGCCCGTATCTCCGGCCTGCCGGCGCTGGCGGATGACTCGGGCCTGGCGGTGGATTTTCTTGGCGGCGCACCCGGGATCTACTCGGCCCGTTATGCCGACGGCAAGGGCGATGCGGCCAACAACGCCAAACTGCTCGACGCCCTCAAGGACGTGCCGGACGCGATGCGTGGCGCACAGTTCGTCTGCGTACTGGCCCTGGTGCGGCATGCCGATGACCCGTTGCCGATTCTTTGCGAAGGGTTGTGGCAGGGGCGCATCCTGCACGCGGCCAGCGGTGAGCATGGGTTTGGCTACGATCCGTTGTTCTGGGTGCCGGAGCGCAATGTCTCCAGCGCCGAACTGAGCCCGGCCGACAAGAACCAGATCAGCCACCGCGCCCGCGCCATGGCGTTGCTGCGCCAGCGCCTGGGCTTGAAATGACCCAGAACACCTCTGCGCAGCCACTGATCCACGGTGGCGCGCAAACACCCCGGGCGGCCCTGCCCCACCTGCCGCCCTTGGCGCTGTACATCCATATCCCGTGGTGTGTGCGCAAATGCCCGTATTGCGACTTCAACTCCCACACCGCCAGCAAGGTGCTGCCGGAGGAAGAGTACGTAGACGCGCTGCTGGCGGATCTGGATCAAGACCTGCACGCCGTTTACGGCCGGGAACTGAGCTCGATTTTCTTCGGTGGCGGCACGCCCAGCCTGTTCAGCGCCGCCGCCCTGGGCCGTTTGCTCAAGGGCGTAGAAGCTCGTATTGCGTTCGCCGCTGATATCGAGATCACCCTGGAAGCCAACCCCGGGACCTTCGAGCAAGAGAAGTTCGTGGCGTACCGCAAACTGGGGATCAATCGCCTGTCCATCGGCATCCAGAGCTTCCAGCAAGAGAAGCTTGAAGCCCTGGGCCGTATCCACAATGGCGATGAAGCCGTGCGCGCTGCCGGCATGGCGCGCCAGGCCGGGTTCGATAACTTCAACCTGGACTTGATGCACGGTTTGCCCAACCAGTCACTGGACGATGCCCTGGGCGACCTGCGCCAGGCCATCGCGCTCAAGCCGACGCATCTGTCCTGGTACCAACTGACCCTGGAACCCAACACCGTATTCTGGAACCAGCCGCCCGCGCTGCCGGAAGACGACACGTTGTGGGATATCCAGGAAGCCGGCCAGGCGCTGCTCGCCGAACACGGTTACGCGCAATACGAAGTGTCGGCCTACGCCCAGCCCGGCCGCCCGGCGCGGCACAACCTGAATTACTGGAGCTTTGGCGACTTTATCGGTATCGGCGCCGGCGCCCATGGCAAGCTCAGCCACCCGGACGGGCGCATCGTACGCACCTGGAAAACCCGTGCACCCAAGGACTACCTCAACCCGGCCAAAAGCTTCCAGGCTGGGGCGAAAGAACTGACCAACGAAGAGCTGCCATTCGAGTTCCTGATGAACGCCCTGCGCCTGACCGAAGGCGTCGACGCCAAGCTCTACGCCGAACGCACCGGCCTAGACCTGGCCAGCCTCGACGAAGGCCGCCACGAGGCAGAACAAAGTGGCTTGATGCAGGTCGAACCGTCACGCCTGGCGGCAACCGAGCGCGGGCAACTCTTTCTCAATGACCTGTTGCAGAAGTTTTTGAGCTGATAGCTCTTAAGGAAATCGAATGGATCTGGTACTCGACCTGCTCGCCACCGTATCCCGCTGGAGCCGTAGCAACCTGTCGGAAATCTCCCTGGCCCTCGTGGGCTGTTTGCTGGTGCTGTTTGGCGCCGATATCAAGGGCTGGGTCGAAGCGCGCCTGGGCAGCATCGCTGGCGCCTTGCGCGTACCGTTAATGGCCCTGCTGTGCATGATCGGCAGCGGTGCGGCGTTGATCTATGCCACGCCGTGGATTGTGCGGGGGTTGAGCCAGTTCAATAACTACAGCCTGGCGCCGGTGTTGTTGGTGGTGCTGGTGTTGATTGGGGTAGTGGCAGACCGCCGCTAACCTCAAACCCAACACAGATACAAATGTGGGAGGGGGCTTGCTCCCTCCCACATTTGGTTGCATTTCAAGTCAGGGGACGAGTTATGCCAGCTTCTCGAACTTCAAATCCCACACCCCATGCCCCAACCGCTCACCACGACGTTCGAACTTGGTGATCGGCCGCTCGGCCGGGCGTGGCACGCATTTGCCGTCTTCGGCCAGGTTGCGGTAGCCAGGGGCGACGTTCATCACTTCCAGCATGTATTCCGCGTACGGTTCCCAGTCGGTGGCCATGTGCAGGATGCCGCCTACCTTGAGCTTGCTGCGCACCAGCTCCGCGAAGGAAGCCTGGACGATACGGCGCTTGTGGTGACGGGCTTTGTGCCACGGGTCGGGGAAGAACAGCATCAGGCGGTCGAGGCTGTTGTCGGCGATGCAGCGGTTGAGCACTTCAATCGCGTCGCAGTCGTAGACCCGCAGGTTGGTCAAGCCCTGGGTCAGCACGCCGTTAAGCAGCGCACCGACACCTGGACGGTGCACTTCCACACCGATGAAGTCCTGCTCCGGCGCGGCCGCCGCCATCTCCAGCAGGGAATGGCCCATGCCGAAACCGATTTCCAGGGAACGCGGCGCCGACCGGCCGAACACCTGGTCGTAGTCCACCGGCGCGTCGGCCAACGGCAACACGAACAGCGGTGTACCTTGTTCCAAGCCCTTTTGCTGGCCTTCGGTCATGCGGCCGGCACGCATCACAAAACTCTTGATGCGACGGTGCTTGGACTCGTCGCCCTCTTCCACGGTGTTCGGCGTTTCGTTTGATTCAGTCATCAATGGCTCTTACTTGATCAGACCATCCAGCGGCGAAGAGGCGCTGGCGTAGAGTTTTTTCGGCATGCGCCCGGCGAGGTAGGCCAGGCGGCCTGCAACGATGGCGTGTTTCATGGCTTCGGCCATCATGATCGGCTGCTGGGCATGGGCGATGGCCGAGTTCATCAGTACCGCGTCACAGCCCAGTTCCATGGCGATGGTGGCATCGGAGGCAGTGCCCACACCTGCATCCACCAGCACGGGGATCTTGGCTTCTTCGAGGATGATCTGCAGATTGTACGGATTGCAGATACCCAGGCCGGAACCGATCAGGCCCGCCAGCGGCATCACGGCGATGCAGCCGATTTCTGCCAGTTGGCGCGCAATGATCGGGTCATCGCTGGTGTAGACCATCACGTCGAAACCTTCCTTGACCAGGGTTTCAGCGGCCTTGAGGGTTTCGATCACGTTGGGGAACAGGGTTTTCTGGTCAGCCAGCACTTCCAGCTTCACCAGGTTGTGGCCGTCGAGCAGCTCACGGGCAAGGCGGCAGGTGCGTACGGCTTCGATGGCATCGTAGCAACCGGCGGTGTTCGGCAAGAAGGTGTAGCGATCCGGCGACAGCACTTGGAGCAGGTTCGGCTCGCCTTCGATCTGGCCGAGGTTGGTGCGGCGCACGGCGAAGGTGACGATCTCGGCGCCCGAGGCTTCGATGGCCAGGCGGGTTTCTTCCATGTCGCGGTACTTGCCGGTGCCGACCAGCAAACGGGACTGGTAGGTACGACCGGCCAGGACGAAAGGCTTGTCGTGACGAACGATGCTCATGGGAAATCCTCGAAATGGGGTGAGGTTCTGCAGAATTCAGGAAACTGCGCGATCAGCCGCCGCCGATGGCGTGGACCACTTCGACCTGGTCACCTTCGGTGAGCGCAGTCTCGGCGTGCTGGCTACGCGGGACGATATCCAGATTGAGCTCCACTGCGACGCGACGCCCGGTCAAGTCCAGACGGGTCAGCAGGGCCGCGACGGTTTCGCCGTCGGGCAGTTCAAAGGATTCGCCGTTCAACTGAATGCGCATGCCACGGGCCGCCATCGTTTTTAGGGGCCCGCATTCTAGCGCGATTGGGACCTGAGGTCAGCTGCAAGCGTCAAGCGGTCAAAGCTGCAAGCGCCACGCCGTCAGGCCCAGAAAGAACCAGCCCAGCAGGAATGCCAGCCCACCGAACGGCGTAATGATGCCGAGCTTGCTGATACCGGTCATCGTCAGCACGTACAGGCTGCCGGAGAACAGCAGGATACCGACCGCAAACGAGATACCCGCCCAGGTCACCAGCCGACCCGGAATATGCGCCGCCAGCAACGCCACGCCGAACAGTGCCAGGGCGTGCACCAACTGGTAGGTCACACCGGTATGAAAGATCGCCAGGTACTCGGCGCTCAGGCGGTTTTTCAGGCCGTGGGCGGCGAACGCACCGAGGGCAACGCCGGTAAAGCCGAAAAAGGCAGCCAGCATCAGAAAGCTACGCAGCATGGGGAACTCCAGTCAGACTCATCGGGCAGGGTCTGTATAATGGCCCGCTCAACGGGTTCGGCCAAGCCATCTCTATGCTGCGTGTCCTCTTCAAACGCTTTCTCAACGTCGTGAAATGGTTTGCCATCGGCAGTGTGTTGCTGGTGCTGCTGTTTCGTGTCGTGCCGCCGCCGCTCACTGCGCTGATGGTGGAACGCAAGATCGAATCCTGGGTGGACGGCGAACCTATTGACCTGCAGCGCAGCTGGGTGCCGTGGGATGAGATCTCCGACGACCTGAAAGTAGCGGTGATGGCCGGTGAAGACCAGCGCTTCCCGCAACATTGGGGCTTTGATTTTGGCGCGATCCAGGCGGCGATCCTGCACAACGAGCGCGGCGGTTCGATTCGCGGTGCCAGTACCTTGAGCCAGCAGGTGTCGAAAAACCTGTTCCTGTGGACCGGCCGCAGTTATTTGCGCAAGGGCCTGGAGGCGTGGTTTACCGGGTTGATCGAGGTGTTGTGGCCCAAGGAGCGGATTCTTGAGGTGTATCTCAACAGCGTTGAGTGGGATGAAGGCGTGTTTGGCGCAGAGGCGGCCGCGCGGCACCACTTTGGCGTGAGTGCCAAGGGGCTTTCGCGGCAACAGGCCAGTTACCTTGCGGCGGTGTTGCCTAATCCAAGGGTGTGGAGTGCCAGCCATCCGACGGCGTATGTGGCGCGCAGAGCGGCCTGGATTCGCCAGCAGATGAGTCAATTAGGTGGCAGTGGCTACCTGGCGGAGTTGAACAACTCACGCAAAGCCCCCTGGTCCGACTGACACAATACAAAACAACTGTGGGAGGGGGCTTGCTCCCGATAGCGGTGGATCAGTCACTCATATGTCGACTGACACTCTGCTATCGGGAGCAAGCCCCCTCCCACATTTTTGACCCAGCTTTGCCAGCTGGATCAAGCGGCGATCGACAGCTTCAGCTTGTTCATCGCGCTTTTCTCAAGCTGACGAATTCGCTCGGCCGACACGTTGTACTTTTGCGCTAGGTCGTGCAGCGTGGCTTTCTCTTCCGCCAGCCAGCGCTGGTAGAGGATGTCACGGCTGCGGTCGTCCAGCACTTCAAGCGCTTCGTGCAGGTTGTGGTTGGAGTTGTCGCTCCAGTCGGCGTCTTCCAGTTGCCGCGCCGGGTCGTACCGGTGGTCTTCCAGGTAGTTGGCCGGCGATTGGAAGGCGCTGTCGTCATCCGCTTCCGCGGCTGGGTCGAAGGCCATGTCATGGCCGGTTAGGCGGCTTTCCATCTCGCGCACTTCACGGGGCTCCACGCCGAGGCTTTCTGCCACACGGTGGACTTCCTCGTTGTTCAGCCACGCCAGGCGTTTCTTCTGGCTGCGCAGGTTGAAGAACAGCTTGCGCTGGGCCTTGGTGGTCGCGACTTTCACAATGCGCCAGTTGCGCAGGATGAACTCGTGGATTTCCGCCTTGATCCAGTGCACAGCAAACGATACAAGGCGCACACCCATCTCAGGGTTGAAGCGCTTTACAGCCTTCATCAGGCCAACGTTGCCTTCCTGGATCAGGTCAGCCTGGGCCAGGCCGTAGCCGCTATAGCTACGGGCGATATGTACGACAAAACGCAGGTGGGCGAGCACCATCTGCCGAGCCGCCCCCAAATCCTGCTCATAGTAGAGACTCTCGGCCAGTTCACGCTCCTGCTCGGGCGTCAGCAATGGAATGCTGTTGACCGTGTGCACATAGGCTTCCAGGTTCGCACCCGGGACCAAGGCATAAGCAGGTTGCAAAGAAGTGGTCATACGAAAAAACCTCCGACTCACATAACTCGTGCAGTTCAGCACTGCGAAAATTGACCGGGAACCGTAGGACAAGTTCCCTAAACCACTGATACGGTCAATACAAACGAAACCACATTACCCTGGCATTAACTACTTCGGTGCCAGCTCACGTAAATGCCGTGCCACCGCAATCCAGGCACCGATATACCCCAACAAGACCGCGCCAAGCAAGAGACTCAGACCATCGGCAACCGGCACTCCCGCCAAGGCGAAATCACTGCCGTAGAGCCCGGCAAGCCCGACAACCGCGTCGTTCAGCCAGTCCAAGCCAAATGCCAGCACGCCCCAGGACAATATCCCGGCACCCAAGCCATAAAGCGCGCCCATGTATAGAAAAGGACGACGCACATAGCTGTCCGTGCCGCCGACCAGTTTAATCACTTCTATCTCGGTGCGACGGTTTTCAATATGAAGACGAATGGTATTACCTATCACCAAAAGTAATGCAGACACCAACAACACCGTCAGGCCGAACACAAAGCGGTCGCCCAGCTTGAGGATCGCGGCCAGGCGCTCTACCCAGACTAGATCAAGTTGTGCCTGTTGCACCTTCGGCATCTCTGCGAGTTTTTGTCGCAGGGCCTCCAGCGCCGGCTTATCGACTTCGTTTGGCGTCACCAGCACCACGCCCGGCAGCGGGTTTTGTGGCAGCTCCTTGAGCGCCTCGCCCAGGCCGGACTGCTGCTGGAATTCCTCAAGGGCCTGGTCGCGGCTGATGTACTCGGCCTCGGCAACGCCCGGGATGTTCTTGATGTCGTCACGCAGCGCTTCGCCTTCCTTGCTACTGGTGTCCAGGTTCAGGTACAGCGAAATCTGCGCCGCACGCTGCCAGGAACCGCCCAGGCGCTCCACATTATTGAGCAGCAGCGACAAGCCCATCGGCAGGCTCAAGGCCACTGCCATCACCAGGCAGGTGAAAAAGCTGCCGATCGGCTGCTTGCCCAGGCGGCGCAGGCTGTCGACCAAGCTGGCGCGGTGGCTTTCGATCCAGGCATGCAGCAAGGTGCCGAAGTCGGGACCGTCGTCTTCGTCGCGTTTTTTCTTCGGCGGTTGCGGATCGGCCGGCTTCGGCGCCACGCGCTCGGAAACTTTAGGGCTGCGAGTGGCACTCATACGCCGGCCTCCCCATCGCCAATCAGGCGACCGCGTTGCAACGTCAGCATGCGATGGCGCATGCGGGCAATCAGGGCCAGGTCGTGACTGGCGATCAGTACGCTGGTGCCCAGGCGGTTGATGTCTTCGAATACCCCCATGATCTCGGCCGCCAGGCGCGGGTCGAGGTTACCGGTGGGTTCGTCCGCCAGCAGCAAGGCCGGGCGGTGGACGATGGCGCGGGCGATACCGACGCGTTGTTGCTGGCCGGTGGACAAGTCGCCTGGGTAGAGGTCGGTCTTGTCCGACAACGCCACGCGCTCCAAGGCCGAATCCACACGCTTGACGATCTCGGCCTTGGACAGCCCGAGGATCTGCAACGGCAACGCCACGTTATTGAACACTGTGCGGTCGAACAGCAACTGGTGGTTCTGGAACACCACGCCGATCTGGCGGCGCAGGAACGGAATTTGTGCATTGCTGATGGTGGCCAAATCCTGGCCCGCCAGCAGCAACTTACCGGTAGTCGGGCGCTCCATGGCCAGCAACAGTCGCAACAGGGTACTTTTGCCAGCGCCGGAATGCCCGGTGACAAACAAAAACTCACCGCGACGCACTCGAAAGCTCAGCTCATGCAAGCCCACATGCCCATTGGCATAGCGTTTACCGACCTGTTCGAATCGAATCATGAACGCTCCCGCTCGGCAAACAGTGCCTGTACAAAGGGTTCGGCCTCAAAGGTGCGCAGGTCGTCGATGCCTTCACCGACACCGATATAACGAATCGGCAACCCGAACTGTTTAGCCAAGGCGAAAATCACACCGCCCTTGGCCGTGCCGTCGAGCTTAGTCAATGCCAGGCCGGTCAGTTGCACCGTCTGGTTAAATTGCTTGGCCTGGCTGATGGCGTTCTGGCCAGTGCCGGCGTCGAGCACCAGCAAGACTTCGTGCGGCGCGTCGGCGTCGAGCTTGCTGATGACACGGCGGACTTTCTTCAGCTCTTCCATCAGATTGTCTTTGGTGTGCAGGCGACCGGCGGTATCGGCGATCAACACGTCGATATTACGGGCCTTGGCGGCTTGCACGGCATCGAAGATCACCGAAGCGGAATCGGCGCCGGTGTGCTGGGCAATCACCGGGATCTTGTTGCGCTCGCCCCACACCTGCAACTGCTCGACGGCTGCGGCACGGAAGGTGTCACCCGCGGCAAGCATGACTTTCTTGCCCTCGCCCTGCAGCTTCTTCGCCAGCTTGCCGATGGTGGTGGTCTTGCCAGCGCCGTTGACGCCGACTACAAGGATCACGAACGGCTTGTTCGGCGTGATTACCAGCGGCGCTTCCACTGGCTTAAGCATCGCAGCCAGTTCGGCCTGCAAGGATTTGTACAGGGCATCGGCGTCGGTCAGCTGTTTACGCGCAACCTTCTGGGTCAGGCTCTGGATGATCACGGCAGTGGCTTCGACACCCACGTCAGCGGTGAGCAGACGGGTTTCGATGTCTTCCAGAAGTTCGTCATCAATGACCTTCTTGCCCAGGAACAGGCTGGCCATGCCTTCGCCGATACTGGCGCTGGTCTTGCTCAGGCCCTGCTTGAGACGGGCGAAGAAGCCGGTTTTGCTGGTTTCGGCAGGGACGGCCGCAACTTGCGGCTCGATCACCTCGGGCGCGGCGGCAACCACCGGAGCAGCGACTTCAACGACAGTTGGCGCCTGCACCGCAACGTCCACGGGTTCAACCACCGCCGGAATCGGCGGCACTACATGCTCAGCCTGGACATCTTCAACCAGTGCCACAGGCTCTTCGGCCACCGGCAGCTCCAGCCACGGCTTGTGCTCGGGCTCAGGCTCGGGTTCTGCCTCGACCACCGGCTGCAAGACCGGCTCAGCCATTGGCAACACCACTGGCGCCGGGGTTTCGGCAACCGGCTCGGCTTCTACTGGAGGCTCAGGTAAAGGCTCAGGAATAGGCTCAGGTTGAACCTGCGGCTGTTCGACGACGGTTTCCTGCGGCTTTTTGCGCAGCCATCCGAACAGGCCTTTTTTCTCGCCAGCCGCAGCTGGGCTCTTCTTGTCGTCGTTGGAACCAAACATGGAGGACGGCTATCTCAAAGTAGCGATGCGCCAGGGCGCTTCGGTAAATAAATTCGATGCAGAACAGACTGCTTTAACGCCCGCTTGTTCATGCGCAACATTTTGTAAGGCGTAAATAAAGGCCTTGGCAAATCGTTTCAATATAGGACTGAAGCGATAAAATCGGCGAAAAGTGGAAGATCGTCGGGGAAACCCACCATCTATTCCAACATTCCTACGACTGGACCCAGGATAAGATGACGACCACAGTGGCCGTCCCTAAATCGGATCAGTATCCTAGCACCTCCTCGCCCGCCGACGCTAAGACCAAGCGGGCAGCCCAACAGGTTTAAAAACGAATGAATGCTCTAGCCCGCCGCGCCGCAGGCCTGCTGCTCAGCACAGTTTGTCTGCCCCTCTCAGCTTTGGCTGCCGACCCACAACCCACCCATGAATTCACTCTGGATAACGGCCTTAAAGTGGTCGTGCGCGAAGATCATCGCGCGCCCGTGGTGGTTTCCCAGGTCTGGTACAAGGTTGGCTCAAGCTACGAAACCCCGGGCCAGACCGGTTTGTCCCACGCCCTGGAACACATGATGTTCAAGGGCAGTGCCAAGGTTGGCCCCGGCGAGGCCTCGCTGATCCTGCGGGACCTGGGCGCCGAAGAAAACGCGTTCACCAGCGATGACTACACCGCTTATTACCAGGTGCTGGCCCGAGACCGCCTGGGCGTTGCCTTTGAACTGGAAGCCGACCGGATGGCCAGCCTGCGCCTGCCAGCCGACGAGTTCAGCCGCGAAATCGAGGTTATCAAGGAAGAACGCCGCCTGCGCACCGACGACAACCCGATGTCCAAGGCCTACGAGCGCTTCAAGGCCATGGCCTTCCCCGCCAGCGGCTACCACACCCCGACGATCGGCTGGATGGCCGACCTGGAGCGCATGAAGGTTGAGGAACTGCGCCACTGGTACCAGTCCTGGTATGTGCCCAATAACGCCACCCTGGTGGTGGTCGGCGACGTGACCCCGGACGAGGTGAAAAACCTGGCCCAGCGTTACTTCGGCCCGATCCCCAAGCGTGACGTTCCGCCAGCGAAGATCCCACTGGAGTTGGCCGAACCTGGCGAGCGCCTGTTGACCCTGCACGTACAGACCCAGTTGCCGAGCGTGTTCCTCGGTTTCAACGTACCGGGCCTGGCCACCGCCGAAGACAAGCGCTCGGTGCAGGCCCTGCGCCTGATCTCGGCCCTGCTGGACGGCGGCTACAGCGCACGTATCTCCGAACAGCTGGAACGTGGTGAAGAGCTGGTGTCCGCCGCCTCCACCAATTACGACGCCTATACCCGTGGCGATACGCTGTTCATGCTGTCGGCAACGCCCAACCAGCAGAAGAAAAAGACCGTCGCCCAAGCCGAAGCCGGCCTGTGGCGCCTGCTGGATGAGTTGAAAGCCAAGCCGCCGACTGCCGAAGAACTGGAGCGGATCCGCGCCCAGGTCATCGCCGGCCTGGTGTACCAGCGCGACTCGATCACCAGCCAGGCCACGGCCATCGGCTCCCTGGAAACCGTCGGCCTGTCCTGGAAGCTGATGGACAGCGAGTTGGCCGACCTGCAAAGCGTCACGCCGGAAGATATCCAGAAAGCTGCGCGCACCTATTTCACCCGCGAACGTCTGAGCGTCGCCCATGTTTTGCCTGAGGAGACCGCTCATGAGTGATCGTAAAAACAGCCGCCTGATCCTGCCCGGCCTGATCGCCGTCACCCTGATCGCGGCCAGTGCCGTGTACTTCCTGCGCCCGAGCGAGTCGGTCGCCAGCCAGGCCCTGGACAAGGCTCAATCGGCCAACACCCTGCAATCCCTGGCGGAACTGGACGGCAAGGCACCGACCAACCGCAAGCTCGACGTACAAACCTGGACCACCGCCGAGGGCGCCAAGGTGCTGTTCGTCGAAGCCCATGAACTGCCGATGTTCGATATGCGCATCCTGTTTGCTGCCGGCAGCAGCCAGGACGGCGACACGCCGGGCCTGGCGCTGATGACCAACGCCATGCTCAACGAAGGCGTGCCGGGCAAGAATGTCAGCCAGATCGCCAGCGGTTTTGAAGGTTTGGGTGCCGACTTCGGCAATGGTGCCTACCGTGACATGGCGCTGGTCTCCCTGCGCAGCCTGAGCGACAGCGATAAACGCACCGCCGCCCTGGCATTGTTTGACCAAGTGATCGGCCAGCCGACGTTCCCGGCTGATTCGCTGGCACGGATCAAGAACCAGATCCTGGCCGGTTTCGAGTACCAGAAGCAGAACCCCGCCAAACTGGCGAGCATCGAACTGTTCAAGCGCCTGTACGGCGACCACCCTTACGCTCACCCGAGCGAAGGCACCCCCGAGAGCGTGCCGAAGATTACCCTGGCGCAGTTGCAGGCGTTCCACGCCAAAGCCTATGCGGCGGGCAATGCGGTGATTGCGGTGGTGGGCGACCTGACCCGCGCCGAAGCCGAGGCTATGACGGCCAAGGTCTCTGCGTCGCTGCCCAAAGGCCCGGCCATGGCGAAGATCGCCCAGCCGACCGAGCCAAAAGCCGGCCTGAGCCGTATCGAGTTCCCATCCAAGCAAACCCACCTGCTGTTTGCGCAGTTGGGCATCGACCGCGCCGACCCGGACTACGCAGCCCTGTCCCTGGGTAACCAGATCCTCGGCGGCGGTGGCTTCGGCACCCGCTTGATGAGTGAAGTGCGTGAAAAGCGCGGCCTGACCTACGGCGTGTACTCCGGTTTCTCGCCAATGCAGGTGCGCGGCCCGTTCATGATCAACCTGCAGACCCGCGCCGAAATGAGCGGCGGCACGCTGCGCCTGGTTGAAGATGTGCTGGCTGACTACCTCAAGACCGGCCCGACGCAAAAAGAACTGGATGACGCCAAGCGTGAGCTGGCCGGTAGCTTCCCGCTGTCCACCGCGAGCAATGCCGATATCGTCGGGCAGTTGGGCGCCATGGGTTTCTACAACCTGCCGCTGAACTATCTGGAAGATTTCATGAAACAATCCCAGGCCCTGACCGTAGAGCAGGTCAAGGCTGCCATGAACAAACACTTGAGCGCCGACAAGATGGTCATCGTGACCGCCGGCCCGACGATTGCGCAAAAGCCACTACCGCCCCCCACTGATAAACCTGCCGAGCAGCCGCTCGGGGTTCCGGAGCATTAATGGCCAGTTCATCTCGCCCGAAAAAACCTGTCCACAACGTGCATAACGGTGTGGGCCAACTGCGCATCATTGGCGGTGAATGGGGCAGCCGCAAGCTGAGCTTCCCCGACGTCGTGGGCCTGCGCCCCACACCCGATCGTGTACGTGAAACCCTGTTCAACTGGCTCGCGCCGTACATCGGCGGGGCCAAGGTGCTGGACCCGTTTGCCGGCAGTGGCGCGCTGTTCCTGGAGGCGCTGTCCCGTGGCGCGGCCCAGGGCCAGGCGCTGGATGCCAGCAATGTGGCGGTGTCCAGCCTCAAGGAGCACCTGGGCACGCTGCGTTGCACCACCGGCCAGGTGCAGACCGCCGATGCGCTGCGCTACCTGGAAACCCAGGCGGCGACTGAATACGACGTGGTGTTCCTCGATCCGCCGTTCAACCAGAACCTGCTGCCAACCGTGTGCGCATTGCTGGAAGAGCGCCAGTGGTTGGCGCCGGATGCCTGGATCTACACTGAAAGCGAGACCGCACCGTCCACGCTCGGCCTGCCGGGCAGCTGGCGCCTGCACCGGGAGCAGAAGTCCGGGCGGGTGTATTACGCGTTGTGGCACCGCTTGGTCGAAAGCGCCGCTTAACCTGTGGCCAGTGAGCTTGCCACGGCATGCTCACTGGCTACCGAGAGTTTCATGACCCCCTCTTCCGACTTGTTCAAACCCGCCTTCGGCCTCGGTAACCCCCACCTGCAAACACTGTGGGGGCCGCTGTTGCGCCCAACGACCCATATCGAACGCCAGCGCGAACGCCTGTGGCTGGAAGACGGCGACTTCCTAGACCTCGACTGGCATGGCCCCCATGACCTGCAAGCACCGCTGGTACTGGTGCTGCACGGGCTGACCGGCTCGTCCAATTCGCCCTACGTGGCCGGCCTGCAAAAGGCCCTCGCCGCCCAGGGCTGGGCCAGTGCTGCATTGAACTGGCGCGGCTGCTCGGGCGAGCCAAACCTTCTGGCCCGCAGTTATCACTCCGGCGCCAGCGAAGACCTGGCCGCGGCGATTGCTCACTTGCGCGCCAAACGGCCACTGGCACCGCTGTATGCCGTGGGGTATTCACTGGGCGGGAATGTATTGCTCAAGCATTTGGGGGAAACCGGCGCGGCGTCGCAGCTGCAAGGCGCGGCGGCGGTGTCGGTGCCGTTTCGCCTTGACCAGTGCGCCGACCGCATCGGCCTGGGGTTTTCGCGGGTTTATCAGAAACATTTCATGCGCGAGATGCTGGCGTATATCCGCGTCAAGCAGCGCCGGTTCCTGCTCGATGGCCGTGACGACGGGCTCAAAACCCTGGAAGCCCTTGGCTCGCTGGAGAAGATGCGCACGTTCTGGGACTTCGACGGGCGAGTGACTGCGCCGCTGCATGGCTTCCTCAATGCCGAAGACTATTATCGCCGTGCGTCGAGCCGTTATTACCTTGGCGACATTCGCACGCCGACGCTGATCATCCAGGCGGCCGATGACCCGTTTGTGTTTGCCCACAGCTTGCCGGAGGCCAGTGAACTCTCGGAATGCACCGAGTTTGAGCTGCTGGCAAAGGGTGGGCATGTGGGGTTTGTGGAGGGTTCGCTGAAGCGTCCCGGCTATTACTTGGAACGCCGCATCCCACAATGGCTACTGGCACAACATGGATAAAAATGTGGGAGGGGGCTTGCTCCCGATAGCGGTGGAACAGTCAGCTTATCCTTAGCTGACCCACTGCAATCGGGAGCAAGCCCCCTCCCACATTTTGATTGGGTTTACAGGGCCGATCGCTCAGTCACCTGTTGCCACTTCCCGCTTGGGATCGGTAATCCACTCACTCCACGACCCCGCATACAGCTTGCCCAAGGGATACCCCGCCAACGCCAGCGCAAACAGGTTATGGCACGCCGTCACCCCTGAACCGCAATACGCCACCAATTCTTCAGCCGGGCGCCCCTGCAACTGCGCGGCAAAACGTTGCTTGAGCTGCTCGGCCGGCAGGAAGCGCCCATCACTGCCCAGGTTCTCAGTGAACGCCGCGCACTGCGCACCGGGAATGTGCCCGGCGATCGGGTCGATGGGCTCTACTTCGCCACGAAAGCGCGCCTGGGCGCGGGCGTCGATCAGGGTCAGGCCAGGTCGGCCCAGGCGTTTGTGCAGGTGTTCAGCATCCAGCAGCAACCGATTATCCGGCGTACCGGCAAAGGTGCCCGGCTCAGTCACCGGCGCATCCAGGCTCAACGGGAAGCCGGCGGCATGCCAGGCCTTGAGGCCACCATCGAGGATAAACACCCCATCACGCTTGCCCAACCAGGCCAGCAGCCACCAGGCCCGAGCAGCATAGGCGCCAGGGCCATCGTCATACAGCACCACATCGGTGTCGGCGCTGATGCCCCAGGCCCGCAGCTGCTTGGCGAACGTGTCCGCCACAGGTAAAGGATGACGACCGGTCACGCCCTTGGTCACCGGGCCGCTCAGATGCCGCTCCAGGTCGGCATATTGCGCGCCTTCGATATGCCCTTCGGCGTAACTGCACAACCCGTAGTCCGGGTCTTCCAGGGCAAAGCGGCAATCGAGGATCACCAGCCCGGCAGTCTGCTGGCGTGCAGCCAATTGTGGGGGGCTGATCAGTTGGGCAAGCGGCATGACGGTCTCCTGCAGACAGATTCGGGAAAGGTCCTACTTCACTTCTTCCAGTGCCTGATTCAACGGCACGTAAAATTCTTTGAACAAGGCATCCACCGCCTCTCTGGCCTGGGGCGTGACAAACCCAGCCTCCAGCACCAGCACCTGGTACACCCCGCGCTTGATCGCCTCGGCGCTCAGATGGGTGGATTTTTCATTGGTGGTGCACAGAAAACGCACCCACGAGGTCAGGATGATCCAGGCATTCAGGGTCAGGGCCTCGGTTTGCACCGGGTCCATATTGAGAATGCCGGCATCGACAAACCCTTGATAGATAGCACCGCCCTGGATCAGGCAACGCTGGGAAAACCGCCGGTAACCGGTAGCCAGTTCCGGGTCGCTCTCCAGCAAGTGTTCGAGATCGCGGTGCAGGAAGCGGTAACGCCACATGCCTGCCAATACGGCCTGCAGATAGAAACGCTTGTCTTCGACGGTAACGGCACGGCCCTGGGGCGGGCGCAGGAAGCTGTCCACCAAGGCTTCGTATTCACGAAACAGCACGGCGATGATCGCCTGCTTGTTGGGGAAGTGGTAGTACAGGTTGCCCGGGGAAATTTCCATGTGGGCGGCGATATGGTTGGTGCTGACACTGCGCTCGCCCTGCTGGTTAAAAAGCTCCAGGCTGGTTTGCACAATGCGCTCGCTGGTCTTTACTCGTGGTGCCATAGGGGATCAGCTTCTATACACGGGATGGGGCATCTTACGGCCTATCCCGGCCAGGTTAAATCTGGATGTTGCTGCAATGTTATTTGACAATTTAGAGCAATGACTCTAAAAATCCAGGCAGACCTATAACAATCTGGAACTGCGCCATGTCTGCCACCGTTGCCTACCTGCAAGATTCCCAGGCGCTGGATCAGCTCCAAAACCTGTTCGAAGCCCAGCGTCGCGCCTACGCCGCCAACCCGATGCCGCCCGCCGCGCAACGCCAGCAATGGCTCAAGGCCCTGCGGGATGTGCTCAGCGACGAACGCCAGGCACTGATCACTGCGATCAGCCAGGACTTCAGCCATCGCAGCGCAGACGAAACCCTGTTCGCCGAACTGATGCCCAGCCTGCATGGCATTCACTATGCCAGCAAACACCTCAAGGGCTGGATGAAACCGTCCCGCCGCGCTGTAGGTATTGCCTTCCAGCCCGCCTCGGCCAAGGTCATTTACCAACCCCTGGGCGTGGTCGGCGTCATCGTGCCGTGGAACTACCCACTGTACCTGGCCATCGGCCCGTTGGTGGGCGCTTTGGCCGCCGGTAACCGGGTGATGCTCAAGCTCAGCGAATCCACGCCGGCCACCGGCGAACTGCTCAAGGCGCTGCTGGCCCGGATCTTCCCCGAGGACCTGGTATGCGTAGTGCTGGGCGAAGCCGAAGTGGGCATGGCGTTTTCCAAGTTGCGCTTCGATCACCTGCTGTTCACCGGCGCCACCAGCATTGGCAAGCACGTGATGCGTGCAGCGGCTGAACACCTCACACCGGTGACCCTGGAGCTGGGCGGCAAGTCGCCGGCCATTGTCTCGGCCGATGTGCCCCTCAAGGACGCCGCCGAGCGTATCGCCTTCGGCAAAGCCTTGAACGCCGGGCAAACCTGCGTGGCGCCAGACTACGTGCTGGTGCCGGAAGATCGCGTGGAGGGTTTTGTCGAGGCCTATTCCAAGGCTGTCCGTGGGTTTTATCCGACCCTGGCCGACAACCCGGACTACACCGCCATCATCAACGAGCGCCAACTGGCCCGGCTCAATGCCTATGCCAAGGACGCCACCGACAAGGGCGCCACGCTGATTGCGCTTTACGAGCAAGGCCAGGCGCGGCGTATGGCCCACAGCCTGCTGCTGAATGTCAGCGACGACATGACCGTGATGCAGGACGAAATCTTCGGCCCGCTCTTACCCATCGTGCCTTATCGCGGCCTTGACCAAGCCTTCGCCTACATCAACCAGCGCCCACGCCCACTGGCCCTGTATTACTTCGGCTACAACAAGGGTGAACAGGAGCGCGTACTCCACGAAACCCATTCCGGTGGCGTGTGCCTGAACGACACCTTGCTGCACGTCGCCCAGGACGACATGCCGTTCGGTGGCATCGGCCCGTCGGGCATGGGCCATTACCACGGCCACGAAGGCTTCCTGACGTTCAGCAAGGCCAAGGGTGTACTGGTCAAACAGCGCCTGAACGCGGCGAAGTTGATCTACCCGCCCTATGGCAAGTCGATTCAGAAGCTGATCCAGAAGCTGTTTATCCGCTGATAACGCCACCTTCGGGACTCTAAAAACAATGAACCCCAGCCTGACTGATACACCCGCGCTGTCGCGGCGCGGTGTCTTGAAAATCGGCCTGTGTGCCAGCGCCTTCCTCGCCACCGCCGGGCTCGGCGCCAGCCTCAGCGGCTGCTCCAGCAGTACACCGGCCAGCGGCTTCGCCATGTTGCGCGCCAGTGACTTGCCGTTCTTGCGTGCGGTGATCCCGGTGCTGCTGGAAGGTGCGGCCAGCGCCGAGGCAGTGGCCGCCGGCATTGACGACACCCTGAAAAAACTCGACTACAGCCTGCAACACCTGTCGCCGGAGATGTTCAAGCTCACCCAGCAGTTGTTCGACGTGCTCGGCATGGGCATCACCCGCGGCCCGCTGACCGGTATCTGGGGCAGTTGGGAAAACGCCAGCAGCGAGCAAATCCGCAACTTCCTGCATCGCTGGGAAAACAGTTACTTGAACCTCCTGCGCATGGGCCAGGGCTCGCTGCTCAAGCTGGTGATCATGGCCTGGTACTTCCGACCTGCGTCCTGGGCCCATTGCGGCTACCCCGGCCCACCGAAGATCTGATTCGCATCCCTCACAATAAAAACCAGAGACGACCCTGATGCCTGTACCCGACCTGTTCCGCGACGGCCTGGCCCGAGGCTGGAAAACCCATAATGGCGCCGCCCTCGACAACGACCTGACCCTGGAAGCCGATGTGGCCATCATCGGCAGCGGTGCCGGAGGCGGCACCACCGCTGAAATCCTCAGCGCAGCCGGCTACAAGGTGCTGCTGATCGAAGAAGGCCCGCTCAAGACCAGCAGTGACTTCAAACTGCTGGAGGACGAAGCCTATGCCAGCCTTTACCAGGAAGGCATCGGGCGCATGAGCAAGGACGGCGCCATCACCATCCTGCAGGGCCGGGCGGTGGGCGGCACCACCTTGATCAACTGGACGTCCAGCTTTCGCACACCCGACGCGACCCTCGCTCACTGGGCCAGCGAATACGCAGTGAAAGGCCACAGCACTGCCGAGATGGCGCCCTGGTTCGAAAAAATGGAACAGCGCCTCGGCATCGCGCCTTGGGCGCTCCCGCCGAATGCCAACAACGATGTGATCCGCAAAGGCTGCGAAAAACTCGGCTACAGCTGGCACGTGATTCCGCGCAACGTGCGCGGTTGCTTCAACCTGGGTTATTGCGGCATGGGTTGCCCGGTCAACGCCAAGCAATCGATGCTGGTGACGACCATCCCCTCCACCCTGGAAAAAGGCGGCGAGCTGCTGTACCTGGCCCGCGCCGAGCAGCTCAAATACAGCGGCGACACCATCAGCAGCCTCGAATGCGTGGCCATGGACGAGCGCTGCGTGGCGCCGACCGGACGCAAGATCACCGTGAAGGCCAAGCACTACGTGCTATCGGGCGGCGGTATCAACAGCCCGGCCCTGCTGATGCGCTCGGACGCACCCGACCCACATTCGCGGCTGGGCAAACGGACCTTCTTGCATCTGGTCAACTTCTCCGCCGGCCTGTTCGACGAGGTGATCAACCCGTTCTACGGGGCGCCGCAGTCGATCTATTCCGACCATTTCCAGTGGCAGGACGGCACCACCGGCAAAATGTCCTACAAGCTCGAAGCACCGCCCTTACATCCAGGGTTAGTCAGCACTCTGTTCGGCGGCTATGGCACGCAGAACGCATTGGACATGAGCCAATTGCCACACACCCACGCCATGCTCGCCCTGCTGCGCGACGGCTTTCACCCCGACAGCCCGGGCGGCACCGTGGAGTTACGCGGTGACGGCACGCCAGTACTCGACTACCAGGTCTCACCCTATGCCTGGGATGGCCTGCGCCGGGCCTTCCACAGCATGGCCGAGATTCAGTTCGCCGCAGGCGCCAAATCGGTCAAGCCCCTGCACCACGACGCACGGTTCGTAAACAGCTTGGCCGAAGCGCGCAACGTGATTGACGGCTTGAACCTGGAATTGCACCGCACAACCCTGGGCAGCGCCCATGTGATGGGCGGTTGCGCCATGGGCGAAGACCCGAAAAACGCTGTGGCCGACAGCCTCGGTCGCCATCATCAGTTACGCAACCTGTCGATCCACGATGGCTCATTGTTCCCAACCAGCATTGGCGCCAACCCGCAATTGTCGGTGTACGGATTGACCGCGCAACTGGCGACAGCATTGGCCGAACGTCTGAAAACAGCGTAAAAAAAGCCGTTATTCGCGGTGTCTATAGTGCTTTCTTCTGCATAAGTTGACTTGGCCGACCGGGATGGCTGCGATACCATCCGGTTCCCCAACGGACTCCGCCAGGACGACGCGATGAACCGAGTGTTGTACCCAGGTACCTTCGACCCGATTACCAAAGGCCATGGCGATCTGGTCGAACGCGCCTCTCGCCTGTTCGACCATGTCATCATCGCGGTCGCGGCCAGCCCCAAGAAAAACCCGCTGTTTCCCCTGGAACAGCGCGTGGAGCTGGCGCGTGAGGTCACCAAGCACCTGCCTAATGTGGAAGTAGTGGGCTTTTCGACACTGCTGGCGCATTTCGCCAAGGAGCAGAACGCCAATGTGTTCCTGCGTGGCTTGCGCGCGGTGTCGGACTTCGAATACGAATTCCAATTGGCCAACATGAACCGCCAACTGGCGCCAGACGTGGAAAGCCTGTTCCTTACACCGTCTGAACGTTATTCGTTCATTTCCTCGACGTTGGTCCGTGAAATCGCCGCTTTGGGCGGAGATATCACCAAGTTCGTCCATCCTGCCGTGGCGGATGCGTTGACGTTGCGCTTCAAGAAGTAAGACCGCTCAATCGGCGCCTGCTCGCACTGCGGGCGCCAATGCGGCACAATTGCGCGCATTAGTTTTCAGATGCCTTGGCAGAGCGCCCTGGCAGGAGTTTCCATGTCCCTGATCATCACCGACGATTGCATCAACTGCGACGTCTGCGAACCCGAGTGCCCGAACGCCGCAATCTCCCAAGGCGAAGAGATCTACGTGATCGACCCCAACCTGTGCACTCAGTGCGTCGGCCACTACGACGAACCGCAGTGCCAGCAGGTTTGCCCGGTGGATTGCATTCCGCTGGATGAGGCACACCCTGAGACTGAAGAGCAGCTGATGGAGAAGTACCGCAAGATTACCGGTAAGGCTTAAGCTTATTTGGGGCCTCATCGGGGGCAAGCCCCCTCCCACAGGGGGCCCGCCATCACACAGCAATCAGCTCTGGCACTTAGGGCAAAACACACTCGCCCGCTGCCCCAGCACCACATTGCGCAACTCGCTCCCACAGACCTTGCACGCCTCGCCGCCCCGGCCATAGACGTACAGTTCCTGCTGGAAGTACCCCGGCTGCCCATCGCCGCCGATAAAGTCGCGCAACGTGGTGCCGCCCCGCTCGATAGCGGCTGCCAGCACCCGCTTGATCTCAATGGCCAACTTCAAATAACGCCCGCGTGAGATGCCACCGGCGGCGCGACGCGGATCAATACCCGCCGCAAACAATGCTTCCGTCGCATAGATATTGCCCACGCCCACCACCACCGCGTTGTCCATGATGAACGGCTTCACCGCCATCGACTTGCCACGCGACAGCTGGAACAAACGCTCACCATCAAACAGATCGGTCAACGGCTCCGGCCCCAGGCGCAGCAGCAGCTCGTGATTATGCGGGTCCTGGCTCCAGAGCATCGCCCCAAAGCGCCGAGGGTCGGTGTAACGCAGGGCCAGGCCCGACTCCAGTTCGATATCCACATGCTCATGCTTGGCCGCCGGCAGGCCAACCTCCACCAGGCGCAGGTTGCCCGACATGCCCAAGTGGCTGATCAAGGTGCCCACCTCGGCATTGATCAACAGGTACTTGGCCCGCCGTTCCACCAGCACGATGCGCTGCCCCGACAGGCGCACATCCAGGTCTTCCGGGATCGGCCAGCGCAGGCGCCGCTCACGCACCACCACGCGGCTGACGCGCTGGCCTTCAAGATGCGGGGCAATCCCGCGCCGGGTGGTTTCGACTTCTGGTAATTCGGGCATGTGTACCTCTTGAATAATGGGTCAGTGCGCGCCCAATTCGCGGATCGACAACTTCAGGCTCTCGAAGTCGTAGTCCGACAGGCCCACGTAATCCAACACCAGGTGGCCGATGGCATTCCACTCATGGTCCACCGGCTGGTTGCCCAGTACGCGGTAGGACGAACAGATATGCTCGGCCATCTTCAAAATTGCCAGCAGGTTCTTGAGCTGCGGGTTGCGCGACGACTCATCGCTGAAAATCGCCAGCGCGTTGTGGTGGTTGGCGATAGCGTCGGTCACATGCTCCGGCAGGCGCCAGGACTTGGCCGTGTAGTAACCGACCACCGCATGGTTGGTGTTGAACGCGTTGTTCTCGGTATCGACCACGCGGCAATCCGGGCCGGCGTTGGCGTACGCCTGTTCCAGCACCGCCATGTAGTTGGGAAAACGCTTGAGCATCAGCGGCACGCCACAATCGTGGAACAGGCCCAATGCATACGCCTCATCGACTGCCTGGGAACCGGTGCGCTTGGCCAGGGAGAGGCAGGTCATGGCTACATCCTGGGCAGTGTCCCAGAACCGGTTGAGGGTCACGATGGTGTCATCGCTCATCTCGCCCTTGATCGACAGGGCGTTGATCAGGTTGATGATCGAACGGCTGCCCAACAGGTTCACCGCTCGCTGGATAGAAGCAATCTTGTTGCTGAGACCGTAATACGACGAATTGACGATCTTCAGCAGCGCACCGGACAGGCCCGGGTCCTGGGCGATCAACCTGGCGATCACTTCCAGGTCTGGGTCTGGCATGTACTGCTCCATCTGCAAATCCACCATGATTTGCGGTTGGGGCGGCACGCTGATGCCTTGCAGGACCTGCTGGATCTGCTCGGCGGAAAGCTCTTGGGACATAAATACACACTCTGGGCTAGGCGCGAATTCTAACCCTTATGAAGACCCGGCCGACACCCAAATGCCCGATTGAAACCGGACTAAATGTGGGAGGGGGCTTGCTCCCGATAGCGGGGGATCAGTCAGCTCATCTTTCACTGACATACCGCTATCGGAAGCAAGTCGAATCGTCGCACCGCCCCTCCACATGTCCGGCGGCGCCGCCAACTAATGCACAACACGGTATACTCCCGCTCTTTTTTCCGGAGCGACGTCATGTCCCTGCCAAGCCTGCGTCTCAAAGCCAACGCCGATCGTCGTTTGCGCAACGGCCACCTGTGGGTCTACAGCAACGAAATCGACGTGGCCGCCACACCTCTTCACGGCTTCCAGGCAGGCGACC
Source organism: Pseudomonas sp. MF6755 (assembly GCF_016405635.1). Classification (NCBI taxonomy): domain Bacteria; kingdom Pseudomonadati; phylum Pseudomonadota; class Gammaproteobacteria; order Pseudomonadales; family Pseudomonadaceae; genus Pseudomonas; species Pseudomonas sp. MF6755. The sequence continues at coordinate 250,704 of NZ_JAEKDA010000005.1, forward strand.
AGGCTATCCTGGAAGCGGCCGGCGGCAAGACTTTGGGCATCGTGGCCATGAGCCCGAACAACCTGATCTGCGCCCGCCTGCTGTCGCGCGACATCAAGTTGCCTCTGGACAAGTCGCTGCTGGTGCACCGCCTGAACGTGGCGTTGTCCCTGCGTGATCGCCTGTTCGACAAGCCGTTCTACCGCCTGGTCTACGGTGATTCCGACCTGCTGCCGGGCCTGGTAGTCGATCGTTTCGGCGACATCCTGGTGGTGCAGATCGCTTCGGCGACCATGGAAGCTCATAAAGAAGACGTGATCGCCGCCCTGACCCAAGTACTCAAGCCCACCGGCATCCTGTTCAAGAACGACTCCGCCGCGCGCGATGCCGAAGGCCTCAACCGCTACGTCGAAACCGTGTTCGGCCTGGTGCCGGAGTGGGTCGCCCTGGAAGAGAACGGCGTGAAATTCGAAGCCCCGGTGATCCAGGGCCAGAAAACCGGTTGGTTCTACGACCACCGCATGAACCGCGCACGCCTGGCCCCGTATGCCAAGGGCAAGCGCGTACTGGACCTGTACAGCTACATCGGCGGCTGGGGCGTGCAAGCAGCCGCCTTTGGCGCCAGTGAAGTGTTCTGCGTCGATGCGTCGGCCTTTGCCCTCGACGGCGTGGAGCGCAACGCTGCGCTGAACGGTTTTGCCGAGAAAATGACCTGCATCGAAGGCGACGTGTTCGAAGCCCTCAAGGAACTGAAAGCCAGCGAAGAGCGCTTCGACGTGATCGTCGCCGACCCACCGGCCTTCATCAAACGCAAGAAAGACATGAAAAACGGCGAAGGCGCCTACCGCCGCCTCAACGAGCAAGCCATGCGCCTGCTCAGCAAGGACGGCATCCTGGTCAGCGCGTCGTGCTCCATGCACCTGCCGGAAGATGATCTGCAAAACATCCTGCTGACCAGCGCCCGCCACCTGGACCGCAATATCCAGATGCTCGAGCGCGGCGGCCAGGGCCCGGATCACCCGGTGCACCCGGCGATTGCAGAGACGCGGTATATCAAGAGCATTACTTGCCGGTTGCTGCCCAATAGCTAAAGTCAAACGCGGATAAAAATGTGTGAGGGGCAAGCCCCCTCACACATTTTTTGTGTGGTTTTGATTGAATTCCATTTTTCGCAGACTAGTATCGGTTTCTGGTTTTACTCCGGAAAACAAAAACAATGTCTGGGTCCACCCTCTCCCGCTTCATCCTCATCACCTGCATTTCGCTGATCAGCTTTTTCCCGATCAATATCCTGCTTCCCTCGTTCCCCGCCCTGTCCGCCCAGTTCGACATGCCCAGCGCAGACATCGCGCTGTCCATCAGCCTGTTCACCCTGGTGTTTTCGATCTCGCAACTGGTCGCCGGCCCGCTGTCGGATAAATGGGGGCGCAAGGAAGTGCTGCTCGGCTGCATCACGCTGTCGATCCTTGGCGCAATAGGCTGCGCGCTGGCGTCGGACTACCTGACCTTCCTGCTGTTTCGCACGGTACAGGCCATGGGCTGCGGGTTCTTCGTGTTGGGCCATGCACTGGTGGAAGACCTGTTCGAGGAACAGGACCGCGCCCGCGTGCGCCTCTATTACATGACCTTGAGCGGCTCGTTTGTCGCGCTGTCACCGCTGATCGGCTCCTGGCTGCAAACCACGTTCGACTGGCAAGGCAGCTTCTACGGCTTTGCACTGATGGCAGCGGGCATGCTGATTCATGCGTTCTGCATCCTGCCTTCCAAGTCCTCCAGCCCGCACCGTGCGCCGGTGTCCATCCTCGGCACGCTCAAGGCTGTCGCCCGCAACCGCGACTTCCTGCGCTACTGGTGGATCGCCGCACTGGTGTTCGCCTGCTATTTCGCCTTGATCAGCGTGACACCGCTGATCTTCATGGATTCATTGAAGTTGTCCGAGTACCAGTACGCCTTGGTGCTGATGGTGTACGGCGTGGCCTATTTGCTCGGCGGCGTGGTAGCGTCGTATCTACAAAAACGTATCTCGCTGCCCCGACAGATCAATATCGGCCTCGGCTTGCTCAGTGTTTCCGGCGTGCTGTTGGCGCTGATCATCCACTATGAGGCCATCACCACCCTCACCTTGCTCATTCCCATGCTGATCAGCGCCCTGGCTGTCACGCTGGTGAGGCCTGCCGCCATTTCCGCCGCAATGTTGCTGTTTTCGAGCAGCGCCGGCACTGCCGCCTCGGCCGGCAACAGCATCATGTTCCTCACTGCCGCCGTCAGCAGTGCGGCGCTGGCCCAGACAGGCGATCACCTGCTCATGACCATCGCCATCAGTTTCATCGGGCTGAGCCTGTGGGGGTTGCTGACCAACAGCAGGATCGGGCGCCGCTAAGGCTGGCGAATCACCGGCGTCAGCAGCATATCGCTGGACTGCAACTGCCTGTATCGCGGCTTGACCAACGAGATGTTGCCTTCGCGAATGTCGCGGATCAGTGTCTCGGTGTCGACGTGACCGTCGGGCAGTTGTGTCCAGAGCAGAGGGCCGCGATCGTCCCACTCACCTTTCTCATCCAAGACATAAATGCGCGGTGACTTGTACTCGTATCGAAAACCGGCGCCAGGCACCACCAGTACCTCGCTTTGGCCGTCCTCGTCGAGGTCGACCGCCCACAGCACACAGCCGGAATCGCAAGGTGAGTCCGCGATCTCGCTGATAGCAACAAACTGCTCGCTGCCTTTGGGTTTGGGGCCGATCCATTCCAACTCGGGCTTGGGCGCTCGCGCCCGCTCCTTGGCCAACTGTTCCTCATAACTGAGCGACGTATCTTCCATTCTCTCGCGCAGGGCCCGGCGAGACTCCGGGTCAAGAATGCGCTCCTGGTCCAAGTCCATCTGCAACTGGGCATACGCCTCCTCGCCGGCCTTCCCCAAGCCGAAGCGCAGGTAATGGGCATCAAACGCGTGCGCGTTGGTGCGCCCATCGAGCAAGCGTTGCACCTGGTCGTCAACGCTGAGCCGTATCGGGTTGAGTACCGGCGTATTGATCAACACCAACAACACACAAAACAGCAACGCCAGTGCCGGGTTGGTAATGCGCAGGTTGCTGAGCCAAGCCGGCGAACGCAAGACCACCGCCCACACCGCTGCCAGACCATACAAGCTGCACAGGAGTGCCAGCGCCAGTGCAATGAAACGTTGCGGCGACAAAGCATATTGCTCGACGCGCAGCCAGCTGGAGTAAAACGCCAGCGCTGCGAGAATCGGCAGGCACAACAGGCTGAACTCGACAAAGCGCATCAGCCACTTGGGATATGGCCGAGGTTGCCCGCCCTCTTGAAAGACGCCATTGAGCAAAAACAGCTGGGCTCCGGCCAACACCAGCAAAATCGGCGTGGAGTAGCCCGTTGCCCAAATACGGTCGAGCCCGGTGAATGGCAAGGTCAGGGTAAACAGCACACTGATCAGTGCAATCAACGGCAACAACAATCCACAGGCACCAAACAGCATGCCGCGCATCTGGCCGATGACTTTCTCACTGCGCCCTCCCATGTACATGCCCAGCGCGAACACCAGCGGCACGCTGAAACACATAAATGTTTGGCTCCAGAAGTGGAGCTCAAAAAATTCGATGCCCAGCATCAGGAACAGTCGGCTCCACAGCTTGAGCAACAATAGGAAAATACCGACGATGATCAGGGCATACAGCACCCTGAACACACTGTTCCAGGCTTGCTGAAACAGGTCTTCATACCGCCAGCGCTGCCCCTTCGCGACGGGCCAGGCAACCAGAAAGCTGGCGCAGATGTAGCTCAGCAGCACCAGGCTGATGCACCAGGCGTCCACCTCCCGTCGGCTAATCAGCAAGTGCTCGGCTCTGTAAAAGACCCACATCGTCATGCCGCTCACCAGCAAAGTGAACGCCAACGTAGGCAGCAAAGCGCGCCATTGCCGAGCTTTTTCCCCCAGCAACTGCAACAGAGTCCCACCCACCAAGGCCACGGCCAAGGCGCCGGTAAGCAGCACTTGGCTAGACGTGAAGAGCCGGTCGGCGTAATAGAACACGATGCCCTGAAGCAGGCCGATCAGCAGGTAAAACCCAAGAAAGCGATTGAGACCAGGCATTCCAATTCCTTTGGAGTGGGGGGAAGGCAAAGGGCCGCAAGTCTAAACAAAGCCTGTGCCCTTGGGTAATACGCCTGCACATCCCCGTTCCCTCCCGCCGTCAGCGGTGTAGAATCGATGCTATTCATCGCCAGTCATCCCCCGGCGGGTTTATGAGCTCGAGGCCCAAGCAAGCGGCGATCCCGCGACGCGAGTGGCAACTTCCGGACACACGGCCATTTTCTGAGTGTTCCAGACGTCAATAGAAGCTCACTCCCCTTTGATACCTGATTAGCCGCCCGGAGTGCTCCATGCCAGATTACCGCTCGAAAACATCCACCCACGGCCGCAACATGGCCGGCGCGCGCGCACTGTGGCGTGCCACGGGGATGAAAGATGACGACTTCAAGAAGCCGATCATCGCGATTGCCAACTCCTTCACCCAGTTCGTACCCGGCCACGTCCACCTCAAGGACCTGGGCCAACTGGTCGCCCGCGAGATCGAACGCGCAGGCGGTGTAGCGAAAGAATTCAACACCATCGCCGTGGACGACGGCATCGCCATGGGCCATGACGGCATGCTGTATTCCCTGCCGAGCCGCGAGATCATCGCCGACTCCGTGGAGTACATGGTCAACGCCCACTGCGCCGACGCCATCGTGTGCATCTCCAACTGCGACAAGATCACCCCCGGCATGTTGATGGCTGCCTTGCGCCTGAACATCCCGGTGATCTTCGTCTCCGGCGGGCCGATGGAAGCCGGCAAGACCAAGCTCGCCTCCCACGGCCTCGACCTGGTCGACGCCATGGTCATCGCCGCCGATTCCAGCGCTTCTGACGAGAAGGTCGCGGAATACGAGCGCAGCGCCTGCCCGACCTGCGGTTCGTGCTCCGGCATGTTCACCGCCAACTCGATGAACTGCCTGGTGGAAGCCCTGGGCCTGGCCTTGCCGGGTAACGGTTCCACCCTCGCTACCCACAGCGACCGCGAGCAACTGTTCCTGCAGGCTGGCCGTACCATCGTCGAGCTGTGCAAGCGTTACTACACCGAGAACGACGAGTCGGTACTGCCGCGCAATATCGCCAACTTCAAGGCGTTCGAGAACGCCATGACCCTGGACATCGCCATGGGCGGTTCCACCAACACCATCCTGCACTTGCTGGCCGCGGCCCAGGAAGCCGAGATCGATTTCGACCTGCGCGACATCGACCGTCTGTCCCGTCACGTGCCACAGCTGTGCAAGGTCGCGCCGAACATCCAGAAGTACCACATGGAAGACGTGCACCGCGCCGGCGGAATCTTCTCGATCCTCGGCTCCCTGGCCCGTGGCGGCTTGCTGCACACCGACCTGCCGACCGTGCACAGCAAGTCCATCGCCGAAGGCATCGCCAAGTGGGACATCACCCAAACTGACGACGAAGCCGTGCACACCTTCTTCAAGGCCGGCCCGGCGGGCATCCCGACCCAGACCGCATTCAGCCAGTCGACCCGTTGGGATACGCTGGATGACGACCGTGAAAACGGCTGCATCCGCAGTGTCGAGCACGCCTACTCCCAGGAAGGCGGCCTGGCCGTGCTGTACGGCAACATCGCCCTCGATGGCTGCGTGGTGAAAACCGCCGGTGTGGATGAATCCATCCACGTCTTCGAAGGCCGCGCCAAGATCTACGAAAGCCAGGACAGCTCGGTACGCGGCATCCTCGCTGACGAGGTCAAGGAAGGCGACATCGTGATCATCCGCTACGAAGGCCCGAAAGGCGGCCCGGGTATGCAGGAGATGCTCTACCCCACGTCCTACCTGAAATCCAAGGGCCTGGGCAAAGCTTGCGCGCTGCTGACCGACGGCCGTTTCTCCGGGGGCACCTCGGGCCTGTCCATCGGCCACGCTTCGCCGGAAGCCGCTGCCGGGGGCGCGATTGGTCTGGTGCAGGATGGCGACAAAGTGCTGATCGACATTCCGAACCGCTCGATCAACCTGTTGATCAGCGACGAAGAACTGGCTGCACGCCGGGTCGAGCAGGACAAGAAGGGCTGGAAGCCGGTGGAGAAGCGTCCACGCAAAGTCACCACCGCGTTGAAGGCCTATGCCCTGCTGGCCACCAGTGCCGACAAAGGTGCTGTGCGTAACAAAGCAATGCTCGACGGCCTGTAAGACTCGCGCATAAAAATGCCCCGCCAAGTGCGGGGCATTTTTTTGCCTGAAACACCTCCCCCACATTGGGTATATGGCGTTCCTTAAAACTGTGGGGTGTAGGTCATGCTGAACATCACATTGCGCGGATCGCCATAGTAGTTACTGCCCCACGTCGCGTTATACGCAGGGATGTAGTACTTCTTGTCGAACATATTGTTCAAGTTGGCTGCCACGGTGAATTCCTGGTTGATCTTATAGGCCACCCGCGAATCCCACAGTGCATTGCCGGGTACGCTGAAGTTGCGGTCGTAGGCTTCGGTGCTGCTTTGCGCGGTCACACCGGCGCCGATGCTGACTTTCTGCCAGTCGCCCGGCAACTGGTAATCACCCCAGACCTTGAGCAGGTGCTTGGGGGTCCAGGTGCTGAAGACCTTGCCTTCGTAAGTGTCGTCCTTGAGGAATTTGGTGGTGTTGTAGGTGTAGCTGGAGACCAGTTGCAAACCTGGTAGCACTTCGCCGCTCAAAGTGGCTTCGAAGCCTTGGCTGCGAACCTTGCCCGAGGCGAGCGAGCAGTACCAGCCGCCGCAGACTTTGCCGCCTTGCAGGTCTTGAGCCGCACGGTTTTCCTGGTCATAACGGAAGATGGCGAACGAGGTATTCAGACGACCGTCCGCCAGTTCACCCTTCAGGCCCAGTTCGTAGTTCTGGCCTTCGATGGGCTTGAGTACGGTCAACGACGTGGTCAGGTTGGTTTGCGGTTCGAACGCGTCAGCGTAACTGGCGTAGGCCGACCACTGGTCATTGAGGGCGTAGACCAGCCCGGCGTACGGGGTAACGTGACCATTGCTCTGCGTGGTGCTGCGGGTTGGGTCGCCATAGACACCCCGGGAACCGCTCTCGTCGGTGTAGCCATAGTCATACCAACTGGTACGTGCACCGAGAATCAAGGTCAGCGGATCCACAACCTTGACGCGCCAGGTGCCATAAACCCCTTTCTGGCGAATGTCATACCAGCTTTTCGTAGCATTGCCCGCCTGGAACAGCTGGTTTTTGTCACGCTGTGGACGGTTGTGATCGATGTTGAAAATATCCGCGCCGGCCGTCGCTGCTCGCGCCCACTGGTCGTTGGTGGTGAGTTTGGAATAGTTGGCGCCCAGCACCATCTCCTGTTGCAAGCCCAAACCTTCAAACTTGCCGTTCACATACACATCAACGCCGCGGCTCTTGGTATTGAAGTCGGTGACCCAATCCACATAACGCACATTGCCGGCGGTGCCGGGGTTGGGAATCTCATCCCAGGTCGCCTGGTAGGTCGCGTCGTTGTGTTCATCCATGGCTACGAGGGCGGCCTTTACCTTCCAGTCATCGTTGAAGCGGTGCTCGATATCGGCAAACACCTGGGTCTGGTTATTGACGTTGCGGTTCCAGCTGGCGCCGACAAACGTCGAGCGCGGCAGGCCGATATCGCTGCCATTGGCGTAACGGGGCAGTGACATGAAGTTGGGGCGCGAGTGGCCTTTCTGGTTGCTGACGCCCACGCCGACGGTGGTGTCTGGCGTGAAGTCGTAGTCCACGGCCGCATACACCGTCTGATTCCAGCCACCGGCATAGTCAACGAACGAGTCTGTCGTGTCGTAATCCGCCACAAACCGGCCGCGCAGGGTGCCTTCGGCATTGAGCGGGCCACCGGCATCGACCTGGGTGCCGTAGTGGTCCCAGGAGCCGGCTTTTGCGGTGATCGTCACGGTCGACGCCTGCTGGCCGCGCTTGCGCACCAGGTTCATGGTGCCGCCGGGGCTGTTCGCGCCTTGCAGCAAGGCGGCCGGGCCGCGCAGGGTTTCTACGCGGTCATAGATCGCCATGTTTTCAGTGAGGTAGCTGCCCAATGCATAGGTGTTACGCGGGATGCCCACGCCATCGTATTGCAGGGTGCCGACCTCAAAACCACGGGAGAAGATGAACATACCGGGGCCAGGGGATTTGGTCGCTGTCAGGCCAGGGGTGCGCTTGACCACTTCGGAGAGCTTGGTGGTGTTCTGGTCATCCATCTGCTTGCGTGTCATGACGCTGACCGATTGCGGGATGTCCTTGAGCTTCTGTTCGCCTTTGCCAAGGGTCACGGCGCCCGTGGTGTAGGAGCCGCTGCCCTCGGTGGTGGCGCCCAGGCGTTCGGCGCTGATGGTGGTGGCGCCGACTTCGATGGCCGAACCGCTGGCCACGCGCCTTTCCAGGGTGACCGTATCGGCATTGATAAACGCCGCGCTCAACCCCGTGCCGCCAAGCAGTTGCCCGAGCGCTTCGCGCTGACCGAGACTGCCTTTTACACCCGGCGATATCACCTGTTGGGTCAACTCACCCGACACCAGCACCTGAACCCGAGTCACCGCCGAAAACGCCGCCAACGCACCGTCCAGGCTTTGCCCCGGAATATCAAAACGGTACGTCTGGGCTTGCGTAGTCTCGGCGGCCTGCAAATACAGAGGTGCCGTGCCACAGGCCATGGAAATGGCCAGTGCCAGCAAGGGCCGTGCGGCGAATCGGTGTGCCATGGATGGTGCTCCCCGGTGCAAAAAGTCTGTGATCGGCGCCGCACTACTTGAGAGTGCTTACTATTTACGCCTCAGTGATCAAGGACGACCGCCTGCCGGGAAACCCTGAAAGTTTTTTCAAAAAGTTGTGATTACGACGCCTTGCCTTCGCGCAACACCAGTAAATACGGGGTGTAGTGCTCAGCGCGCAGGTTGAGGGTGTATTCCAATGCCTTGATCACCGCGTCGGGTTTGTCGATTTCAAACACCCCCGACACCACTCGATTGCGCAGCGCATCCCCAAGCACCAGGGTCTTGCCCGGCCAGTAACGGTTCAACTCACTGACCACGTCCGACAGCGGTTGCTGACGAAACACCAGTTGCCGCTGGCGCCAGGCAAACCCGCTGGCCGGGTCGAAGCCATGCACATCGGCCAGGCGTTGACCCTGATACTCCACCGCCCGACCCGGCTCCAGGTACACCAGCGCGTCGCTGCCAGCACTGACTTGTACCTTGCCTTGCGCGACCTGCACGCGGGTCTGGGCATCGCGCCGCGCCACGCTGAACTGTGTGCCGACCACCTTTACCCAGCCATCGCCGGACTGCACTACAAACGGTCGCGACGGGTCCTTGGTCACGTCGAAGAACCCTTCGCCCCGCAACAAACGCACCTGGCGCTCGCCCGCACTCATGCGCACCTGCACTGCACTGTCGGTATTGAGTTGCAGGTGGGAGCCGTCGGCCAGTTCAATGCTGCGTGATTCGCCGGTGCTGGTTGCGTAGTCCGCGCGCAGGCGGTCGAGCCATGGCGTGTTTTGCACGGTGAGGCCCACCGCCAGCAACACCGCGGCGGCGCAGGCCCAACGCGGCCAGCGCCGTGCAGGTTTGCGCCAGGCGGCCTGTTCGGCGCGACGGATCACCCGCGCGGGTTCACGCAGGCCACCGAGCATCGCCTGCACTTCCTGCCAGGCCGCGTCCTGGGCATTACCCTGCCCCAGCCAGGCGGCGAAAGCGTCCATCTCGGCGGCCGTTACATCCTCGGCCTGCAGGCGGAAATACCAGCCGGACGCTTCGTCAAACAGCGCCTCGGCAGCGGGTGTGGCAGTCATGACCGACGTCCTTGTTCATCGCAGGCAAGCCGCGTCTTGATATACGCCCGGCACTCAATCAAGGCGCGACGCAATTGGTATTCCACACTGCGCGGGCTGATCGACAGGCGCTCGCCGATCTCGCGATAGGAAAGTTCGTCGACATGATAGAGCAGGAAGATCTGTCGAGTCGCTTCAGGCAAGGCCAGGATAGCGTCCTGCATCAACTGTTCCTGTTGATAGGCGGCTAATTGCTCGTCGGCACCAGGATTACTGCATGGCAGCTCTTCGCTGGGTTCACCGGCGTCCAAGCGTTCACGGCGAATGGTCTGGCGTTGGTGATCACGCACCAGGTTGCTGGCGATGGTGAAGAGGAAGGCAGGCAGGTTATCGATTTTCTCGCCGCAATCCATGCGTGCCAGGCGCAGGAAAGACTCTTGGGTCAGGTCGGCGGCCACTTGGGCACTGCCGGTGCGGCGGGTGACGAAGGCTTCGAGGGCTTTCTTCTGCTCCGCGAACAGGCGCGCGATCTGCGAATTCCAGGAGAGCACGGCACTACCTTGAGAAGAACGTGGGGTTCAGGAGGTGTGCACGCTAGCAGAGGATGAGATTGGTTCGCAATTGATATCTATTTTTGCACAGATACTGCTGTGTTCTTGAGGCCGCCTTCGCGAGCAAGCCCGCTCCCACATTTTGACCGCATTCTCATGTTGAAACTCGGTCGAATGTGGGAGCGGGCTTGCTCGCGAAGGCAGGCGACTCGGTCCTACTGAATCTCGTCAGGCTTGACGATCACCCAGTTCTTGTCCGCCGTCACCGGCAACCCTTCCTTGGCCTGCGCCGCCGCGTGCTTGGCGATCATGCCGTTGAGCTGGGTCATGTATTTGTCTTTGCGGTTGATCCACAGGTGAATGCCGCCCTTGGCCACGTCCACATCGTGGAACAGCATGTAACCGTCGCTGGTCGGTGTATCACCGCCGACGATCACCGGCTTTTTCCATTCGTCGATGTAGGTGAGGATCGCCGCATGCTTGCCGGCCATCCAGGTCGCCGGGGTCCACAGGTACGGGGTCAGTTCCAGGCCAAGGTTGGCCTTCTGGTCATATTTGCCAGCGGCGATCTGCTTGCGGGCAGTGGTGAGCTCGCCGGTCTTGCGGTCCTTGAGCAGGGTGGTCACACCGATGACGTTTTCGGGTTTGACGTTGTAGCCATACTTCGGATCAGCCGCGACCATGCGCACAAGCTCTTCGGAAGCGGCAGTCATCACATACACCTCGATGCCGTTTTCCATCAGTTTGTTATAAAGCTCGGCCTGGCCGGTGAAGACTTTCGGCGGCTGCACCTCGGACTGCTTCACCGCATCGCCGTCGAAATAACTGACCGGCACCGGCTTGCCGGACGCCATCAGCTCATCCACCTGGACCTTGAGTTCCTTGAGGGTGAAGCCGGAAAACACCTGGGCTACCCACGGGTAGCAGACCATGTCGTCGACTTCGCAAAGGCGATAGTAGTAACTGAACAGGCTTTCCTTATGCTCGGCGGTGTCTTTGAACGGCATCAGCTTGAGCGAAGGGTCGAGGCTGTCGCGGGTGATCAGGCCCTTGTTTTCCATGTACGGCAGCAGGGACTCTTCGAGGTCGTAGCGGTAGCTGGTGTTGTCCATGTCGAACACCGCGTAGTTACCTTTGTTAGCGTTGGCGGCGATCATTTCGTTCAATTGTTTAGCGGCAGGCGCCGGCCAGTGTTTCAACTCGGTGGCGGCAAACGCCTGGCTGGCGAGCCCGAGGCAGAAGGCGGCGGATATCAGTAGTTTCGGCGCAAGCTTCATAGGCGTTGTCTCCCTGAGTGAAAGACATCGACGCTAACAAATCCGTATGACAGTTATCGCCCGGGCGCGACCGCGGGCGTCGTGATAGCGCCAAGGGCATACACCTGAGCGTCAAATGCTTATTCCAAAAACGACAGTCACCATTCCATATCGGTATTAAATCAATATATTTCAAGCTGTTAGGCTTCCCGGTTCGCAATCGCAGGCTCACGCGATTGGCTGCCTTCTCAACGGAGCTTCAATGAATCTGCCCCTGATTCTCAATTTATTGGTGTTCGTGGCCCTCTTGCTGGGCCTGGCACAAACCCGTCGTACTAACTGGAGCCTGGCCAAGAAGGTCCTGTTTGCCCTGGTTCTCGGCGTCCTGTTCGGTGCGGCATTGCACACGATCTACGGCGACGGCAACCCGGTGCTCAAAGCCTCCATCGGCTGGTTTGACCTGGTCGGCAACGGCTATGTGCAACTGCTGCAAATGATCGTGATCCCACTGGTGTTCGCCTCGATCCTCAGTGCCGTGGCGCGCCTGCATAACGCGTCGTCCCTGGGCAAGATCAGCTTCCTGACCATCGGCACGTTGCTGTTCACCACCGCCATCGCGGCGTTGATCGGCATCGGCCTGACCAATCTGTTCGGCCTCACCGCCGAAGGCTTGGTAGCCGGCACCCAGGAAATGGCGCGCCTGCAAGTGATCCAGAGTGATTACGCCGGCAAGGTCGCCGACCTGAATATCCCACAGCTGCTGTTGTCGTTCGTGCCGGCCAACCCGTTCGCCGACCTGGCCCGCGCCAAGCCGACGTCGATCATCAGTGTGGTGATTTTCGCCGCCTTCCTCGGGGTGGCCGCATTGCAACTGCTCAAGGATGACGTGGAAAAAGGCCAGAAGGTCATCAACGCCATCGACACTCTGCAAGCCTGGGTGATGCGCCTGGTGCGCCTGGTGATGAAGCTGACTCCATACGGCGTACTGGCGCTGATGACCAAGGTGGTCGCCGGTTCCAACCTGCAAGACATCATCAAGCTGGGCAGTTTCGTGGTGGTGTCGTACCTGGCCCTGGGCTTGATGTTCGTGGTGCACGGCCTGCTGCTGTCCCTGGCCGGGATCAACCCGCTGCGCTTCTTCCGCAAGGTCTGGCCGGTACTGACCTTTGCCTTCACCAGTCGCTCCAGCGCAGCGAGCATCCCGCTGAGCATCGAAGCGCAGACCCGTCGCCTGGGTATCCCGCAATCCATCGCCGGTTTCGCCGCCTCGTTTGGCGCGACTATCGGCCAGAACGGTTGCGCCGGTCTTTATCCGGCGATGTTGGCGGTGATGGTCGCGCCGACCGTGGGCATCAACCCGCTGGACCCGTTGTGGATCGCAACCCTGGTGGCGATTGTGACCTTGAGTTCGGCGGGCGTTGCCGGCGTGGGCGGCGGTGCGACCTTCGCGGCGCTGATCGTACTGCCGGCCATGGGCTTGCCAGTGTCATTGGTGGCGCTGCTGATTTCCGTTGAGCCGTTGATCGACATGGGCCGTACGGCGTTGAACGTGAATGGTTCGATGACGGCGGGGGCGATTACCAGCCAGATCATGGGGCAGACGGATAAAAAGCTGTTGAATACCGACGAGCATGCCGAACTAGCGCAGGCCTGATAGACCGCTATCGGGGGCAAGCCCCCTCCCACATTTGGAATGCATTCCAATGTGGGAGGGGGCTTGCCCCCGATGCTTTTTAGGCTTTTTCCCAGACTTCGAAGCTATAAGCCGGCTTATCACCTTCGGCGGGGTTCGTCAGATTCGACACCAGCTTCCACTGGTTCGTATCAAACTCTGGAAACCACGCATCCCCTTCCGGGCTCAACGCCACCCGCGTCAGATACAGGCGATCCGCCTGCTCCAGCCCCTGCGCATACAACTGCGCGCCGCCGATCAGCATCAGCTCGTCCACGCCTTGAGCCTTGGCCCATTCCTCGGCGCGCTGTACCGCCGCTTCCAGTGATGGAAAAACCTCGGCACCTTCAAGCGCCAGATCGGTCTGACGGCTAACCACTAGGTTCAACCGCCCCGGCAGCGGTCGGCCCAGGGAATCCCAGGTCTTGCGCCCCATGATGATCGGCTTGCCGAGCGTGGTGGCTTTGAAATATTTGAAATCCCCCGGCAAATGCCAGGGCATGCTGTTGTCGACGCCGATCACACGGTTTTCACCGAGGGCTGCGATCAGGCTTAAAGGGAGAGTTTTTTTCATGGCGACGAGAATACCAGAGCTGCGAGTCAGCGGTTATGCTCCAACCTCACTGAAACAACAGGATAGCGCGTGACTGCACTGAACCCCCTGCACACCCTCTGGCTGACGGAAACCGTGCGCCTGCGTGAAGAGCACGCCGGCCCCCTGGAAGACCTGGAAGCCAACCGCCTGGCCCGCACGGCCGGGGGCGACCTGCCGACGCGGATACAACAGCGTGCCTTGCACCTGGCCGAGCGCGATGGCCTGACCGCCGCTCTCACGCGCTGGCTGCAAGGCGCACGCCTGGCGCTGGTGTTGCTGGGGGTGGTGGCCGTGATCAGCGGCGCCGGCTTGGCGTTTGCGGCGCTGGGCAACGGTTTGACCCCAGTGAATGTGTTCTGGGCTCTGGGCAGCCTGCTCGGTTTGAACCTGATCTTGTTGGTCAGTTGGGCCCTGGGCCTGCTGTTTGCTGGCGAACACAGCGCCAGCCTTGGGCGACTGTGGTTGTGGCTCAGCGAGAAACTGGCGCGTGATGCCAAGGCCGCGCAGTTGGCCCCGGCGTTGCTGCTGTTGCTGCAACGGCAAAAACTCAATCGTTGGGCAGTGGGTGTGCTGGTCAACAGCCTGTGGCTGTTGGCATTGCTCAGCGCCATGGTGATCCTGCTGACGCTACTCGCTACCCGTCGCTACGGCTTTGTGTGGGAAACCACCATCCTCGGCGCCGACACCTTTGTCGCCGTGACCCAAGCCCTCGGCACCCTCCCCGCGTTGCTGGGCTTCAATGTGCCGAGCGTCGACATGATCCGCGCCAGCGGCGATTCCGCGCTGAATATCGAGAGCGCCCGCCAGGCCTGGGCTGCCTGGTTGGTAGGCGTGTTGCTGGTCTACGGCCTGCTGCCCCGGCTGATCCTCGCCCTGTTGTGCCTGTGGCGCTGGAAAATCGGGCGTGCCGCATTGCGCCTGGACCTCAATCTGCCCGGCTACAGCCAGTTGCGCGAGCGCCTGATGCCCAGCAGCGAACGCCTTGGGGTCAACGATGCCGCGCCCGATCAGCTGCACCACGTCAGCGGCGGCGTCAGCGATCTGCAAAGCGACGGCGCCTTGCTGGTCGCCATCGAACTCGACGATCAACACCCTTGGCCGCCCAAGCTGCCCGCCAGCGTAAAAAACGCCGGTATCCTCGACAGCCGCGAATCGCGCAACAAACTGCTGGAACAACTCAGCCGTTTCCCACCCGCGCGCCTGGCCATCGCCTGCGACCCGCGCCGCTCGCCCGACCGTGGCAGCCTGGCGCTGATCGCCGAGCTGGCACGCAGCGCCACCGCCACCCGCGTATGGCTGCTGCAAGCACCCTCGGGCCAGGCCCTGGACGCCGAGCGCCTGGGTGATTGGCACACCGCACTGCAACAGCTAGATCTAGCGTTTGCCGACTGCGCGCCGCTGAACTGGCTGGAGACCGGTCATGACTAAACCACTGAAACTCGCCGTGGTCGGCCACACCAACGTAGGCAAGACTTCACTGCTGCGCACTCTCACCCGTGACGTGGGCTTCGGTGAAGTTTCCCATCGCCCCAGCACTACGCGGCATGTCGAAGGCGCACGCTTGTCGGTGGATGGCGAAGCCTTGTTGGAACTGTACGACACGCCCGGCCTGGAAGACGCCATCGCCCTGCTCGATTACCTCGAACGCCTGGACCGCCCAGGCGAACGCCTGGATGGCCCGGCCCGCCTGGCGCGCTTCCTTGACGGCAGCGAAGCCCGCCAGCGTTTCGAACAGGAAGCCAAGGTGTTGCGCCAACTGCTCGCCTCGGACGCCGGCCTGTATGTGATCGACGCCCGCGAGCCAGTGCTGGCCAAATACCGCGATGAGCTGCAAGTGCTGGCCAGCTGCGGCAAGCCGTTGCTGCCGGTGCTCAACTTTGTCAGCAGCAGCGACCACCGCGAACCGCAATGGCGCGAAGCCCTGGCCCGCCTAGGCCTGCATGCGTTGGTGCGTTTCGACAGCGTGGCACCGCCGGAAGACGGCGAGCGCCGCCTGTATGAAAGCCTGGCCCTGCTGTTGGAAACCTCACGGCCGCAGTTGGAGCGCCTGATCCTCGACCAGGAAGCCCAGCGCCTGGCCCGTCAGCAAAGCGCCGCACGTTTGATCGCCGAGCTGCTGATCGACTGCGCCGCCTGCCGTCGCAGCGTGGTTACCGAAGATGAACAGCAAGCCATCGGCGATCTGCGCAAAGCCGTGCGCCAGCGCGAACAGAAATGCGTCGAAGCCCTGCTCAAACTGTTCGGCTTCCGCCCACAGGATGCCGCCGCCAGTGACCTGCCGTTGCTCGACGGTCGCTGGGGCGATGACTTGTTCAACCCGCAAACCCTAAAGCAGCTCGGCGTGCGCGTCGGCGGTGGAATCGCCGCCGGCGCCGCTGCCGGTGCTGGCGTGGATCTATTGGTCGGCGGCCTGACCCTTGGCGCCGCGGCCCTGGCCGGTGCTATCGCCGGTGGCGCCCTGCAAACCGCACGCAGCTACGGCAGCCGCCTGCTCGGCAAGATCAAGGGCCAGCGCGAGCTGACCGTCGACGACAGCGTGCTGCGCCTGCTTGCCCTGCGCCAACGCCAGTTGCTCAAGGCCCTGAACCTGCGCGGCCATGCGGCGATGCACAGCATCAAGGTCGATACGCCTCAGGACAAAACCTGGCGTGAAGGCAAGTTGCCCGACGCGCTGAACAGGGCCCGCGCCTATCCGCAATGGTCGTCCCTCAACCCCCACGCCAAGCTGAGCCAGGCCGAGCGCCAGGAACAGGTCGAAGCCCTGGCCCAGCGTCTCGACGAAGCCTAAGCCGCCAGCAGCTGCCGTGCCTTGGCCTTGAGTACGTCAAGGTCGAGCACCGGTACTTGTGTTTCTTTGGCTTGTTCGTCCCAGTCGCGCATGCGCAAACTTATGGCACATAGCGGGTCCTGCTCGAAGGCCCGGGCCTCTTCGGCGCTCATCGCACCGCCCTGGTAGCCCAGGGTACGCCGGCTGGCCTCGCTCAAGCGTGCGTAGTAGTCGGGCTGGCTGAAGGTCAGGTAGCGCTTGGCCTGTACGTGATATTCCACCAGCTTGGCCAGGCGCTCGCTGAAGCCTGCGCGACGCAAATAGTCGGCGCCCAGCCGCTCATGGCTGACCACGCCGTAACCGCCCATGTCCGCGGCGCCTTGGCCGCAGAGATGGCCGATGTCGTGGAAGAACGCCGCCAACACCACCTCATCATCAAAGCCTTCGGCCATGGCCAACTGCGCGGCCTGGGACATGTGCTCGATCTGCGACACCGGCTCCCCGATGTAGTCGGCCATGCCATGTTGTTCGTACAAGCCAAACACCTGGGCAATCGCCTGTTCCGGGTTCATCACGCCTCTCCCCACAAGGTGCTGATATTTCGTTCCGCCATCGCCGGCCCCACGCTCATGCCTACGCCGGTGTGCATCAATGCGGCGCTGACACCGGGTGCTGCCTGCACAAATGAAAACGGCCCCGGCCCGCGAGCACCGTAGACGCCTTGCCAGCGTTCGACCACCTGGATCTTGCACCCCAGGGTTTGTTCGGCCAACTCGATCATCCAGTCATCGACCTGCTCGGCGTTGAAGGGCGACGGATCGCTGTCGTAATGGTGGGAGTCACCGATGATCAGTTCGCCATGGGGCGTAGGACTGATCAGCAGATGGATACCGTGCTCATGCAGGTAGGGTGTTTCGCGCAGGATCTGCGCCTGCACGGCGGCCGCTTCTGGTAGATCGGCAAAAGCGCCGTAGTGCACGCAACTCAGGCCAGTGAGCAGGGCGTGTTGCAGGTTCAGGTTGAGCGTCGGTCGGGCACGCAGCATTTGCAGGCGGCAGGTCTGCGGGTTGAGCTGGGCGATGGGTTCGGCTAACAGGGTCTGATAGTCATGGCCGGAGCAGACGATGATCTGCTCGCCGCGAAAGCTGCCAGCCGTGCTGTGCAACTGGCCAGGCTCAACGTCGCGCACCAGGGTGGAAAAGTGAAACTCCACCTTCAACGCCTGGCTCAGGTACTGGATCAGCGCCGGGATCGCCTCGCGGGAATACAGTTGCTGATCGTCCTTTCCGTGCAGCGCCGCGCGGTGGTGGCGGAACTGGCCGGCATACAGGTCCTTCATCGCGGCGCCTTGCAGCAGCTCGACGTTGTAGCCGTGTTCGCGGGCACGCCCGGCGCAGAAGGCTTCGAGCAGATGTTCCTCAGCTTCCGTGCGGGCAAACAGGTAAGAGCCATTGCGCTTGAGCGCAAGGCCCGCCGCTTGCGCCCATTGGCCCCAGATCTCGCGGCTCTGGCGGGCCAGGTCCAACATCGGCCCCGGCGGCTGGCCGGTGACCAGCGCTTGGCCGAAGTTGCGCACCGAGGCGCCCAATGGCGTGGCGCTGCGCTCGAACACCTTGACCTTGAGGCCGCGCTTGGCCGCGGCATAAGCGTGGGACAGGCCGAGGATGCCGGCGCCGATGATCAACAGGTCGCTGTGGTGTGTCATTACATGATGTCCTGAATTCGAAGCCGCCTTCGCGAGCAAGCCCGCTCCCACATTTGAAATGTGTTCACACATCAAAATGTGGGAGGGGGCTTGCCCCCGATGAGGCCATCAAGCCAAACCGAGAAATTACTGACCCGCCACCTTTTCCGACTTACCGTCATAACGCTTGCGCCATTCAGTCAGGATGCTGTCGCGGTTTTTCGAGGCCCAGGCGAAGTCGTTCTTGATCAGGCGCTGCTCGTAGTCGGCCGGCAATTCGGTCTGCGGCTTGGCGATACCCGGCTGGGCGAGGACGGCGAAGTTGTCTTTGTACAGGTCCATCGCCGCAGCGCTGGCGGAGAAGTCAGCGAGCTTTTTAGCCGCGTCGGCATGGGCAGTGCCCTTGATCACCGCCGTCGCTTCGATATCCCAGCCCAGGCCTTCCTTGGGCAGGATGATATCCAGCGGCGCACCCTGGCGTTTGAGCTGTACGGCCGGGTATTCAAACGAAATACCAATCGGGAATTCACCCGAAGCTGCCAGCTTGCACGGCTTGGAGCCGGAGTGAACGTACTGGCCGATGTTCTGGTGCAGGTCGTCCATGTATTGCCAGCCTTGCTTCTCGCCGAAGGTCTGCAACCAGGCGCTGACATCCAGGAAGCCGGTGCCGGACGACGCCGGGTTAGGCATCACGATCTTGCCCTTGTACTCAGGCTTGGTCAGGTCCTGCCAGCTCACTGGCTTGGTCAGGCCCTGCTTTTCGGCTTCGATGGTGTTGAAGCAGATGGTCGCGGCCCACACGTCCATGCCGACCCAGGCCGGCGGGTTGGCGGCGTCGCGGTAGTTTTTGCCGATTTTGTCCAGGTCTTTGGGTGCGTAGTTGTCCAGCATGCCTTGCTGGTCGAGGATCGCCAGGCTGGAGGCAGCCAGGCCCCACACCACGTCAGCCTGCGGGCGGTCTTTCTCGGCCAGAAGCTTAGCGGTGATGATGCCGGTGGAATCGCGTACCCACTTGATCTCGACGTCGGGGTTGGCCTGCTCGAAGGCTTTTTTGTAGGTCTTCAATTGCTCGGCTTCGAGGGCCGTGTACACGGTCAACTCGGTCTTGGCGAAGGCATTCAGGCTGAATGCAGTGAGTACCGCAGCGACCAGCGCCAGGGGCTTGAACATGGAGCACCTCCTTCAGGATGTTTATTGGCCGGGCGCGGTCTGGCGCCAGGCTTGGGAGCGACGCAGCGCGCCACGTGAAGCCCACGCCAGCAACAGCGAGACGCCGGCCGAAGTGAACAGGATCAAGGTCGACATGGCCGCGGCGCCGCCCACATTGCCGGCGTCGTCCATGTTCAACACGGCGACGGCGGCGAGGATGGTGTCGGGGCTGTAGAGGAAGATCGCGGCTGACACGGTGGTCATCGCCGACACAAACAGATAGCGCAGGATATCCAGCAGCGCCGGCAGGCAGATCGGCACCGTAACGCGCAGATAGTGGCGGTACAGCGGCGCCTTGAGCGACAACGCGGCGGCTTCGAACTCGGCGTCCAGCTGGCGCAGGGCGGTGGTGGCGGTCATCTGTGCGGTGGTCAGGTAGTGCGCAATGGTGCACACCACCAGCAACGCCATGCTCCCGTAGAACACATGCAACGGGTTGCCGTTGAGATTGAAAAAGAACACGTAGCCCAGACCCAGCACCAGACCCGGCACCGCCATCGGCACGAAGCTGAGCATGCGCAACGCCAGGTTCAGGCCTTTCTGACCCCTGGTCTTTTCCATCAGGTAGGCGCCGGTGAAGATCAGCACGCTGCCGATCAACGCCGTGCACAGCGCCATGGTCAGGCTGTTGCGATAGGCCAGCCAGCCGCCGCCGGCGGTGTCTTCAAACTGGTAGTGGTTGAGCGACAGCGACAGGTTGTACGGCCAGAATTTCACCAGCGAGGAGTACACCGCCATGCCGAACACCAGCAGCAACACCGCACAGACCAGCAGCACGATGGCCAGGTAGCAGCCATCGCGCAGCCGCGACGGCACCGGCTGGAACACTTGGGCGCGACCGCTCATGGCATCACCCTGCCGACGACGCAACCAGGCATCCACACCGAAGCTGAACAGCGCCGGCAGCAGCAACACCATGCCGATCAACGCACCGCGCCCGAACTGTTGCTGGCCGACCACCGCCTTGTAGGCTTCCAGCGCCAGCACCTGGTAATCGCCGCCCACCACCACCGGCACACCAAAGTCGGTGATGGTCAGGGTGAACACCAGGCAGAACGCGGCGAACACCGCCTGGCGCGTGGCCGGCCAGGTAATGCTGCGAAACGCCCGGGCCGGGCTGGCGCCCATGCTCGAAGCGGCGTCGAACAAGCGTGCATCCGCCAGGGACAACGCCGACAGCAGGATCATCAACGCATGGGGAAAGGTGTAGATCACTTCGCCGAGCACAATGCCCCAGAAGCCGTAGATATTGTCCGAGAGCAAGCCGCGCAGCATGCCCTGGTTGCCGAACAGGTAGACCAGCGCAATGCCCGGCAGCATCGACGGCGCCATCAACGGCAGCAACGACAGGCCACGCCAGACAGCTTTGCCGGGAATCAGCGTGCGTTGCAGCGCGTAGGCAAACAGATAGGCCAGCGGTACGACGATGGCCGCCACGCTGAGGGAAACTTTCAGGCTATTGCCCAGCAACCAGTGAAAGTTGGCGCTGGTGACCAATTCTCGCGCAGCCACCAGGCCACCACCCTGCCCGGCTTCGCTGCTGAAGCCGCGCCAGAAGATCGCCAGCAGCGGCAGCAAGACCGCCACCACCAACAGGCCCAGCCAGAGCCATTTGCCGCCGACTACGAAGATACGGTCGCCCAATTCGGCGCGGGACACCTGACGCGCTACCGGCAGTGTCATGACAGCGGCCATCTCAGGCAAACACCTGCAGGCTGCGCGGCGGTAACGCTACCCAGATATCCTGGGCGCCCAGGCGCGGCATGGCTTCGGGAGCCAGCTCGGCCAGTAACGGATGGCCCGGCAATTGTTCCAGTTCAAAGCTCATGCGGCAGCGGTTACCGAGAAAGGTGATCTCGCGAACCTTGGCCGGGAACAGGTTTTCTTCATGCACCGGCGGGTTGACGCTGATGGCTTCCGGGCGGCAGAACAGGCGGCCGGACTTGGCCACGCCCGCATCGTCGGCCAGGCGCATATTCATCCCGCCGACCTGGGCATGGCTGGCACTGTTGCGGCTGAACGGCAGCCAATTGCCCTGGCCGACAAACTCCGCCACGAACGGCGTGGCCGGGCGGTCGTAGATTTCCTGGGGCGTAGCGTACTGCTCGACCTTGCCGTTGTTCATCACGGCAATGCGGTCCGCCATCAACATGGCTTCGTCCTGGTTGTGGGTCACCATCAAGGTGGTGATACCCAGGCGCCGTTGCAGCTGGCGCAGCTCGGTGCACAAATGCTCACGCACCCGGGCATCGAGGGCCGACATCGGTTCATCCAGCAGCAACAACGAAGGCGCTGGCGCCAGTGCACGGGCCAGGGCGACCCGTTGTTGTTGGCCGCCGGAGAGTTGGCCGGGGTATTTCTTTTCGCTGCCGACCAGGCCGACCAGTTCAAGCATCTGCCCAACACGCTTGCGTACTTCATCGCGGCCGCTGCCGGTGAGGCCATAGCCGATATTCGCTTCCACGGTGAGATTGGGGAATAGCGCGTAGGACTGGAACAGGATGCCGTAGTCCCGAGCCTGGGGTGGCAGCAGGGAAACATCACGCTCGCCCAGGTAAAGCTCACCGCTGTCCTGGCGTTCCAGCCCGGCGATGCAGCGCAGCAGCGTGGTCTTTCCGCAGCCGGAGGGGCCGAGCAGACACACCAGTTCGCCGGCGGCGACGTCCAGGGACACGTTATCCAGCGCGGTGAAGGCGCCAAAGCGTTTCTGGACCCCGCGCACCTTCATGGGCGCGCCGGGTTGGGTCAGGACTGTGTTCATGCAAGGCACCTCATCTAACTGATGAAGGCCATGCTAGGCAGGCAATGCGTAGGTGTTGTGGCAGAAAGGCAAAATGGGGTGATAGTGGTATTGGTAGATTTGTGTAGGACTCATGGAGATGAGTCGCCAGGCCTATCGCTATCGGGAGCAAGCCCCCTCCCACAGTTGGCCGGGTTCCAACATGAGAATGCGGTCAAAATGTGGGAGGGGGCTTGCTCCCGATTGGCCCTCAAGCCAGCCACAGAACTTAGATTGGTGACATTTCCTGCGCCAACCCTAAAAACGCCGCCGGCAACCGCGCACCTTTTCGCTCCTTGAGGCAATACAGATACTCCGGAATCTGCGGCGCATTTTCGATAGTCAGTACCCGCAACTGCGGGTCATGGGGCACTTCCTGGCGCGCGATGATGCTGATGCCGATATTGCGCAGCACCGCCTCACGAATCGACTCACGGCTACCGATCTCCAGCAACGGCCCATAACCCACGCCGGCGCCCCGCAACATCTCTTCAGTCAGCCTTCGGGTGGTGGAGCCCGCCTCGCGCATCAGCAGCGTATGCCCGGCCAGCGCGCTCAACGGCACATGATCGAGCTTGGCCAACGGGTGATTGCGATGCACCGCCAGCACCAACGGGTCGGTACCCAGCACGCGGCGGATCAGGCGGGAGTCTTCCAGTAATTGCGAAGAGGCGGCGACATCGACGCGGTAGTCATCCAGCGCCTCGAGCACCTGCTGGGAGTTACCGATTTCCACCGAGACTTCCACTTGTGGCAGGCGCTCACGAAAGGCTTTGACCAGGTCGAGGATGTAATACGGCGCCGTCGCGGCAATCCGCAGCGCCCCCTGGACCTGGCCGTTGTTGCGCAGGAAAAACTCGATATCCGCTTCCTGCTGCAACAGCGCCTTGACCATCGGCAGCAGCCGCGCACCTTCATCGCTGACGGTGAGGCGGCGGCCGCCCCGATAGAACAACTCAACGCCGTACTGGCTTTCCAGGTTACGGATCTGGGTAGTCACGGTGGGCTGGCTGAGGCCGAGTTTTTTCGCCGCCTGGGTAATGCTGCCCAGGCGGGCGACCATGAAAAACGCCTTTAACTCAGCACTCAGCACACCACCCTCTCATCCTCTATTTGCGCAACAGACGCAGGCCATTGAACACCACCAGCAGGCTCACGCCCATGTCGGCAAAGACCGCCATCCACATCGTGGCCATGCCCATGAACGTGACCGCCAGGAAGATCGCCTTGATCACCAGCGCCAGGGCGATGTTCTGCTTGAGGATACTCGACGTTTGCCGCGACAGCCGAATGAAAGCCGGAATCTTGCGCAAATCATCGTCCATCAGCGCTACGTCGGCGGTCTCGATAGCCGTGTCAGTACCCGCCGCCGCCATGGCAAAGCCGATCTCGGCCCGCGCCAGGGCTGGAGCATCGTTGATGCCATCGCCGACCATGCCCACCCGATGGCCTTGGCCGTAGAGGGTTTCGATGGCTTGCAGTTTGTCGGTGGGCAACAAGTCGCCCTGGGCCTGGTCGATGCCGACCTGGCTGGCAATCGCCTGGGCGGTGTGGGTGTTGTCGCCGGTGAGCATCAGGGTCTTGATGCCCAGGTCATGCAGTTGCTGAATGGCTTCGCGGCTGCTGTCCTTGACGGTGTCGGCCACGGCAAACAGCGCCAGCGGGCCGGATTTGTCCAGTAGCAGCACCACGGATTTGCCTTGTTTTTCCAGGGCGAAGAGTTTTTCTTCCAGGGCTGGCGAGCACAGGCCGAGGTCTTCCACCAGGCGGTGGTTACCCAGGTGATAGGTCTGGCCGTTGATATCACCACGCACACCGCGCCCGGCCAGGGCTTCGAAGTTATCCACAGCGTGAATCGGCAGGTTTTTATCCACAGCCGCGCTGGCGATCGCCAGAGATACCGGGTGGTCCGAACGACCGGCCAAACTGGCGGCCAACGCCGGGGCGCTGTCTTCGATATTGGGGAACAGTGGCAGGTAATCGGTTTGCACCGGCTTGCCGTGGGTGATGGTGCCGGTCTTGTCGAGGGCCAGGTAGTCGAGTTTGTAACCACCCTCCAGGTACACGCCGCCCTTGATCAGGATGCCTTTACGCGCCGCCGCCGCCAGACCGCTGACGATGGTCACCGGCGTAGAGATCACCAAGGCGCAGGGGCAGGCCACTACCAGCAGCACGAGGGCACGATAGATCCAGTCGAACCAAACACCCGCCATGAACAGCGGCGGAATCACGGCCACGCCCAAGGCAAACAGGAAGACTGCCGGGGTATAGACCTTCGAGAAACTGTCAACAAACCGCTGGGTCGGCGCCCGTGCCCCTTGAGCCTGCTCCACGGCGTGGATGATCCGCGCCAGGGTCGAATTGTTGGCCGCCGCAGTGACCTTGTACTCCAGGGAACCCGCCTGGTTGATAGTGCCGGCGAAGACTTTATCGCCAACGGTCTTTTCAATCGGCAGGCTTTCCCCGGTGATGGGCGCCTGATCGATGCTGGATTGACCAGAAGTCACTTCACCGTCCAGGCCGATGCGCTCGCCGGGCTTTACCCGAACGATCGCGCCAAGATCAATGCTTTTGACCTCTTGTTCCATCCAGGATCCGTCGGCCTGTTTCACCGTGGCCTGTTCCGGGGTCATCTGCATCAAGCCGCTGATCGCATTGCGCGCCCGGTCCAGGGACTTGGCTTCGATCAACTCGGCCACGGTGAACAGGAACATCACCATCGCCGCTTCCGGCCACTGGCCGATCAGGATGGCACCGGTCACCGCGATGCTCATCAGCGCATTGATGTTCAGGTTGAAGTTTTTCAGGGCAATCCAGCCCTTTTTGTAGGTGGTGAGGCCGCCGCTGAGGATCGACACCAGCGCCACCAGCGCGATCACCCAGGTCGGTGCCACGCCGGTGAAGTGCAGCACTTCGGCACCCAAGGCGCCCACGCCCGAAAGTGCCAACGGCCACCAATGCTTCTTCGCGGGCGGTGCGGCGGCGGGGCTGCCTTCCTCGATAGGGTCGGCCTGCATGCCGATGGACTTGATCGCCTCGATGATCGGCGCCGTGCTCGGCAGGTCGTGAGTGACGCCGAGGACGCGGTTGATCAGGTTGAATTCCAGTTGCTGCACGCCGGCGAGCTTGCCCAGTTTGTTCTGGATCAGCGTCTGCTCGGTGGGGCAGTCCATGGCTTCGATGCGGAAGGTGCTCAAGCGCGAGCCAGCGGTGGGCGCCTCGCTCAGGGTCACTATCGCAGGCCCGGCAGCGCCGGCGCAGCAGGAGCCCGCGTGGGCGTGGCTATCCACAGGAGTGAGTTTTGCCGGGGCATGATCATGCTTGTGATCGTGATCATGGTCGTGCTTATGGCCGTGGTCATGAGCATGGTCGTGATCATGATCATGATCGTGCTTGTGGTCGTGCTTGTGCGGGGTGTGAATGGAGTGGCTCATCAGGTCGCGTCCGTAAAGGTGCCTGTTGCCAAGTAAAGACCCTGTAGCCACTATAGGGTCAAGCACCCATTTGGAGATTGCTGCGATGAAGATCGGCGAACTGGCCAAACTCACCGACTGCCCGGTGGAAACCATCCGTTATTACGAGAAGGAAAGCCTGCTGCCGCCACCTGCGCGCACCGACGGCAACTACCGGGTGTACACCCAGGCCCACACCGAACGGCTGACCTTCATCCGCAATTGCCGCAGCCTGGACATGACCCTCGAGGAAATCCGCAGCCTGCTGGGGCTGCGCGATAGCCCCCAGGACCAGTGCGAAAGCGTGAATGCGTTGATCGACGAACATATCCACCATGTGAAAGCGCGGATCGATGGGTTGTTGGCCTTGCAGGAGCAGTTGCTGGACCTGCGTCAACGCTGCGGCGGTGGGGAGCTGTGCGGGATCTTGCAGCAGTTGGAAGTCAGCGGTGGGATTGCGGCCAGTGAGGCTGAGCCTTCACATGTGGGCAGAAGCCACGGCCATTGAACTCAAGTGAACACTGAACCAATGTGGGAGGGGGCTTGCTCCCACATTGGATAGCGTCAGATTTTAGATAGCGACATCGGCCTTGATACTTGGGTCGGCCTCATAGCCTACGATCTCAAAGTCTTCGAACTTGTAGTCGTAGATCGACGCAGGCTTGCGCTTGATCACCAGTTCCGGCAGTTTTTTCGGCGTGCGCGCCAGCTGGGTCTGGATCTGTTCCATGTGGTTGCTGTAGGCGTGAGTATCGCCCGTGGTGACGATGATCTCGTGGGGGATCAGGTCACATTGCTGGGCCAGCATATGGGTCAGCAACGCCAGCGCGGCGGTGTTGTACGGCAGGCCCAGGAACACGTCGGAGCTGCGGATATACAGCTGCATCGACAGATGACCGTCATGCACGAACGCCTGGTACAACAGGTGGCACGGCGGCAGGGCTTGCTTGCCGTTGCGCGCGTTTTCCTGTGGGCTCTTGGTTTCGTCCGGCAAGTATTCGACGTTCCAGCCGTGGAACAGGATGCGACGGCTGTTGGGGTTGGTCTTGAGCGTGTGCACCATGTAGTCGATCTGGTTGATCGTGCCGCCGTCCTTGGTGGGCCAGGCTGTCCACTGCTCGCCGTACACCGGGCCGAGGTCACCGTCTTCGGTGGCCCATTCGTCCCAGATTTTCACACCGTTTTCATTGAGCCACTTGATGTTGGTGTTACCACTCAACATCCAGATCAGCTCGTTGGCGATGCTTTTGAAGTGCAGCTTCTTGGTGGTCAGCAGCGGGAAGCCGTCGGCCAGGTTATGCCGATACTGACGGGCGAACACGGCCTTGGTGCCGGTGCCGGTGCGGTCGCCCTTGGTCAGGCCATTGGTCACGACGTCGTGCAGCAGTTCGAGATATTGCTTCATGTAGTTACCCGTATCGTTGAAGCTGCGGCCCTTCAAACCCGGGCCGCGGCATTCGAATTTAAAGCGCGGCGTTCTTCAGCGGTTGCGGGCGATTGTACGCCCACCACAGCATGCCCAGGCCCGCCAGGATCATCGGCAGGCTGAGGACTTGACCCATGGTCAGCCAGCCCCACGCCAGGTAGCCCAACTGCGCATCCGGCACCCGTACAAACTCGACGATAAAGCGGAAAATCCCGTAGAACAGCGCGAACATGCCCGACACGGCCATGGTTGGGCGTGGCTTGCGCGAGAAGATGTAGAGGATAAGGAACAGTGCCACGCCTTCCAACGCGAACTGATACAGCTGCGACGGGTGGCGCGGCAATTGCGCCGGGTCGCTGAACGGCGGGAACACCATGGCCCACGGCACGTCGGTCGGCTTGCCCCACAATTCGGCGTTGATGAAGTTACCGATGCGCCCGGCGCCCAGGCCGATCGGCACGAACGGTGCGACGAAGTCCATCAGTTGGAAGAACGACTTGCCATTGCGGCGGCCAAACCACCACGCGGCGATCATCACGCCGACAAACCCGCCATGGAAGGCCATGCCGCCTTTCCATACCTCGAAAATCAGCGTCGGGTTGGCGATATACGCGTGCAAATCGTAGAACAGCACATACCCCAGGCGCCCACCGACGATCACCCCCATCGACATCCAGAACACCATGTCGGAGAGCTTCTCCTTGGTCCAGGTCGGATCGAAACGGTTCAGGCGCCGGGAAGCCAGCAGCCAGGCACCGCCGATGCCGATCAGGTACATCAACCCGTACCAATGGATTTTCAGCGGACCGATGGCCAGGGCCACCGGGTCGATCTGCGGGTAAGGCAGCATTGCGACTCCTCGTTAAAACATTTAGTCATGACGCACCGGACCATGCCGATGTGCGATTAAGCCTGCGTTACAGCGCCGATATCAAATTAAGAAGTTCACATACACACCAAACAGCCCGGCATGTTAACGGATGGAAGGCGCACGGCCCAACTTCGTTGCGATGGAACGCCTGCCGTTCTGTGGGTAGAGTTGAGAAAAACACACAAGGGGTCTCCCGATGTGCCTGATTGTTTTCGCCTGGCGACCGGGCCATGCCCAGCCGCTGATCGTCGCGGCCAACCGCGATGAGTTCTACGCCCGCCCCAGCCTGCCGCTGGCCCAGTGGGCGGATGCGCCCCAGGTCTACGCCGGCCGCGATCAGGAAGCCGGCGGAACCTGGCTGGGGGTCAGTGCCGAGGGGCGTTTCGCCGCCCTCACCAATATTCGCGACCCGCACCAGCCACCGGCACGCAAGTCACGTGGCGAACTGGTGGCGCGCTTTCTCAGTGGTTCGCTACCCATTGACGATTATTTAGCCGACGTTAATGGACGATCGATTGAATATGCCGGGTTTAACCTGCTGCTAGGCACGCAGGATGAGCTGTGGCACTACAACGCCAATGACACCGAGCCGACACTGCTGGCAGCGGGAGTCTATGGGCTGTCCAATGCCGGGCTGGATACGCCGTGGCCGAAGTTGCTCAAAGCCAAAGCTGCGTTCAGCGAGTTATTGGAAGACCCACAGCCGGAAGCCTTGCTGGGGGTTTTGAGCGATCCGCACACGGCGCCGTTTGCCGAGCTGCCGGACACCGGCGTGGGCTTGGCGACCGAAAGCCTGCTGTCGAGCGTGTTCATTTCCAGCCCCAGCTATGGGACACGGGCGAGTACGGCGCTGATTGTGAATGCCGATGGCACGCGGCGGATGGTGGAGCGCAGCTTTGGGCCTTATGGCGGCCAGTTGGGCGAAGTCGAACTCAATTTTTAACCCCACCACAAAACCAATGTGGGAGGGGCGGTGCGACGATTCGACTTGCTCCCGATTGCAGGGCATCAGTCACCAGAAGTCTGATTGATACACCGCTATCGGGAGCAAGCCCCCTCCCACATTTTGATCGGCGCCAGGCGCTAGAGGGTTTTGGCAGAAGCCGGGTTGATCATCCGGGTCAACCCCAGGTTCTTCAGGGCCAGTTGCAGCGAGCTGTGGATAACTTGCGGGTTGTCGATGGTCATCAGCTCGGCCAGCAAATCCTTGGCCATGCTCAATTCAACCTGGCGCAGCATCCATTTCACCTTCGGCAAGTTAGTGGCGTTCATCGACAGGCTGTCAAAACCCATCGCCATCAACAGCACCGCCGCCGCCGGGTCGCCGGCCATTTCACCGCAGATGCTCACCGGCTTGCCTTCGGCATGGGCGTCGCGCACCACGTGTTGCAGGGCTTGCAGCACCGCCGGGTGCAGGTAGTCGTAGAGGTCGGCCACCCGTGGGTTGTTGCGGTCCACGGCCAGCAGGTACTGGGTCAGGTCGTTGGAGCCCACCGACAGGAAGTCCACTTGACGCGCCAGTTCCTTGGCCTGGTACACCGCAGCCGGGATTTCGATCATCACGCCAATCGGCGGCATCGGCACGTCGGCGCCCTCGTCGCGGACTTCGCCCCAGGCGCGGTGGATCAGGTGCAGGGCTTCTTCAAGCTCATGGGTGCCGGAGATCATCGGCAGCAGGATACGCAGGTTGTTCAAACCCTCGCTGGCCTTGAGCATGGCGCGGGTCTGGACAAGGAAAATTTCAGGATGGTCGAGGGTAACGCGAATGCCACGCCAGCCAAGGAAGGGGTTGTCTTCCTTGATCGGGAAATACGACAGTGACTTGTCGCCGCCAATATCCAGGCTGCGCATCGTCACCGGTAACGGGTGGAAGGCCTGCAATTGCTCGCGATAAATCGCCAGCTGCTCCTTCTCACTCGGAAAACGCTGGTTGATCATGAACGGCACTTCGGTGCGATACAGCCCCACCCCTTCAGCGCCACGTTGCTGCGCACGCGCTACATCCGCCAGCAGGCCAGTGTTGACCAGCAACGGAACACGGTGGCCGTCGAGCGTTATGCAGGGCAGCTCGCGCAACGAATCGAGGCCCTGTGCCAGTTGCTTCTCTTCTTCCACCACTTCGGCATATTGCTTGCGCAGCACGTCGCTGGGGTTGGTGAAAACCTCGCCGCGATGCCCATCGACGATCATGTCGATGCCATCGACCTTCGAGTACGGCAGGTCCACCAGGCCCATCACCGTCGGGATACCCATGGCCCGGGCCAGGATCGCGACGTGGGAGTTACCCGAGCCCAATACCGAGACCAGGCCCACCAGCTTGCCCTCAGGCACTTCGCCGAGCTGGGTGGCCGTCAATTCTTCACTGACCAGGATGGTGTTAGCGGGGAAGACCATGTTGGTGCTGCGGTCTTCCTGCAGGTACGCCAGCAGACGGCGACCGAGGTCGCGCACATCAGAGGCCCGCTCACGAAGGTAGGCGTCATCCATCATTTCGAAGCGGTTGACGTGATCGGTGACCACCTGGCGCAACGCGCCCTGGGCCCACTGACCGGTCTTGATCACGGTCTTGACTTCGTTGCCCAGGGACGCGTCGTCGAGCATCATCTGGTACACGTCGAACAGCGCCCGTTCTTCGGGGCGCAACTGGGTGGCCAGCTTGGTCGACAGGTTGCGCATGTCGGCGCGCACGCCTTCAAGGGCGGTCTTGAACAGTTTGATTTCAGCGTCGATGTCGTCGACGGACTTGTCCGGCACCACGTCCAGATCAGCCGGGGGCAGCATGACCACCGCGGTACCGACCGCCGCGCCCGGAGAACCCGGAACGCCGACAAACTTGGCTTCCTGGATGCCCTTGCCCTGGCGCCCCAGGCCGCGAATCGAGCCCGTCGCTTCGGCGTGGGCGATAACCCCGGCAAGCTGCGCGCTCATGGTCACGAGGAAGGCTTCTTCACCTTCGTCGAACTGGCGGCGTTCTTTTTGCTGGATGACCAACACGCCGACAACGCGGCGGTGGTGAATGATCGGCGCGCCAAGGAACGAGGCGTAGCGCTCTTCACCGGTTTCAGCAAAGTAGCGATAACGCGGGTGGTCGGCCGCATGTTCGAGGTTCAGGGGTTCTTCACGCGTCCCCACCAGGCCCACCAGACCTTCATTGGGCGCCATGCTGACCTTGCCGATGGAGCGCTTGTTCAAGCCCTCCGTGGCCATCAGCACAAAACGGTTGGTCTCGGGGTCCAGCAGGTAAACCGAGCAGACCTGGCTGCCCATGGCTTCCTTGACGCGCAACACAATAATCCCCAACGCCGCCTTGAGATCCTTGGCGGAGTTAACTTCCTGGACGATCTTGCGCAGCGTATTGAGCATGGCTCGGGGTCGAACTCCGTCGTCAGTCGCGCGCTAAAAGGCGCGGGGCAAGCTCTTTGAGAGCGCGACGATAAACCTCGCGCTTGAATGTCACCACCTGGCCCAACGGGTACCAATAGCTGACCCAGCGCCAGCCATCGAACTCCGGTTTACCGGTCAAATCCATCCGCACCCGCTGCTCATTGGAGATCAGGCGCAAAAGAAACCATTTCTGCTTCTGGCCGATGCACAGCGGTTGGCTGTGGGTACGCACCAAACGTTGCGGCAAACGATAGCGCAACCAGCCACGGGTACAGGCCAGAATTTGCACATCTTCACGCTCAAGGCCGACTTCTTCGTTCAACTCACGGTACAAGGCGTCTTCAGGGGTTTCGTCGGGGTTGATTCCACCTTGAGGAAACTGCCAAGCATCTTGGTTGATTCGGCGAGCCCATAGCACCTGTCCGGCATCATTCGTAAGAATAATCCCGACATTAGGACGGAAACCATCGGGGTCGATCACGGCAACAACCTCGCAAACGCATGTCACCGCATTGTTCCACAAAGGTTGTTCCAGCGGCAACGAGGCTTCTTACCTTATGTGCACTCTTGTGAAAAGACCGTATTCTGGACGCCTTTTTACAGACTTTTCAGCGAGTAACTGCAATGCGCCTGGCTTTATTCGACTTGGACAACACGCTCCTGGGCGGTGACAGCGATCACGCCTGGGGCGATTACCTGTGTGAACGCGGGATTCTCGACCCGGTAGCCTACAAGGCCCGCAACGACGAGTTCTACCAGGATTACCTGGCCGGTAAGCTCGACAACGCCGCCTACTTGAACTTCAGCCTGGAAATCCTCGGCCGCACCGAGATGGCCCAGTTGGACGAATGGCACCGAGACTTCATGCGCGACTGCATCGAACCGCTGATGCTGCCGCAAGCAGTGGAACTGCTGGCCAGGCACCGCGCCGCCGGCGACACGCTGGTGATCATCACCGCGACCAACCGCTTCGTCACCGCGCCGATTGCCGCACGGTTGGGCGTGGAGACCCTGATCGCCACCGAATGCGAAATGCTGGACGGCCGCTATACCGGGCGCAGCACCGATGTGCCGTGCTTTCGCGAAGGCAAGGTGACGCGCTTGAACCGTTGGCTGGAAGAGACTGGGTACAGCCTGG
The DNA here is from genome assembly GCF_016405635.1 of Pseudomonas sp. MF6755. Classification (NCBI taxonomy): domain Bacteria; kingdom Pseudomonadati; phylum Pseudomonadota; class Gammaproteobacteria; order Pseudomonadales; family Pseudomonadaceae; genus Pseudomonas; species Pseudomonas sp. MF6755. The sequence continues at coordinate 283,307 of NZ_JAEKDA010000005.1, forward strand.
AAGACAGCTACTTCTATAGCGATTCGATGAATGATTTGCCGTTGCTGGAGCAGGTGGCGCATCCGGTGGCGGTGGATCCGGATCCGAATTTGCGGGCTGAGGCCCAGAAGCGCGGTTGGCCGGTGATTACTCTGCGCGGCTGAGAATGCCTTCGCGAGCAAGCCCGCTCCCACACTTGACCGAGTTCCAGCATGAAAGCAGGGTCAAAATGTGGGAGCGGGCTTGCTCGCGAATGAAGGCAACTCGGTCTCAAGCCTTATACCGGCTTGGCACCCATGAGCCCGGCAATCGCCACAAACCCCACCAGACTGACCACCGCCAACACCAAGGTGAAATTCAGGCTACCGCCCTCGCCCTTACGCAGGCGATTAAGCCGCGCCACCAGCCAGAACCACGCCAGCGCCGCCACGGTGTAGAGGATGCTGGAACCCAGGATCCAGGTCTGCCCCAATGGCCAGCCGAGCAGGTGCACCAGCCACCAACCGGTGAACGGCATGCTGACCAGGCAAACGCCCATCAGCAGCCAGACAAATGCCCACGGACGTTGCACCGTAACCGCCGGGCCGGCGCTGCGCTTACGCCAGGCCAATATGGCCAGGCCGAGGCCGCTGAGCAGCAGCAACACAGTGGCGGTGATGTGGATAACCTTGAGGGTGGTCAGCGTTTCCATGGTCTCGATTCCTTAAAAGGCCGCTCAGTCAGCGTAGTCGCTCAACCGAGGAACAACTGGTAAGCCGGGTTTTCGCTTTCATCCCAGTACGGGTAGCCGATTTGCGCCAGGGCCGCCGGTACCAGGTGGCGTTCATCCGCCGGCACTTGCAGGCCTGCCACTACGCGCCCGTCGGCCGCGCCGTGGTTGCGATAGTGGAACATCGAGATGTTCCAGCGCCCGCCCAGCTTGTGGAGGAAGTTGAACAACGCCCCCGGACGCTCCGGGAATTCGAAGCGAAACACCAGCTCGTCGCTGACTTTGGCCGCATGCCCGCCGACCATATGGCGAATGTGCAACTTGGCCAGTTCGTTCTCGGTCAGGTCCAGCACCGGGAAACCCTGGCGGGTCAGGCTGGCGATCAAGGCACTGCGTGGGTCGTTTTCCGGGTGGGTCTGCACGCCAACGAAGATGTGCGCCTCACTGCCAGAGTGGTAGCGGTAATTGAATTCGGTGATCTGGCGCTTGCCCACAGCCTCGCAGAACGCCTTGAAGCTGCCTGGCTGCTCGGGAATGGTCACGGCGATAATCGCTTCGCGGCCTTCACCCAGCTCGGCACGCTCGGCCACATGGCGCAGGCGGTCGAAGTTGACGTTGGCCCCGGAGTCGATGGCGACAAAGGTCTGGCCGCTGACGCCATGGGTCTCGACGTACTTCTTGATCCCGGCCACGCCCAACGCGCCTGCCGGCTCAGTGATAGAGCGGGTGTCGTCGTAGATGTCCTTGATCGCCGCGCAGATTTCGTCGGTGCTGACGGTGATCACCTCATCCACATAGTCCTTGCAGATGTCGAAGGTGTGCTGGCCGATCTGCGCCACCGCCACGCCATCGGCGAAGATCCCGACGGTCGGCAATACCACACGCTCGCCCGCGGCCATGGCGGCTTGCAGGCAGTTGGAGTCGTCTGGCTCAACGCCGATGATCTTGATCTCCGGGCGCAGGTACTTCACATACGCGGCGATGCCGGCGATCAGGCCGCCGCCGCCCACCGGTACGAAAATCGCGTCCAGCGGCCCAGGGTGCTGGCGCAGGATTTCCATCGCCACGGTGCCCTGCCCGGCAATGGTGTGCGGATCATCGTAGGGGTGAATGTAGACGTAGCCTTTTTCGTCGACCAGCTTGAGCGAGTAGGCCAGCGCTTCCGGGAAGGAATCACCGTGCAACACCACCTTGCCGCCACGGGAGCGCACGCCTTCGATCTTGATCTCCGGGGTAGTCTTGGGCATCACGATAGTGGCCTTGACCCCCAACACCTTGGCCGCCAGCGCCAGGCCCTGGGCATGGTTGCCCGCCGAAGCCGTCACCACGCCACGCGCACGCTCTTCAGCGGTCAACTGGGTCAGCTTGTTGTAGGCGCCACGAATCTTGAACGAGAACACCGGCTGCAAGTCTTCGCGCTTGAGCCAAATCTTGTTACCCAGCCGCTCGGAGAGCTGGCGGGCAGTCTGCAAGGGGGTTTCCACGGCAACGTCGTAAACGCGCGAGGTGAGGATTTTTTTGACGTAGTGTTCAAGCATCGGCAGGCATCTACTTCACGGGTTGGGCAGGGCCAAGGAGTCTAACCCAGCGTTTGGCCGGGCGACCACACGAATCCCGAGGTTTTGTTGGGTTATACTCGCCGCCCTCGATAACTCCCCGCCCGTTCCGGAGCCCGCATGACCCAGGATCAACTCAAACAGGCAGTGGCCCAGGCCGCTGTCGATTTAATCCTTCCTAAACTCGACGACAAGAGCATCGTCGGCGTCGGCACCGGTTCCACCGCCAACTGCTTTATCGACGCACTGGCCCAGCATAAGGGCGCGTTCGACGGCGCAGTGGCCAGCTCCGAAGCCACCGCCGCCCGCCTTAAAGGCCATGGCATTCCAGTGTACGAGCTCAACACCGTGAGCGACCTGGAGTTCTATGTCGATGGCGCCGATGAAAGCGACGAACACCTGAACCTGATCAAAGGCGGCGGCGCTGCCCTGACCCGCGAGAAGATCGTCGCAGCCGTGGCCAAGACCTTCATCTGCATCGCCGATGCCAGCAAGCTGGTGCCGGTACTCGGTGCATTCCCGCTGCCGGTGGAAGTCATCCCCATGGCCCGCAGCCACGTGGCCCGCGAGCTGGTGAAACTGGGCGGCGACCCGGTGTACCGCGAAGGTGTGTTGACCGACAACGGCAACATCATCATTGACGTGTTCAATATGCAGATCACCAACCCGGTGGAGCTGGAGACGCAGATCAACGCCATTGTGGGCGTGGTCACCAACGGCCTGTTCGCTGCGCGCCCGGCGGATGTGTTGCTGCTGGGTACCTCCGAAGGTGTGAAAACTCTCAAGGCTTAAGAACACCACCACACCAATGTGGGAGGGGCGGTGCGACGATTCGACTTGCTCCCGATAGCAGTGTGTCAGTCAGAATATCTGGTACTGATACACCCAATCGGGAGCAAGCCCCCTCCCACATTTGCAGCACTCCTCTCCAAAACCGTGCGCTCGATCACGGCACGCCCCGCCCTACTTGGTATCCAATCCGTTACAAATTACAGCCACGCGACCCACGCGTTTAACAATGCGCCAATTTGCAGCCGCCCACGGAATGAGGCGCGCATTGTGCAAAGGGTCTGGGCCTGAACATCTCCCTCACCTCAAGGAAGACCCTTGTGATCAAGCCCCTCGCCTTCGCCATCAGCGTTGCCGGTGCCCTGCTGTCCACGCAAGCCCACGCCTACGATTACGGCCAGCACGCCAACACCACCCTGGAAAAACTGATCAACGACTACCCCGGTCGTTATCGCGGCACGGCTAATTTCGCCGGTGCTGCGGATTGGATGCAAAGCCAGATGGGCACGGCCTATACCATCAGCCGCCAGGACTTCACCTGGAACAGCGGCAGCCGTGCTTCGCAAAACGTCGTGGCCTACGCCGCCGGCACCCAGCCGCAGTACGTGGTGATTGGCGCGCATTTCGACACCTACTTTGGCCGCCCGGCCCTGCAAGGCCTGGACGACAATGGTTCCGGCGCCAGCGTGTTGACCGAGGTGGCGAAGAACCTCGGCGGCCTGCCATTGGAAAATGGCCTGCAAATAGTCGGCTTCGGCGCGGAAGAAGAAGGCTTGCGCGGCTCCCGGGCCTTTGTCGACTCACTCAGTGCCAGCCAGCGCGCCAATATGCTCGCGATGATCAACCTCGACAGCTTGATCACCGGCGACATGATGTATGCCCACGCCGGCCAGAACAGCACCGACAACCCGGGCTTGACTTCCTTGCGCGAGCACACGTTCCAGATCGCCAAGGAATTGAACATCCCACTGTTCACCAACCCTGGCCTGGACGCGAAATACCCCAAGGGCACGGGCTGTTGCAGCGATGGCGAGGCCTTTGAACCGCTCAACATCCCAATCCTTTATATAGAAGCCACCAATTGGGAACTGGGCGACCTGGACGGCTACACCCAGACCGACAACCCGAAAATCCCCGGCGGCTCCACCTGGCACGACCCTAAAGAAGACAACAAAGCCGTGCTCACCGATGCCTTCGGCCAGGCGCGCATCGACCAGCGCCTGCGTGATTACTCGCGCCTGCTCAGCCGCCTGGTACTGGAACTGACCAACGCCGACCTGATGGCCTCAACAGCGTCCGGCGGTGCCGTTGCACGCAACATGCAAGACAACCTGCAACGCCAGCATCAGGCCATGGTGCGCCTGCATGATCGCCGCTGGCTGACCCTGCAGGCCGCCAGCCGTGAAGTCGGCAGCTTTGATGGCGAGCTCGGTGTGGATGGCGAATACAACCCGGACAGTGGCTTCGACAGCGCTCCCAACCCCGAAGCCCGGCGCCTGGGCCTGCATGCCCTCGGCGACTATCAACTGACCTCGAGCCTGAATATCGGCGCCAGCCTGAGCTACCTCAATGGGCGCGACAAACTCGAGCATCGCGGCAAACTGGACAGCGACACTTGGCAGGCAGCCGCCTATGCGTTGCTCAACGATGGCGGGCCAAGCTGGTTGGCCGGTGACCTGAGCGTCGGCCACACGCGCTTCGACTCCAAGCGCAACCTGGTCATCCAGGCCAATGGCGGGCCGATCCTGCTCAATCAACAATTGACCGGCGAGGCCGATGCCCTGGCATTGGGCGCACGAGTCCTGGGCGGCTATGACTTTGATTTCGGCGCCCTCAAGAGCGGGCCTTTCGCCGGCCTGGACTACAGCCACTACCGCATCGACAAGTTCCACGAAAAACAGAACCTGCGCACGGCCCTGGAGTATGAAGAACAGTCTTTCGATTCCCTGGAAGCCAGCCTCGGCTGGCGCGTGCGTGGCGCGGTCGCCCTGCCCTATGGCCTGAGCCTGATGCCGTATGGCGACATCGCCTGGGTCAAGGAATTGGCCGACGGCCGCCTGGACGACCTGCAACTGACCGCACGCGCTGATGGCCAGGCGCGCACCGCTCGGCTCGGCTCACCGGACAAGAGCTTTGGCCGCGCGCAAGTCGGCAGCCAATTGGCGATCACCCCACAGCTGGGGGTGTATGCCGAGGTCAATGGCCGCCTGGGGCATGCCGAAGGCAGCCAGACCGGCTATTCACTGGGCGTGCAATGGATGTTCTGATTAGGGCTTCTTGAACACGTAGAACAGGTTCGGCTCGCTGACCATATACAAGGTACCGTCGTCGTCCATAGCGATTCCTTCGGCCTGGGGCACGCGCTTGCTCAGGCCATGGCGCCCCTTAAGCAACGACAAACTGCTTAAGGGGCGCCCGTCGATATCCAGCTCCAATACCAGGAACGACTCATCCGACAGCGCCAGCAGATGGCCGCTGCGTTCGTCGTATTGCAGGCTCGACAGGTCGCGTACAAACAATCCGGCATCGCGCTTGGGGTTGTTGATCACGTGTACCGAGTAGGTTTTTTCCGGTTTGAAATGCGGGAAGCCGTGGACCTCGTAGATCAGCATCGGGTCGCGCTCCTTGGCCACGAACAGGCGCTTGCCTACTGAGTCGTAGGCCAACCCTTCGAAACCCTTGTTGCCACCGATGTGCACGCCCAAGGTCATTTGCTCTGCATCGGCGGCGTCGAGGAATTGGGTGTCATCGTCCACATGCACCTTGATCAGCCGCTGTTGTCGCTCATCGCTGATGACGTAGATGTTGTCGCTGATAAATTCCACCGCTTCGGCATCGCCGAAGCCCACCAAAGGAATGCGCCGCAGGATCTTGCCCTCCAGCGACAGCTCGACCAGCTCGGCATTTTTATTGGTGACGGTAAACAGGCTTTTGCGCACCGGGTCGTAGGTGAGGGCCGAGACATCGTCGTCGAGCCCGTCAATCACCTGGCCTTCCAAAGTGACGCGGTACTCCGCCAGGCCAATAGAGCGCTCATCGGCGGGCAAGCGCCACGCTTGCCAGTTGAACCAGGCGCGTTCGAACAGACGGAACTGCTGGGCAACAATCCCGGTAGCAACCAGGGCAAGCAACAGCAGGATGAAAAAAGCAGGTTTGGGGCGGGCAAGTCGGCGCATCGTGGCGGGCTCAGAGAAAAAACTGGCGAATAGATATCAAGGTCGCCTGAATTTAAACTTAAACGCACCGAACTGTCTGGCGAATGCCGTTTATAAAGAAAAGTCTGACGTAATTCGTCGGTTACTTCTGCTTTTCAAAACGATAGAACAGGTTTGGCTCACTGACCATGTACAGGTTGCCGCTTTCGTCCATGGTGACCCCTTCGGCGCGAGGGATAGTGTCTTTCAGGCCGTTGAAGCCGCCAAGCAAAGTCATGAAGCTGACTTGCTCGCCCTTCTCGTCCAGTTCCAGCAACAGGTGGGAGTCGGCTGACAGCACCAGCAAGTGCCCGGTTCGTGGGTCGACGGCCAACGCCGACAGGTTGCGCATGTCGAGTTCGGTGCTGACCAGTTTTTGCTTGTCGCCAACCAGGTTCTGGCTGCCATCGCTTTTCCAGGTAAACAGCGCCGGCGGCCGCTCTTCACCCAGCACCAGTTGCTGGTTGCGCTTGTCCCAGGCAATGGCTTCAAAGGCTTTGTTCTGGTCCGCAGACGGGCCAAGGTCATAACTCGGGAAGTCGGCCTTGTGCAACGCCGTGGTACCGGCGTCGACATTGACGATGGTCAGGCTGTGCTGGCGCTCATCGACCACCGCCATCAGGCCGTTTTCCATCACGGTCAGCCCTTCCGGGTTGTTCCAGCCGTTAAGCGGCATCTTGCGCAGCACGTCACCTTGCAAGCTCAGCTCAACGAGAAACGGGTTTTTGCCCATGACGGAAAACAGGGTTTTGGTCTGGGGATTGTAGGACAGGTCCGAGGCCTCGTCCTTCTCCATACCGGGCAACAACTTGGCGTCGATGACCGCGTGGTAGTCCGGGAGCCACACACTCTCCTGGCGTTCAGCCGGGCTCTCGAAACTCTCCAGCAACCACAGCACACCACGATCGTCCCAGTGCATGGCCCAGGAAACCCCATACAGAATCGCCCCGGCCAAAAATACCCAGGAATACCAGCGCATGGACAAGCGAGAGCGAAGCGAGGTTTTCGAAGTGGGTAGAGGCACGGCCATTGAGCGCTTTTCCAGAAAGTCAGCTGTATGGGATAGCACAGGATTCAACGGCCTGCGCGCAAGAGGCTGGGATTATCCGGATGGTGTGTGAAAAAAATGCAAAAGCACCGGACTTTGCAGATGCACAGAATCAAATGTGGGAGGGGGCTTGCTCCCGATTGCGGTCTGTCTGCCAGCTTATTTGTAGCTGACCTACCGCTATCGGGAGCAAGCCCCCTCCCACATTTGGAAATCAGCGCACGGTGCTCTCGAAACGGTTCACACCCGCCAGCTCCAACACCAGCTCATCCCCCACATTCAACGGGCCTACGCCCGCCGGAGTGCCGGTAAGAATCACGTCACCTGCCTGCAGGGAGAAGCACCCGGCCATGTGCTGGATCATCGGAACGATCGGGTTGAGCATCTGAGCGCTGTTGCCGTCCTGGCGCAGTTCGCCGTTGATGCTCAAACGAATGCCGATATCGGTCACGTCCGCGAAGGTGCTGCTAACCACAAAGGGCGCAATCACCGCCGCGCCATCGAAGCACTTGGCGATTTCCCACGGCAAGCCCTTGGACTTCAGCTCGGCCTGCTTGTCACGCAGGGTCAGGTCGAGGGCCGGGGCGAAGCCGGAGATAGCGTCCAGCACTTCTTCACGGCTTGGCTTGGTCGACAACGGCTTGCCGATCAATACGGCGATTTCCGCTTCGTAATGCACCGAACCACGCTCGGTCGGGATAGTAAAACCACCTTCCAGCGGCACCACGCAACTGCCCGGCTTGATGAACAGCAAGGGTTCGGTGGGCACCGGGTTATCCAGCTCCTTGGCGTGCTCGGCGTAGTTACGCCCGATACACACCACTTTACCCACAGGGAAGTGGATATTGGTGCCGTCGACATACTTGTGCTGGTAGCTCATGGAACGACTCCTTCAGGTGCGGTTAAACAGCGAAGATCTTGCCAGGGTTCATGATTCCGTTCGGGTCGAACACGGCTTTCACGGCCTTCATGTACTCGATTTCAACCGGCGAACGGCTGTAAGTCAGGTAATCGCGCTTGGTCATGCCCACGCCGTGTTCGGCGGAGATCGAGCCGTTGTACTTCTCAACGGTTTCGAACACCCACTTGTTCACCGTGGCGCACTTGGCGAAGAACTCATCCTTGCTGAGGTTTTCCGGTTTGAGGATGTTCAGGTGCAGGTTGCCGTCGCCGATATGGCCGAACCAGACGATTTCGAAATCCGGGTAGTGTTCGCCGACGATCGCATCGATTTCTTTCAGGAACGCCGGCACTTTGGAGACCGTGACCGAGATGTCGTTCTTGTACGGCGTCCAGTGGGAAATGGTCTCGGAGATGTACTCGCGCAGTTTCCACAGGTTGTGCAGTTGGGTTTCGCTCTGGCTCATCACGCCATCGAGCACCCAGCCCTGCTCGACGCAATGTTCAAAGGTTTCCAGGGCGTGGTTGGCTACCTCTTCGGTGGTGGCTTCGAATTCCAGCAGGGCGTAGAACGGGCATTCGGTCTCAAACGGCGCCGGCACATCGCCACGGCCGAGGACTTTGGCCAGGGCCTTGTCGGAGAAGAACTCGAAGGCCGTCAGGTCCAGCTTGCTCTGGAACGCATGCAGCACCGGCATGATCGAGTCGAAGTCGGTGGTGCCGAGCACCATTGCCGTGAGATTTTTCGGCGCACGGTCCAGGCGCATGGTGGCTTCGACCACAAAACCCAGGGTGCCTTCAGCGCCGATAAACAGCTGGCGCATGTCATAGCCGGTGGCGTTCTTGATCAGGTCGCGGTTCAGTTCCAGCACATCGCCCTTGCCGGTAACCACCTTCATGCCGGCTACCCAGTTGCGGGTCATGCCGTAGCGAATGACTTTGATCCCGCCGGCATTGGTGCCGATATTGCCGCCAATCTGACTGGAACCAGACGAAGCGAAGTCCACCGGGTAGTACAGGCCGTTTTCTTCAGCGACGTTCTGCAATTGCTTGGTGACCACGCCCGGCTGGCACACGGCGGTGCGGTCGGTGAGGTTCACGTCGAGGATCTGGTTCATATAGTCGAACGAGACGACCACTTCGCCATTGGCCGCCACCGCCGCTGCCGACAGGCCGGTACGACCGCCGGACGGCACCAGCGCGACCTTGTGGGCATTGGCCCAACGTACGATGGCCTGTACCTGTTCGGTGGTCTTGGGGAACACGATGGCGGTGGGTGCGGGTGCGAAGTGCTTGGTCCAATCCTTGCCGTAAGCCTCCAGGGAGTCTGCATCGGTCAGCACTTTGCCGGGCTCAACCAGGGTCTTCAGCTCATCAATCAGGGCAGGATGGGTCATCGACAGAACTCTCGAACAATTCATGGTCATCCTGAGAACGCTTCACGTCGCAGGAATAGGTGTTTAGCGGGGTGCGTATGCTAGCATACCGCCCCCGCAGGACAGACCCAAAGGGCGTTCTGCGGTGACGGCTTTCCTGCCGTCCGGGTCAGCTTGCGCTGCTCGACTCCCTGCCAATTTTCTCCGGGATACAGGTTTACGCAGATGAGCAAGACTTCTCTCGATAAGAGCAAGATCAAGTTCCTTCTTCTGGAAGGCGTCCACCCATCGGCTGTCGACGTTCTGAAAGCCGCCGGGTACACCAGCATTGAGTACATCACCAGTTCTCTGCCGGAAGCCCAGCTCAAGGAAAAGATCGCCGACGCGCACTTTATCGGCATTCGCTCCCGCACTCAGCTGACCGAAGAGATCTTCGACCACGCCAAGAAACTCGTGGCCGTCGGCTGTTTCTGCATCGGCACCAACCAGGTCGACCTCAACGCAGCGCGCGAGCGCGGCATCGCGGTGTTCAACGCACCGTATTCCAACACCCGTTCCGTTGCGGAGCTGGTCTTGGCCGAGGCCATCCTGCTGTTGCGCGGTATCCCTGAGAAAAACGCTTCCTGCCACCGTGGCGGCTGGATCAAAAGCGCGGCCAACTCCTTCGAAATCCGCGGCAAGAAGCTGGGTATCGTCGGTTACGGTTCGATTGGCACTCAATTGTCGGTCCTGGCCGAAGGCCTGGGCATGCAGGTGTTCTTCTACGACACCCTGACCAAGCTGCCATTGGGCAACGCCACTCAGGTGTCGAGCCTGACCGAGCTGTTGGGTATGTCCGACATCGTCACCCTGCACGTTCCAGAGACCGCTGAAACCCAGTGGATGATCGGCGAGAAGGAAATCCGCGCGATCAAGAAAGGCGGCATCCTGATCAACGCGGCACGCGGCACCGTGGTCGAGCTGGACGCCCTGGCCGAGGCGATCAAGGACAAGCACCTGATCGGCGCCGCCATCGACGTGTTCCCGGTGGAGCCGCGCTCCAACGACGACATCTTCGAAAGCCCGCTGCGTGGCCTGGACAACGTGATCCTGACCCCGCACATCGGCGGCTCCACCGCTGAAGCCCAAGCCAACATCGGCCTGGAAGTCTCTGAAAAGCTGGTCAAGTACAGCGACAACGGCACCTCGGTGTCGTCGGTCAACTTCCCGGAAGTGGCCCTGCCGGCTCACCCGGGCAAGCACCGCCTGCTGCACATCCACCAGAACATCCCGGGCGTGATGATGGAGATCAACAAAGTCTTCGCGGAAAACGGCATCAACATCTCCGGTCAGTTCCTGCAAACCAACGAGAAGGTCGGCTACGTGGTGATCGACGTCGACGCCGAGTACTCGGACCTGGCGCAAGAGAAGCTGCAGCACATCAACGGCACTATCCGTAGCCGCGTGTTGTTCTAACGCTTTAAACGCCGCACAAAAAATGGGAGACCCGCAGGGGTCTCCCATTTTTTTGTCTGAACAAATCTTACTTGACGGTAATCGTGATGACTTTGGAGGCTACAGTCGGGTTGAACTGCATGTGCAGCTTGTCGCCAGCCACCAGTTGCAAGGTGTGTTTACCGGGCGTCAGGGTCACTTCGGTCTCGGTCTGGGCCTTGCCGTAATGGATCACAGTGTCGGTGGCCGGGATCGGCAGTTTCGCATCCGGCAATTCTTTTTGGTCAATCAGCAGGTGGTGATGGCCGGTGCCTGGCGCCTGGTCGGTGGCCGGGGCCAGCTTCAGGCCTTCCATGCCGAATTTTACAGTGAAGGTTTTATCGACGGTGGCGCCATCTTTCGGCGAGACGATAAACACCTTGGCACCTTCAGGTGGAGCGCTGCGAGGGATACCGTCGGCGGCTGTGGCCAACATCGAAGCACCCAGCAACAGGCTGGCCAGGGTGGCACGGGACAAAAGGGCTTTCATTCGTTTCTCCAGTTTTTCTGTGAAATTTGTAGGGTTATGACAACTTCGCGACAAATCGCGGTCCAAGGCACTCAACACCATAGCAAAGCGATGCTCAACAGCGCCTCGCTCACACGAATTCTTTAGGAGTGACCATGCGCTTTTCGCCTGGCCTTGTACTGTTGCTGTCCCTCCTGAGCCCCTTGGCTCATGCCGAACTGATCGATGACGTCAATGATCGCGGCGAACTGCGCATTGCACTGGAAGCCAACACGCCTCCCTTCAACTTCAAGGACGGCGAGAAACTCACCGGTTTTGAAGTGGAGTTGGGCGAGCAACTGGCCAAGGAGATGGACGTACGCCCCTCATTTATCACCACTGACGACAGCGACCTGTTGCCAGGCGTGGAAACCGGCAAGTACGACGTGGCTATCAACCATATCGCTATGACTGCCGAGCTGCGGGATCGGTTCGATTTCAGCGAGCCTTATCGCGTGAAGCCGGACTTGGCGATTCCATTCCAGAAAGGCAATCCAGCGTTCAAGAGCAGCCTGGATAAGGCGCTGGAGCGGGTGAAGGCGGATGGTCGCTTGAAGGCACTGGCGCAGAAGTGGTTTGAGGGTGACACACCGGTAGTCAAGGCACCCTAGATCACCTGTGGGAGCGGGCTTGCTCGCGAATACGGTGTGTCAGCTAGCAAATTAGTTGACTGACACTCCGCGTTCGCGAGCAAGCCCGCTCCCACATTTTGTTCTAGGTATGGCTTGAGAGATGGGCCAGCGCCAACGCCGCCTCAGGCAATTGCAGCTCACTGAACACCTGCACCCCATGGCGCTTGAGCAGTGCTGCCGTGACACCTTCGCCGCTCACCTTCACGCCGCTGAAGGTGCCGTCATAAGTCAGCACATTGCCACAGGACGGGCTGTTGGCCTTGAGGATGGCGATGCGGATTGCGTGGCGCTGCACCAATGCCAGCGCCTGGCGCGCGCCATCGAGGAATGCGGCGCTGAAGTCTTCGCCTTCGGCGGTGAGCACCTGGGCGCGGCCTTCCCACACATCGATACCTTGGCCGCCAGGGATTTCAGCCGAGGGCCTGGGCGTCGGCAAACCACCCGCCACCTCCGGGCACACCGCAACCACCCGGCCTTCGGCCTGCCACGCCGCCAGTTGATCGAACGGGCCGCTGGCCCCGCCGTCATAACGCACCTTGTGCCCGAGCAGGCAGCGGCTGACCAGAATCTTTTCCATGGTTAAAACGGCTCGTTACCCCGCCGGCGAAACCAGCCGGTCAACGACAGGCGCTCTCGCGTGGCAGGCAGGACTTCGTGGGGCACCTCGCCCGACAGGAACACCACCAGGCAACCACCGGTGGGCACCACATCGTATTCGACGCCGCCCTTGAGGTACATGCGCAACTGGCCGCCATGCTCGGGCAGCCAGGCGTCGTTCAAGTAGATCACCGCCGAGACCATCCGCCGGTCATCGTCGCGAAAACGGTCCACATGCTTGAGGTAAAACGCGCCGGGCGGGTACATCGCGAAGTGGCTTTCGAAATCTTCCAGGCCGAGGAACAGACTGCGGTTCATCGCCAGGCGCAGGCTGTCCATGATCGCCATGTAAGTGTCGCAGACAGCCGCGTCACCCGCCTCCAACCACTGGATATGGTCACCGCGAATGCCCTCGCGGATCTCCTGGGCCGGCCCGCGCCCCACCGCCGCGGGTGCCAGTTCACCCTCTGCCGCACGTTTATGGCACTCAGCAGCGAGTTCCAGGGTCAGAGCCTGGGGCAGGAAGCCATTCTGCTGCGACCAGCCTTTTTCGGCCAGGTCGTCAACGATGCGTTGCAGCAGCGGGTGATCGAGGGGTATTTGCATGGCGCGCATAGTATCCATACGCCTATGAATCCGACAGAGCCGCTGAGCGTCTGAATACACTTTAGTCAGGTGGCTGATAGGACTTCTCGACAAATCCTACGCCCGACACGGACAATAGTGGCCGACTGACAGGAGTCCATATGCGTCGTTTGTTTTTTTCCGTGTTGATGTTCTGCGTTTTGCCCGCTTGGGCAGACGGCCATGACCAGCTGTACAAGGTCGCCGGCTGGGCCGAGCAACGTGCGCATTTCAATGACGCCCTCAGTGCCGCGCAGCAACGCTACCGCAACAGCCTGCCGCCGGTGGTGTACCAGGCGCTGGTGGACAACAGCAATAAACGCTTTGCCGCCCAGGCCATGGACCAACGTGCCGAGGCGCAACTGCGCAAGCACCTGACAGACCCGAAACCGGCCCTGGCGTTTTTCCAATCGCCCCTGGGCCGCAAGATTGTCGCCGCCGAGTTGCTGGCCACGCGCCGCGACCAATTGGCAAAAAACGCCCAGGGCCTGCCGAAAATCCAGGCCGAAGCCACCCGCAGCCTGATCATCGGCCACCTGGCCCAGGCCCTGCCCGCTCGTGAAGCCGGCGCGGAGGTCAGCCTGGCGATTGCCGGCGTGGCGGCCGACAGCTTGAGCCAGATGATCCCCGGCCTGCTCGGCGGCGGCCAGGCCCAGGGCATGTTGAATGGCCAGCGCGAGCGGCTGATGCAGCAGATCGATAAGGATCTGAATAACACGCTGCTGTACGTCTATCGGGAGTTGTCCGACCCGGAGCTGGAAGAGTTCGCGACGTTTGCCGAGTCGCCGGAGGGAAAGGCGTATTACCAGGCGGCCCTTGCAGCCATTCGCGCAGGGCTTGCAGTAGGCCAAAGCACATCCAGCCTGGCGCAGTAGCAAAAATGTGGGAGCGGGCTTGCTCGCGAATGCAGTGTGTCAGTCAGCAAATCAGGTGACTGGTACTGCGCATTCGCGAGCAAGCCCGCTCCCACATTTGGCCTGTGTTACTTCAGTTGATCCGTGAGAAAACTGAAGTACTCCTTACGAATCTCTGGAATCTCATTGGCCAAGTGATGCCTGCCCCGCGGCAGCATCAGCACCTCGGGCCGGTCGAACTTGCCCCGCAGCACCTGCAGGTTGTGCTGCCAATCCACCGTCATATCTTCCTCACCCTGCACGATCACCGGCCGCCGGGGGCTGCGCGGTGCGGCTTCGATGCGCTTGATCCAGCGCGCCAGGGCCCCCACCCAGGCGGTCGGCAGTTGACGAGGCTGGAGCGGGTCGGCCTCAAGGAACGGTTTGAACGCGGGGTCGTTGGAGTTATCGCTGAAGCGCCGGGCGATGCCTTTGACGAACAGGCGCAGCAGGTAGTAGCTGACCTGCGACCAACCCCAGGCACGCGGCCGCACCAGGGGCGACAGCAGGAAGGTCTGGCCCTGCGCCGGGCTGTCGGCGCCGTGGTTGAGCAGGTGATCCACCACAATGGCGCCGCCGGTGCTTTGCCCGAACAGGTGCCAGGGTTGTGGCAATTGCAGCGCCTTGGCCTCGGCGAACAACGCCTGCACCACGTCCTGATACACCGCAAACTCATCAATGCTGGCGCGCGCGCCGCTGGACAAGCCATGCCCCGGCAGGTCGCAGGCGATCACCACGAAGCCCTGGTCCAGCGCCCAGTCCACCACATGGCGGTACAGCCCCATGTGGTCGTAGAAGCCGTGGAACATAAACATCGTCGCCACAGGCACAGGCGGCCACCACACCTGGGCCACCACTTCAAAGCCATCCACCTCCAAGCGCCCCAGGCGGCTCACGGCCGGCACCTTGCGGGCGGCCAGGTCGAGCCCATAGAAACGTTGATAGACCCTCGCCTCGGCGCAAAGCGGTTGCGCATCCACCAAGGGTCGCAAGCTTTCGCGCAGATGATCAGGGTCAAAGGTAACGGGCATAAAGGCTTCCAGACTTGCGGTGAAGATGAATATCGAGCTGCGATATTCATCTGTCAGGACAAGCATGGCAAGCTACGCGACCTGCGAGGATACCTCTGAATGCGACCGCCCTACCGAAACGCCTTGTTCGCCAGCCTGATCCTGGTTATCTGCGCCGGCGTGCTGTGGGCCGCGTATGACTGGTTCCAGGGCCGCTACCTGCGCGCCTTCAGCGAACACACGGCGGTGTTCTCCGGCGATGCGTTGCAACTGCCCGCCGCCCTCAGCGGCCCTGGCCCGATTCGCCTGGTGCATTTCTGGGACCCGGCCTGCCCGTGCAATGTCGGTAACCAGCAACACCTGGGCGAGTTGATCGAGCAGTACGCGCCCCAAGGCGTGGAGTTCTATGCCCTGCAAAAATCGGGCAGCCACGGCCAGTTGCCGGATAACCTGCGCCACATGAAAATCCTCGACGCCCTGCCCGGCGCCGACCAGATACCCGCCAGCCCAGCCGTGGGCATCTGGGATCGCACGGGCAAGCTGGCGTATTTCGGCCCCTACAGCGAAGGGCTGACATGCAACGCCAGCAACAGTTTTATCGAGCCAATTCTCAAGGCACTTGGAACCGGACGCGAACTGAATGCCACTCACACCCTCGCGGTAGGCTGCTATTGTTCGTGGCCTAAGGATCTGTAGCCCGTCCACTTTTGCTAAGGAATGTTCATGAAGCGCGTCTTGCAGGTTTTCGCGGTTCTGATTGTGCTCGGCGCCCTGGGCGCCGGCTGGTATGTCTACAGCAAGCAACCCACGCGCCAGGGCACGGTTACCCTGGCCCACCTGCAGGGCTCGGTCACGGTGCGCTACGACGACCGTGGCGTGCCGCATATCCGCGCCGAAAACGAGGCCGACCTGTATCGCGCGCTGGGCTATGTACATGCCCAGGACCGGCTGTTCCAGATGGAGATCATGCGGCGCCTGGCCCGTGGCGAGCTGGCCGAAGTGCTGGGGCCGAAAATGCTCGAGACCGACAAGCTGTTTCGCAGCCTGCGTATTCGCGAACGCGCCTCAAGCTACGCCGAGCACATGGCCCCTGACTCAGCCGCCTCAAAAGCCCTGCAAGCCTATCTGGACGGGATCAACCAATATCAGGCCAACCACGCCAGCCCCATGGAGTTTGACGTGCTGGGCATCCCCAAGCGCGCCTTTACCGCCGAGGACAGCATCAGCGTCGCCGGGTTCATGGCCTACAGCTTTGCCGCGGCGTTTCGTACCGAGCCGGTGCTGACCTACGTGCGCGACCGGTTGGGCAGTGACTATCTGAAAGTCTTCGACCTCGATTGGCAACCCAAGGGCGCGCTTAACCTGGCGGCCAGCGATTGGCAGGCACTCGGCGCCATCGCCGCCCTGAGCGAACAAGCCCTGGCCGACAACGGCCTGCCGCAGTTCGAAGGCAGCAATGCCTGGGCCGTCAGCGGTAGTCATACCCAAAGCGGCAAGCCGTTGCTGGCGGGTGACCCGCATATCCGCTTCTCGGTGCCATCGGTGTGGTACGAGGCGCAGCTGTCGGCGCCCGGTTTTGAGTTGTACGGCTATCACAACGCGCTGGTGCCGGTGGCGTTCCTGGGGCACAACCTGGACTTCGGCTGGAGCCTGACCATGTTCCAGAACGACGACCTCGACCTGGTTGCCGAGAAGGTCAACCCGGACAACCCCAACCAGGTGTGGTATCACGGCCAATGGGTCGACATGACTCGCAGCGAGCAACAGATCCAGGTCAAGGGCCAGACGCCGGTAACCTTCACCCTGCGCCGATCACCCCATGGCCCGATCATCAATGACGTGCTCGGCGAGAACGCCGGCAGTACGCCGATTGCCATGTGGTGGGCGTTCCTGGACACCGAGAACCCGATCCTCGAAGGCTTCTACCAGCTCAACCGTGCCGATACCCTGGCCAAGGCGCGTGCCGCGGCCGCCAAGGTCTCGGCGCCGGGCCTGAACATCGTGTGGGCGAACGCCAAGGGCGATATCGGCTGGTGGGCGGCGGCGCAGTTGCCAATCCGCCCCGCCGGCGTCAACCCGGCGTTCATCCTCGATGGCAGTACCGCCCAGGCCGACAAACTGGGTTTCTACCCGTTCAGTGCCAACCCCCAGGAAGAAAACCCGGCACGCGGCTATGTGGTGTCCGCCAATGCCCAGCCGGCCTCGCCTACCGGCATGGAAATTCCCGGTTATTACAACCTGGCTGACCGTGGCCAACAGTTGAACGCGCAGTTGAGCGACAAGAGCGTGAAGTGGGATGTGACCAACAGCCAGGCCCTGCAACTGGGCACCACCACCGCCTATGGCCCACGCCTGCTGGCGCCGCTGTTGCCGGTGCTGCGCGAGGTGGTCAAGGACCCGGCGCAATTGAAGCTGGTGGAGCAACTGGCCAACTGGAAAGGTGACTACCCGCTAGATTCCACCAGCGCCACGCTGTTCAACCAGTTTCTGTTCAGCCTCGCCGACGCGACCTTCCACCCCAAACTGGGCGACGCACTGTTCAAGACCCTGCTCGGTACCCGTGTGATCGACGCCGCGCTACCGCGCCTGGCCGCCTCGGCGGATTCGCCCTGGTGGAACGGCAAGCGCGCCGATATCGTCAAGCTCGCCTGGGACAACAGCCTCACGCACCTCAAGACCACCTTCGGCGATGATCCGGCGCAGTGGCAATGGGGCATGGCGCACACCCTGACCCACGGCCACCCGCTGGGCACGCAAAAGCCGTTGGATAAGGTCTTCAACGTCGGCCCGTTCCCGGCACCCGGCAGCCACGAAGTGCCGAACAACCAGACCGCCCCGATCGGCCCGGCACCCTGGGCGGTGACCTACGGGCCGTCAACGCGGCGCTTGATCGATTTCGCCGACCCGACCCATGCCCTGACCATCAACCCCGTGGGGCAAAGCGGCGTGCCGTTTGACACCCACTATGGCGATCAGGCGCAAACCTATATCGAAGGCGGCTACGAGCAGGCGCATTTCAGTGACGAGGAAGTCACGGCCAATACGCGCGGCACCCTCAAGCTGCTGCCTGCCAGATAGACATGATGGCTACACCGGCGCCGCAAAGTTAAGCCTGAACTGTTGCGGCGTGACGCCCAGCCGTCGGTTGAACACGCTGCGCATGTGCTGAGCATCGCGGAACCCGCATTGATAGGCCACAGTTTTGAGCGGCGCATGGCCGCTTTCGAGCATCACCCGCGCCGCATCCACCCGCGCCCGCTCGACGAATTCCGCCGGCGTAATCCGCGCTTCACGGGCGAACACCCGGGAGAAGTTGCGCGCACTCATATTGGCTGCCTTGGCCAGGTCGGCAATGGTCAAGTCCCCCGTCAGGTTCGCCAGCACGTACAACTGCACCAGCGCCACCGCCGAGGTGGTTTCGGCATGGGGCGTAAGGAACGGGCTGAACTGCGATTGCCCGCCCGAGCGCTGGGTGAACACCACCAGGCGCTTGGCCACGCTCAATGCGACTTCCGGGCCGTGATCCTGGGCCAACAGGTACAGCGACAGGTCGATACCCGCCGTGACCCCAGCCGAGGTGTAGAGGTTGCCGTCCTGCATGTAGAGACGGTCGGCTTCGACCTTGGCCGTAGGACACCGGCGCGCCAGGTCGGCGGCATCGCCCCAATGGGTGGTGACCGTTTTCCCATCCAGCAGGCCGGCGCGGGCGAGCATGAAGGCGCCGTTGCAGATCGAACCAAAGCGTTTTGCCTTGGCGGCGGCAGCGCGCAGCCAGTCATCAAACTGGGGGCCGAAGTCTTCGAAAGGCAATAGCGGGCCACCGGCGACCAGCAGCAGGTCGTAGGGTTGCAGGGCTTCGCTGTAGTGTTTGTGAGCCTGCAAGGACAGGCCGTTGGAGGCAGCCATAGTGCCGTGACCGAAGCCGATGACTTCCAGGTGATAGTGGTCTTCGGGCGCCAGGAAGCGGTTGGCCTCGCAGAACACATCCATCGGCCCGGTCACATCCAGTGACTGGACGCCGGGGAAGATCAGGATCGCGACGGTTTTGCTCATGAAGACACACCTTTTTATAACTGGAAAAACGCAAATCCCCTGTGGGAGGGTGCAGCCTTGGCGCGATGTGCCGGCACATTGGCCGAGAACGCTCCCTCGCCGCGATAGCTGCGTCGCGCCCGCGCGACCAGACTGGATGCTTTCCAGAGGAGAACCACCATGAGCACCACCATCGCCGGCATCCAGATCCCCGACAGCGCCTTGGCCAAGGCCACCACCGAATACATCCGCGACGTCGAATCAGACCTGCTCTACCACCACTCACGCCGGGTATTCCTGTTCGGTGCCCTGAGCGGTGAGCGCAAGCAACTGACCTACAACCCGGAGTTGCTGTACGTGGGCGCAATGTTCCATGACCTCGGCCTGGTGGAGGGCCATCGCAGTGACAACGAGCGTTTCGAAGTGGACGGGGCCAACGCCGCCGCTGCGTTCCTCAAACCTTATGGGCTGAGCGATGACGATATCGAACAAGTGTGGCTATCCATCGCACTGCACACCACGCCTGGCGTGCCGCGGCACCTGCGCCCCACCGTGGCACTGGTGACTGCCGGTGTGGAAATGGACGTGCTGGGCATGGACTACGCCGCATTCAGCAGCGTACAGCGCGAAGCGGTGGTGCATGCGCATCCACGCGGTGAAGGGTTCAAGGAGTGCATCATCTGCGCGTTCGCCGACGGCTTGCGTCATCGCCCGCAGACCACGTTTGGCAACGTGAAGACGGATGTGCTGGTGGATCAGGAGCCGGGGTTCAAGCCGATGAATTTTGTCGAGGTGATTCGTAAGTCGCCGTGGGCTGCGTAATCAGCCTGAAATGCAATCAAATGTGGGAGCGGGCTTGCTCGCGAATGCGGTGGATCAGTCTAGACATCTGGTGACTGACACTCCGCATTCGCGAGCAAGCCCGCTCCCACATTTTGATCCGGTTTCTTCAGGCAAACCTGATTAAACCGGCGCAGGCGCCCGGCGCTTGTCCGGCTGTTGCCAGCCGTCCGCCGCAGCTTCTTCAATCGCTTGCTGGATGGCTTTCTTGCGGTGTTCTTCGGCACGGCGGCTGAAGAACCACACCAGGAAGGTCACCAGCGATACCGCCAACAGAATCAGGCTGGCCACGGCATTGATCTCGGGCTTGACCCCCAGACGCACCGCCGAGAACACTTCCATCGGCAAGGTCGTCGAACCCGGGCCCGACACGAAGCTGGCCAGTACCAGGTCATCCAGAGACAGCGCGAAAGACATCATGCCGCCCGCCGCCAGCGATGGCGCGATCATCGGGATGGTAATCAGGAAAAACACCTTCCATGGCCGTGCGCCCAAATCCATCGCAGCTTCTTCGATCGACAGGTCCAGTTCACGCAAGCGCGCCGACACGACCACCGCCACATAGGCGGCGCAGAAGGTGGTGTGGGCGATCCAGATGGTGACGATGCCACGCTCCTGAGGCCAGCCGATCATCTGCGCCATGGCTACGAACAGCAGCAAAAGCGACAGACCCGTGATCACTTCCGGCATCACCAACGGCGCCGTCACCAGGCCGCCGAACAACGTGCGGCCCTTGAACTGGCTGATGCGCGTCAGCACGAATGCCGCCAGGGTGCCTAACGCCACCGCGGCTACCGCCGTGTAGCAGGCGATCTCCAGGGAGCGCGCCACCGAACCCATCAACTGGGTGTTATCCAGAAGGCCCACGTACCACTTGATCGACCACCCGCCCCACACCGTCACCAGCTTGGATTCGTTGAACGAGTAGATCACCAGGATCAGCATCGGCAGGTAGATGAACAGCAACCCCGCCACCAGCATGAAACTCGAGAAACTGAAGCGCTTCATATCTTGCCCTCCATCTCTTTGGCTTGGCTGCGGTTGAACAGGATGATCGGCACGATCAGGATCGCCAGCATCACCACCGCCAGGGCAGACGCCACCGGCCAGTCACGGTTGTTGAAGAACTCTTGCCACAATACTTTACCGATCATCAGGGTTTCCGGGCCGCCGAGCAGTTCAGGGATCACGAACTCGCCCACCACCGGGATGAACACCAACATGCAACCGGCAATGATGCCGTTCTTGGACAGCGGTACGGTGATTTTCCAGAAGCTGTTGAAGGTGCTCGACCCCAGGTCGGAGGCGGCTTCCAGCAGGCTTTGATCGTGCTTCACCAGGTTGGCGTACAGCGGCAGGATCATGAACGGCAGGTACGAATAGACCACGCCGATATACACCGCGATGTTGGTGTTGAGGATCTGCAGCGGCTCGTTGATCAAGCCGATGGACATCAGGAAGCCGTTGAGCAGGCCGTTGTTGCTGAGGATGCCCATCCACGCATACACGCGGATCAGGATCGCGGTCCAGGTCGGCATCATGATCAGCAGCACCAGCACGGTCTGCATCTCTTTGCGCGCACTGGCGATGGCGTAGGCCATCGGGTAGCCGATCAGCAGGCACAGCAGCGTGCTGAAAAACGCCATTTTCAGCGAGCCCAGGTACGCGGCGATGTACAACTCGTCGCCCGCCAGCAAGCTGTAGTTGGCCAGGTTCAGCACCACTTGTAGCTTTTGCTCAACGTAGGTGTAGATCTCGGTATAGGGCGGGATCGCCACATCGGCTTCGGCAAAGCTGATTTTCAATACGATGAAAAACGGCAGTGCGAAAAACAGAAACAGCCACAGGAAGGGAATCCCGATGACCACCTGCTTGCCATTGGGGACGATGCGATCCAAGCGCCGCTTGAATTTCTTCATATTCATGAGCGAAGCACCACGCCGCTGTCGTCTTCCCACCAGACGTACACCTGGTCACCCCAGGTTGGGCGCTGGCCGCGGCGTTCGGCGTTGGCGACGAAGGACTGCACCAGCTTGCCGCTCGGCAGCTCCACGTAGAACACCGAGTGGCCGCCCAGGTAGGCGATGTCGTGCACCTTGCCGCTGGACCAGTTGTGCTCGCAGGTCGGCATTTCGGTGGTGACCAGCAGTTTTTCCGGGCGAATGGCGTAGGTCACCGATTTGTCTTCCACCGAGGTGGCGATGCCGTAGCCCACATAGATATCGCGGTCCAGGTCAGCGCACTTGAGCACTGCGTGGCCTTCGGCGTCGTCTACCACCTGGGTGTCGAAGATGTTGACGTTGCCGATGAACTCGCACACCAGGCGGCTGGTAGGGGTTTCGTAGATATCGATCGGGCTGCCGATCTGGGCGATCCAGCCCAGGTGCATGATCGCAATGCGCTCGGCCATGGTCATGGCCTCTTCCTGGTCGTGGGTCACCATCACGCAGGTCACGCCGACGCGCTCGATGATTTCCACCAGCTCGAGCTGCATCTGCGAGCGCAGTTTCTTGTCCAGCGCGCCCATCGGCTCATCGAGCAGCAGCAGTTTCGGGCGCTTGGCCAAGGACCGCGCCAACGCCACACGCTGGCGCTGGCCACCGGACAACTGGTGCGGCTTGCGCTTGGCGTACTGGCTCATCTGCACCAGCTTGAGCATCTCGGCCACGCGGGCGTCGACTTCGGCCTTGGGGATCTTGTCCTGTTGCAGGCCGAACGCGATGTTCTGCGCCACGGTCATGTGCGGGAACAAGGCGTAGGACTGGAACATCATGTTGATCGGCCGCTCGTAGGGCGGCATGTCGGTGATGTCCACCCCATCGAGGTAGATGCGACCTTCGGTTGGGCGCTCGAAACCCGCAAGCATGCGCAGCAAGGTGGATTTGCCCGAACCCGAACCGCCGAGCAAGGCGAAGATTTCGCCTTTCTTGATTTCCAGGGACACATCGTCCACGGCAATCGTCTCGTCGAACTTCTTCGTGACCCGGTCGATTTTGACCAGCACCTTTTTCGGTGTCTGGTCGCCCTCGAGGGCTTTCTTATAGGCGCCGGAGGCAACTGCCATTTACGAAACTCCCAAAAAAAGAGTGCAGCTCACCCAATACGGGCCAGCCTTGGATAGTTTGAGCCTTACTTGCCCGTCTTGACCTTGGTCCAGCTACGGGTCATTAAACGCTGCACTTTCGGGGGTAACTCAAAGTTGACGAATGTCCGCTCGAGAACCGCCTGCGGTGGGTAAACCGCTGCGTCAGTGCGTATCGATTGTTCCATCAGCTTGTCCGCCCCTGGGTTAGGGTTGGCATAACCGACCTGATCACTGACCTGAGCGATCACCTCAGGTTGCAGCAAATAGTTGATGAAGGCGTGGGCCTCTTTGACGTTGCTGGCATCCTTGGGGATCGCCAATACGTCAAACCACAGGTTGCCGCCTTCTTTCGGAATCGCGTAGGCGATGTTTACGCCTTTACCGGCCTCAGCCGCACGGGCCTTGGCCTGGAACACATCGCCGGAGAAGCCGGCCGCCACGCAGATATTGCCGTTGGCCAAGTCGGAGATGTATTTGGAAGAGTGGAAGTAGGTCACGTAGGGGCGCACTTTCAGCAGTTTTTCCTCGGCCTTCTTGTAGTCAGCCGGGTTGGTGCTGTTAGGGTCCAGGCCCATGTAGTTGAGCACCGCTGGCAGCATTTCATCCGCGGAGTCCATGAAGGAAACGCCGCAAGTGGCAAGCTTCTTCATGTTTTCCGGCTCGAACAACACCGCCCAGGAGTCGATATGGTCGACGCCCAGTACTTCCTTCACTTTATCGACGTTGTAGCCGATGCCATTGGTGCCCCACAGGTACGGCACCGCGTACTGGTTGCCCGGGTCGTTCTTTTCCAGGCGCTTGAGCAGTACCGGGTCGAGGTTGGCATAGTTCGTCAGCAATGACTTGTCGAGCTTCTGGAACGCCCCGGCCTTGATCTGCTTGCCGAGGAAATGGTTGGACGGCACCACCACGTCGTAGCCGGTACGCCCGGCGAGCAATTTGCCTTCCAGGGTTTCGTTGGAATCAAACACGTCATACACGGGCTTGATGCCACTGGCCTTTTCGAAGTTGACCAGGGTGTCGGGGCCGATGTAGTCCGACCAGTTATAAATATGCACCGTCGGTGCGGCCTGCACGCTGGCAGCCAGCGTGATACCTGCACCCACCAGCATGGCTTTGCGAAATAAAGAAATTGGCAAGTGGAGGTCCTCTTAAATAGTTGGGCCTTAAAGTTGTTGCCCGACAACAAAACCGGCGCGCAACTTACCCTCGATAAACCGATCCGGCAAAACTTTCTGTCATTTAATTTGTGGGAGGGGGCAAGCCCTCCCACAGGTTCAAGGATTATTTACCCGACTTGATCTTGGTCCAACTGCGTGTCATTTCACGCTGGGTCGCAGCCGGCATGTCAGCGATGGCGTAAAGCTTGGCCTGCACGTCCGCTGATGGGTAGATGCCCGGGTCGCTGGTGATGTCTTTATCAACCAGTGGGGTGGCTTTCTCATTGCCGTTCGGGAAACGCACACTGTTGGTGATCGCGGCCATGACTTCCGGCTTGAGCAGGTAGTTCATGAACGCGTAGGCGGCCTCGACGTTTTCGGCATCCTTAGGGATGGCGACCATGTCGAAGAAGCTGCCAGCGCCTTCTTTCGGAATGTCGTAGGCGATCTTGACCTTGCCACCGGCTTCAGCCGCGCGGGTTTTGGCCTGTTCAATATCACCCGAGTAACCTACAGCCACGCAGATGTTGCCGTTAGCCAGGTCAGAAATGTACTTGGACGAGTGGAAGTAGCCGATCGAAGGTCGGATTTTCATGAACAGGTCTTCGGCCTGTTTCAGATCAGCCTTCTTCTGGGTGTCGGTCGGCAGGCCCAGGTAGTGCAGCGCCACTGGCAACATTTCGGTCGGCGAGTCGAGGAAGCTCACACCGCAGCTTTTCAGCTTGGCGATGTTTTCCGGCTTCATCAGCACATCCCATGAATCGATCTTGTCCACGCCCAGTGCGGCCTTGACCTTCTCCGGGTTGTAGCCGATGCCCATCGAGCCCCACATGTACGGGAAGGCGTGCTTGTTGTCCGGGTCGCTGACCGCCACGGCTTTGAGCAGGGATTTGTTCAGGTTGGCGTAATTGGGCAGCTTGGACTTGTCCAGCTCCTGGTAGACACCGGCCTTGATCTGCTTGGCAAGGAAGCTGTTCGACGGCACGACGATGTCGTAACCGGACTTGCCTGCCAGCAACTTGGCTTCCAGGGTTTCGTTGCTGTCAAAAACGTCGTACACCACTTTAATGCCCGACTCTTTTTCAAAGTTGGCGATGGTGTCCGGTGCAATGTAGTCGGACCAGTTGTAGAC
The DNA here is from genome assembly GCF_016405635.1 of Pseudomonas sp. MF6755. NCBI lineage: Bacteria > Pseudomonadati > Pseudomonadota > Gammaproteobacteria > Pseudomonadales > Pseudomonadaceae > Pseudomonas > Pseudomonas sp. MF6755. The sequence continues at coordinate 308,844 of NZ_JAEKDA010000005.1, forward strand.
GTGCAGCACTTTATTGTCTGCCTGGGCCGCGCCCGCCATTGCGCCCATCAGGGACAAGGCGAGGAGGGTCTTGCCAGCGTTCTTCAAACCTAATGCCTTCATTTGGTGATGCTCCAATTTTTTCTTTTTTGGGCCACAAGCTTTGTATGTTCTACGGCCCAACCGAAGGGCAACAAAACAGGGCGACAGTCTGGCAAGTTCTAGTGCCGGCTTTCAACCAAAGCACTCTATTTATCGGTGTCTCATTTACCTGCTCAGACGCAGCGCACGAAGCCGCTGCGCGCTGAGCCTAGCACTTAGCCCTGCAATGCCGCCAAAGTCATGTCCAGGCACTGGCGAGCCTTGCTGACCAACTCGTCAATCTCAGCCTTGCTGATCACCAGTGGCGGCGAAATGATCATGGTGTCGCCCACGGCGCGCATGATCAGGCCATTCTCGAAGCAGAAGGTTCGGCAAATCATGCCTACGCCTTTGCCTTCGTAACGCTTGCGCGTGGCCTTGTCCTGGACCAGCTCGATCGCACCGAGCATGCCCACGCCGCGCACTTCGCCCACCAGCGGGTGATCGCCCAGTTCCCTCAGGCGTTTCTGCAAATACGGTGCCGTTTCATCGTGAACGCGGTTAACGATTTTTTCATCGCGCAGGATGCGGATGTTTTCCAGGGCCACAGCCGCGGCTACCGGGTGACCGGAGTAGGTAAAGCCATGGTTGAAATCGCCCCCTTCATTCAGCACGTCGACCACTTCGTCACGTACGATCAGGCCACCCATAGGGATGTAGCCCGAGGTCAGGCCCTTGGCGATGGTCATCATGTGCGGCTTGAGATCGTAGAAATCGCTACCGAACCACTCACCGGTACGGCCAAAGCCGCAGATCACTTCGTCGGCAACAAACAGGATGTCGTACTTGGCGAGGATTTCCTTGATGCGCGGCCAGTAGGTGGCGGGCGGTACGATCACGCCACCGGCACCCTGGATCGGTTCGGCAATAAAGGCACCGACGTTGTCCACGCCCAGTTCGAGGATCTTCTCTTCCAACTGGTTGGCCGCCCACACGCCGAATTCCTCGGGGCTCATGTCGCCGCCTTCGCCAAACCAGTACGGCTGGGCGATGTGGGTGATGCCCGGAATCGGCAAGTCGCCCTGCTCGTGCATATAGGTCATGCCACCCAGGCTGGCGCCGGCCACGGTAGAACCGTGGTAGCCATTCTTGCGGGCAATAATGGTTTTCTTGTTCGGCTGGCCCTTGATCGCCCAGTAGTGGCGCACCATACGCAGCATGGTGTCGTTGCCTTCGGAGCCGGAACCGGTGAAGAACACGTGGTTCATGCCGGCCGGTGCGATATCGGAAATCGCCTTGGCCAATTCCAGCACTGGTGGGTGCGCGGTCTGGAAGAACAGGTTGTAGTACGGCAGTTCTTTCATCTGCTTGGCGGCGGCGTCTGCCAGTTCATCGCGACCGTAACCGATCGCCACGCACCACAGGCCGGCCATGCCGTCGAGGATCTTGTTGCCTTCGCTGTCCCACAGGTAAACGCCGTGGGCTTTGGTGATGATCCGAGGGCCTTTCTCTTTCAATTGCTTGAAGTCGCTGAACGGCGCCAGGTGGTGATCATTGCTCAAGGCTTGCCATTCACGGGTTTGCGGGTTGTTGCTGGACATACCAATCTCCTAGACTTTTCAGGTGAGGGCGCGCCTTTCCTACGACGCGCCCGGCGCATCAGACGGCGAAGAGCAGGAATTCCCGCTCCCACGAACTGATCACGCGCTTGAAGTTTTCATGCTCGGCCCGCTTGACCGCGACGTAGCCTGTGATGAATTTTTGCCCCAGGTATTTCTCGATGGTCTTGCTGTTTTCCATGCGCTCCAGGGCGTCCTCGATGGTCAACGGCAGGCGCAGGTTGCGGCGCTCGTAGCCGCGGCCCACCACCGGCGCGCTCGGGGTATGGCCTTCGACCATGCCGATGTAGCCGCACAGCAGGCTGGCGGCAATTGCCAGGTACGGGTTGGCGTCGGCGCCCGGCAGGCGGTTTTCCACGCGGCGGTTCTGCGGGCCGGCATCCGGTACGCGCAGGCCGACGGTGCGGTTTTCTTCGCCCCACTCCACGTTTACCGGCGCCGAGGTGTCGGGCAGGAAGCGGCGGAAGGAGTTCACGTTAGGCGCAAACAGCGGCAGCAATTCGGGGATGAATTTCTGCAGGCCGCCAATGTGGTTGAGGAACAACTGGCTCATGGTCCCGTCTTCATTGGAGAAGACGTTTTTGCCGGTGGCGATGTCGATGATGCTCTGGTGCAGGTGCATCGCGCTGCCGGGCTCGCCGGTCATCGGCTTGGCCATGAAGGTGGCGGCCACGTTGTGCTTGAGCGCGGCTTCACGCATGGTGCGCTTGAACACCAGGATCTGGTCGGCCAGGGACAAGGCATCGCCATGACGGAAGTTGATTTCCATCTGCGCCGTGCCGTCCTCGTGGATCAGGGTGTCGAGGTCCAGTTCCTGCAGTTCGCACCAGTCGTAGACGTCTTCGAACAATGGGTCGAATTCGTTGGCCGCTTCTATAGAGAAGGACTGGCGACCGGTTTCCGGGCGGCCGGAACGGCCAATCGGCGGTTGCAATGGGAAGTCCGGGTCTTCGCAGCGCTTGGTCAGGTAGAACTCCATCTCCGGCGCCACGATGGGCTGCCAGCCTCTGTCGGCGTAGAGCTTGAGGACTTTCTTGAGCACGTTGCGCGGCGACAGCTCGATCGGGTTGCCTTGTTTGTCGTAGGTGTCGTGGATTACCTGAGCGGTCGGTTCGATGGCCCACGGCACCAGGAATACCGCGTTCTGGTCGGGGCGGCAGATCATGTCGATGTCGGCCGGGTCGAGCAATTCGTAATAGATGTCGTCTTCGACATAGTCGCCGGTCACGGTCTGCAACAGAACGCTCTCGGGCAGGCGCATGCCTTTTTCGGCGATGAACTTGTTGGTCGGCGAGATCTTGCCACGGGTGATACCGGTGAGGTCGCCAATCATGCATTCGACTTCTGTGATCTTGTGGTCTTTCAACCAATCGGTGAGCTGGTCGAGGTTGTTACTCATAAATGCCTCTGGGCTGGGTTTCCTGGCATCCATTAAAAGGCCAGGCGTTGGTTGACGCAGCATCCGCGTCGTTTTTCATTCAGGGTAGGAGCTTACCTGCCATTTGCCCAAGGGTTGCATTCCTCAGGCCAAACTTGTGCAGAATCATGAGCAGCCCCGCAGGCGCCAGCCATTGAGAGGCAATTTCGAGGGCAGTGATTGTGCAAAGAAGAGGTCGGCCTGGGCGTCAAGAATATTGGCCGGGGCGCAGGCGTTCACGCAGAACGCATGAACGGATGAAAAAGCCCGTCTGGAGCAGGCCAAGACGCCAAGTGGCGGCAGGAAAAACATGAAGCACCCCGGTATTATTGCTGTTATGGGTTTGAATCGAGCTTAGCCTTGTTCATTTTTTTACACAACACCCCCGTAAAAAATCCTACACGGCCCGCTCAAGCCTGCGAGTCCCAAGCACATGAAACCCATAAAACCGCCCCAAAACACCGCAAAAAAGCCTTCGCGGCGCTTTTTTAGGGCAAAAAAGCCCTCGCTTGACTTCGGCATGCCGTTCGGGTTGACTGAAACCAGAAAAGATCAATGATTGATATTTTTAACAACAAAGGTGTTGCATCATGTCGGTACCCCCGCGTGCCGTTCAGCTTAACGAAGCGAACGCGTTCCTTAAGGATCATCCTGAGGTTCTGTACGTAGACCTTCTAATTGCGGATATGAATGGTGTGGTGCGCGGTAAGCGCATCGAACGCACCAGCCTCCACAAGGTTTACGAGAAGGGCATTAACCTGCCTGCCTCTTTATTTGCCTTGGATATCAACGGCTCGACGGTGGAAAGCACCGGCCTGGGCCTGGACATCGGTGATGCTGACCGAATCTGTTATCCAATCCCCGACACCCTGTGCAATGAACCCTGGCAAAAGCGCCCTACCGCGCAACTGCTGATGACCATGCACGAACTTGAAGGTGAACCTTTCTTCGCCGATCCGCGCGAAGTGCTCCGCCAAGTTGTAAGCAAATTTGACGACCTCGGCCTGACCATCTGCGCTGCCTTCGAGCTTGAGTTCTACCTGATCGACCAGGAGAACGTGAACGGCCGCCCGCAACCGCCCCGCTCGCCGATCTCCGGCAAACGCCCGCACTCGACACAGGTCTACCTGATCGACGACCTCGACGAATACGTCGACTGCCTCCAGGACATCCTGGAAGGTGCCAAGGAGCAAGGCATTCCGGCCGACGCCATCGTCAAGGAAAGCGCCCCGGCGCAGTTCGAAGTGAACCTGCACCACGTCGCTGACCCGATCAAGGCCTGCGATTACGCGGTACTGCTCAAGCGCCTGATCAAGAACATCGCCTACGACCATGAGATGGACACCACCTTCATGGCCAAGCCTTACCCAGGCCAGGCAGGCAACGGTTTGCACGTACACATTTCGATCCTGGACAAAGACGGCAAGAACATCTTTGCCAGCGAGGATCCCGAGCAGAACGCCGCATTGCGTCACGCGATCGGCGGTGTGCTCGAGACCCTACCCGCTCAAATGGCGTTCCTGTGCCCTAACGTGAACTCCTACCGTCGTTTCGGCGCACAGTTCTACGTGCCGAACTCGCCGTGCTGGGGCCTGGATAACCGTACTGTAGCGATTCGCGTACCCACCGGCTCATCCGATGCGGTACGTATCGAACACCGAGTAGCCGGCGCCGATGCCAACCCTTACCTGCTGATGGCTTCGGTCCTGGCAGGTGTGCACCACGGCCTGACCAACAAGATCGAGCCAGGCGCGCCGGTGGAAGGCAACAGCTACGAGCAGAACGAGCAAAGCCTGCCGAACAACCTGCGCGATGCCCTGCGTGAGTTGGACGACAGCGAGGTGATGGCCAAGTACATCGATCCTAAATACATCGATATCTTCGTCGCCTGTAAGGAAAGTGAGCTGGAAGAGTTCGAACACTCCATCTCCGACCTTGAGTACAACTGGTACCTGCATACCGTGTAAGCGGTTGCAGCTGTTGAAGGAACGCCGCTGGCTTTGGTCAGTGGCGTTTTTTTATGGGTTGCTTTTGGGGGACCGAGTTGGCCTCATCGGGAGCAAGCCCCCTCCCACATTTTGAATGTATTCACAGATCCAAATGTGGGAGGGGGCTTGCTCCCGATGGCGGCCTGGCAGACAACACACCTCCCTGCTCATACAATGCCCGCTGCCTTGTAGGAGACTTCCATGCCCACCCGCCCCGCCGCCCCTCGCAAACCTCGCGCCCGCAGCCAGGCCCGGATCGACGCGATCCTCGACGCCGCCCGCACCTTGCTGGCCGCCGAAGGCGTGGCCAGTTTGTCGATCTACAGCGTGGCCGAGCGGGCGCAGATTCCACCGTCGTCGGTGTATCACTTCTTCGCCAGTGTGCCGGCGTTGCTGGAGGCGTTGACCGCTGACGTTCACGCAGCCTTCCGCGCCGCCATCCAGGCGCCCATCGAGCACGAGTCACTCAAGCATTGGCGCGACCTGTCCTGCATCGTCGAACAGCGCATGCTCAGCGTTTACGATCAGGACGCCGCTGCACGCCAGTTGATCCTGGCCCAGCACGGGCTGACCGAAGTCACCCAGGCGGATCGTCAGCATGATCTGGAGCTGGGGGACTTGATGCTGGAAGTGTTCAACCGCCACTTCGAAGTAACGAGCTTGCCCAAGGATGTGGATGTATTTGCCCTGGCACTGGAGCTGAGCGACCGCGTGTATGCGCGTTCAGTGCATCAGCATGGGCTGATTACCCCGCGTATGGCGGAGGAAGGGATGCGGGTGTTTGATGCCTATGTGGGGCTTTATTTACCTGCCTACCTGCCCAAGCGATAAGTCTTGTGGTGACTGGGCAGGCCTCTTCGCGAGCAAGCCCGCTCCCACATTTTGATTTGTGAACACATTCTAAATGTGGGAGCGGGCGTGCTCGCGAAGGCGACCTCAAGAACGACGCACCTCACAACTTGGCAATCGACACCTCAGTAGACTTCACAAAGGCGATCACCTCACTGCCAATCACCAACTCCAGCTCCTTGACCGAGCGAGTGGTGATCACCGAAGTGACAATGCCCGACGCCGTCTGTACATCGATTTCAGACAGCACGTCACCGACCACGATTTCCTTGATGGTGCCTTTGAACTGGTTACGCACGTTGATGGCTTTGATAGTCATGGTGTTGTTCCTTCTAAGGACAAGTGAGTTATTGCGCCCAACGCAATTGCGTCGGCAACGGTGAAACAGGTTCGGGTTCCGGCGGTGAGCCGGGCAGCGACAGCACACGGTTGAGTACTTCGGCTTCCAGCGCAGCCAGGCGGTGTGAACCGCGCGCCCGTGGGCGTGGCAGGTCGACGGTCAGGTCGAGGCCGACTTCGCCGTCCTCAATCAAAATCACCCGGTCGGCAATCGCCACGGCTTCGCTGACGTCATGGGTCACCAGCAACACGGTGAAGCCGTGCTTGCGCCAGAGGTTTTCGATCAGTTGCTGCATCTCGATGCGGGTCAGTGCATCCAGTGCACCCAGCGGCTCGTCGAGTAGCAGCAGGCGCGGCTGGTGGATCAACGCACGGGCCAGCGCCACGCGCTGCTTCTGGCCACCGGACAATGCCGCCGGCCATTCATTGGCGCGCTCGGCCAGGCCGACGGCTTCCAGGGCTTCCAGTGCTCGGGGGCGCCAGTTGCCCGTGAGGCCAAGGCCCACGTTGTCGATGATCTTTTTCCACGGCAGCAAACGCGCTTCCTGAAACATCAATCGCGTGTCTTCAATTGCCTCGTGCAGCGGCGCGGAGCCGGCCAGCAGCTCGCCGCCGCTGGCTTTGTCCAGACCGGCCAGCAGGCGCAGCAAGGTACTTTTACCGCAACCACTGCGACCGACCACGGCCACGAACTGCCCCGCCGGAATATGCAGGTCGATTTCCTTGAGCACTTCCCGCGCACCAAAGGCCTTGCGCAACTTGCGCACCGCCAGTGGGATGCCCTTCAACAGGCGTGGAGGTTGTTGAGCGGTCATGCCGCACCTCCTTTATTCACTTGATAGGCCGGGTGCCAGCGCAGCCACACACGCTCCAGCCCACGGGCGGCCAGGTCGGCCAGTTTGCCGAGGATGGCGTACATGACGATGGCCAATACAACCACGTCGGTTTGCAGAAACTCACGGGCATTCATCGCCAGGTAGCCGATGCCGGAGCTGGCCGAGATGGTTTCCGCCACGATCAGCGTCAGCCACATAAAGCCCAGGGCAAACCTCACGCCCACCAAGATCGACGGCAGCGCGCCCGGCAGGATCACCTGCCAGAACAGGTTGAACCCGGACAAGCCGTAACTGCGCGACATTTCCACCAGCGCCGGGTCGACATTGCGGATGCCGTGGTAGGTATTCAGGTAGATCGGGAACAACGTGCCCAAGGCCACCAGAAAAATCTTAGCGGTCTCGTCAATACCGAACCACAGGATCACCAGCGGAATCAGCGCCAAATGCGGCACGTTGCGGATCATCTGCACCGAGCTGTCCAGCAGGCGCTCGCCCCACGTCGACAAGCCGGTGATAAAGCCCAGGGCCAAACCGATGCTGCCACCGATCACAAAGCCCAGTCCGGCACGCCAGCCGCTGATGGCCAGGTGGGTCCAGATTTCGCCGCTGACCACCAAGTTGACCCCGGCTGCAATCACCGCACTCGGCGCCGGCAGAATACGCGTCGACAACCAACCCGCCGACACCGACAACTGCCACACCGCCAGTAACAAAATCGGCAGCACCCATGGCGCCACGCGATGGCTGATTTTTTCAACGTCCATAACGGCGCCTCAACTCTGTGACGCAGCTTTGGGAAGGATGTCGTTGGCGACCATCTCGCCAAACGGGCTGACGTAACCGGCGCTTTTCGGCAGCTCGGGACGCTCGATATCCAGGTGCGGGAACAGCAGCTCAGCGACCCGATACGACTCTTCCAGGTGCGGATAACCGGAGAAGATAAAGGTGTCGATACCCAGGTCCGCGTATTCCTTGACCCGCGCCGCAACCGTTGGCCCATCGCCGACCAGCGCAGTCCCTGCACCGCCGCGCACCAGGCCGACGCCGGCCCACAGGTTAGGGCTGACTTCCAGGTTGTCACGGCTACCGCCGTGCAAGGCTGCCATGCGCTGCTGGCCGACCGAATCGAAGCGCGCCAGGGACGCCTGGGCACGCGCGATGGTGTCGTCGTCCAGATGGGAGATCAGTTTGTCGGCGGCTTTCCATGCCTCTTCGTTGGTCTCGCGCACGATCACATGCAGGCGAATGCCAAAGCGCAGGGTACGCCCGAGTTTCTCGGCCTTGGCGCGAACCTGTGCGATTTTTTCCGCAACCGCAGCCGGCGGCTCGCCCCAGGTCAGGACCATTTCCACCTGTTCGGCTGCCAGATCCTGGGCGGCTTCGGAGGAACCACCGAAGTACAGCGGCGGGCGCGGTTGCTGGATCGGTGGGTAGAGCAACTTGGCGCCTTTGACGCTGATGTGCTGGCCGTCGTAATCCACGGTTTCGCCTTCCAGCACGCGGCGCCAGATGCGGGTGAATTCCACGGAGGCCTGGTAGCGCTCTTCATGACTGAGAAACAGGCCGTCGCCGGCCAGCTCTTCGGGGTCACCGCCGGTCACCAGGTTGAACAACGCACGGCCACCGGACAGGCGGTCCAGGGTTGCGGCCTGGCGTGCGGCCACCGTCGGGGAAATAATCCCGGGGCGCAGCGCGACAAGGAATTTCAGACGCTGGGTCACTGGAATCAGCGAGGCGGCCACCAGCCACGAGTCTTCGCAGGAGCGGCCGGTAGGGATCAACACCCCACCAAAACCCAGCCGGTCAGCGGCCTGGGCCACTTGTTGCAGGTAACCGTGATCGACGGCGCGAGCGCCTTCGGCGGTGCCAAGGTAATGACCGTCGCCGTGGGTAGGCAGGAACCAGAAAATATTGAGGCTCATGGAGTTGTCTCCTGAAGAAGTCGGGTTACGGCGCTTTGGCAACAGCGGCGGGTGGCGTCCAGATCACGTCCTTGATGCTCAAGGGCTTGGGGATCAATTTGAGTTGGTAGAAGCTGTCGGCGATTTTCTGCTGGGCCGCGACCACCTCTGGCGTCAGGAATAGCGCGCCGAAGCCTTGGCGCTTCATGGAGGTGAGGGTGACATCAGCGGGCAGCCCCAGCAGCGGCGCGACCTGTGCGGTGACTTGCTCAGGATTGGCCTTGGCCCATTCACCCGCAGCGCGCACTTCGTCCACCAATGCCTCGATCACTTGCGGATGCTTTTCGGCGTAGGGCTTGGTGGCCAGGTAGAACTGATGGTTGTCGGCAATGCCGGTGCCGTCACGCAGGGCGCGGGCTTGCAGTTGTTTCTCGGCGGCGGCCTGGTACGGGTCCCAGATCACCCAAGCGTCCACGCTGCCGCGCTCGAACGCGGCACGGGCATCGGCGGGTGGCAGAAACACCGTCGTCACGTCGGTGTATTTGAGGCCGGCATCTTCCAGGGCACGCACCAGCAGGTAGTGCACGTTGGAGCCTTTGTTGAGCACCACCTTCTTGCCTTTGAGCTCAGCCACCGATTTGATCGGCGAGTCTTTGGGCACCAGGATCGCTTCACTGGTAGGCGCGGGCGGTTCGTAGGCGACATAGAGCAGATCGGCGCCGGCAGCCTGGGCGAAGACCGGTGGGGTTTCACCGGTGACGCCGAAGTCGATAGAGCCGACGTTCAAGCCCTCGAGCAACTGGGGGCCGCCGGGGAACTCGGTCCACTGCACCTGCACGCCTTGGGCGGCCAGGCGTTTTTCCAGGGTGCCCTTGGCTTTGAGCAGCACCAGGGTGCCGTATTTCTGATATCCGATCCGCAGGGTCTCGGCGGCTTGGGCTTGAACAATGGCGCCGAAGGACACAGCCGCAGCAAACAGTGCGACCAGACCACGACGCAAGATGACAGTGCGCATGGCGCTCTCCACATTTGCGATTAGGGTTTTGGCTGCACCTGCTTGGCCGTTGGCGGCTGAGTAAGGTGAGTGTTTCTCGATATCCGGGTAAGGCTCAGATGCTCCAGCGAGCACTCAACAAACGTTCATTCAACACATCAGGGTCCAGCGGTTTCGGGCGCCGAGCCATGGCGCTGTAGAGCTGCTCCAGGGCCTCGTGCAAACGCTGTTCGAGCACCGGCACCAGTTGCGCCTGGGCGCTGCCTTCGCCATACGCGATCTGGCTGTCTTCGGCAAAAATGCCGTGAAGCAATTCCTGGGCCTTGAGGGCTGACAACACCGGCTTCAAGGCGTAGTCCACTGCCAGCATGTGGGCGATGCTGCCGCCGGTTGCTATTGGCAGTACCACCTTATGCGCCAGGGCGCGTTCGGGCAGCAGGTCCAACACGGTTTTCAACGCGCCGGAAAACGACGCCTTGTACACCGGCGTGGCAATCACCAGGCCGTCGGCATTGGCAACTTGCTGCAGCAGGTCGATGACCTTGGGGCTGTCGAACCGGGCGTGCAGTAAATCTTCTGCCGGGAAGTCCCGTATTTGGTAACTCACCACTTCCACGCCCTGCTGTTGCAGCCATTGACGGGTTTTATCCAGCAACACCCCGGAGCGCGAACGCTGGCTGGGACTGCCTCCAAGTGTTACGACCAGCATGTAGGGAATTCCTTGGGCAAGTGTCGGCGGTTCGCTGTGTGGCGATGGCGCCAAGATGGAACAGACCTTAACAGCAGATTTATATATCTATAAATCTTATTTATTCATTTGTTTATTCCATAAACACATAAGAGTTTTATCAATCGCCAGGCGAAAAAAAAGGCCGTGGAAACGGCCTGAAAACCCCTGCATTGTGAGCGTTGAAAATGCGCTTAAACATGTGGGAGGGGGCTTGCTCCCGATGACGGAGTGCCAGTCAATGCATTCGGTGACTGATTCACCGCTATCGGGAGCAAGCCCCCTCCCACACTGGTCCTGTATCACATTTGACCTGTGTTAACGATTGGGTTGTGGGGTGAGGCGCAAGTAAGGCTTCACGGCGCGGTAACCCTTCGGAAAGCGTTGCTTGATCTCTTCCTCATCCTTAAGCGACGGCACGATCACTACTTCATCCCCATCCTGCCAGTTGGCCGGGGTGGCAACCTTGTGGTTGTCGGTTAGTTGCAGCGAGTCGATTACCCGCAGGATTTCATGAAAGTTGCGCCCGGTACTGGCCGGGTAGGTGATGGTCAGGCGGATCTTCTTGTTCGGGTCGATCACGAACAAGGAGCGCACGGTAAGGGTGTCACTGGCGTTCGGGTGGATCAGATCGTAGAGGTCCGAGACCTTGCGGTCGGCGTCGGCCAGGATCGGAAAGTTGACGATTGTGTTCTGGGTTTCGTTGATGTCTTCGATCCACTTGTGGTGCGAGTCCACCGGGTCTACCGACAGGGCGATGGCCTTGACGCCACGCTGTGCGAATTCGTCCTTGAGCTTGGCGGTAAAACCCAACTCGGTGGTGCACACCGGCGTGAAGTCCGCCGGGTGGGAAAACAACACACCCCAGCTATCTCCCAGCCATTCGTGGAAACGAATCTTGCCGGCGCTGGAATCCTGTTCGAAGTCGGGGGCGATGTCGCCCAGTCTTAGGCTCATGGTGTGGCTCCTGGTGAGTGCTTATGGAGCCCACTGTGCATGGATCTTGGATTATTTAAAAAGAATAAATATCGATTTATCTAGACGATAAAGGAATATTAAAAATGTGTTCATTGGACGCGTCAACGGGCGAGGAGCACCATTGCTTCCAAGGTTCGAGAAGGCCTTGAGACGCTGTAAAAAGAGGGTTCAGGAAGGGCTTGCGGGGGTTGAGCCCGACTTGAAAAGCAAGACACCTTGCCCGGCATCGCGCCGGGCAAGGTTTTACGGTCTTACAACAGCGGGATCGAGTAGCTGACGATTACACGGTTTTCGTCCTGGTTACGCGCGCTGGCGATATCGCTGCGCCACATAGCATTTTTCCACGCCACGCCGACGTTTTTCAGCGGACCTTCCGGTACGACGTAGGCAACAGTGATGTCACGTTCCCACTCGGACTGACCGGTGAACTCGGCACGGTTGCTGGCAACGGTGTCGATATGATCGCCCTTGAGGTACACGACGCCAGCGGTCAGGCCAGGTACGCCAACCTTGGCGAAATCGTAGGAGTAGCGAGCTTGCCAGGTGCGCTCGCCGGCACGGGCGAACTTCTGGATCTGCATGTCGGTGGTGATGTAAGCCGACGAGCCGTCACCCTGGTTCAACCAAGGGAAGTCGCTGCTGCCGTTGCTGACCTGGTAACCGCCACCGAAGGTGTGACCGGCAACGGAGTACAGGAACAGGCCGCTGTACAGGTTGTTATCCACCTTGCCACGGCCGGAGTTGACGCCGCCGTAGTTACCGGACGAGAAGTAGGCAGACTGGTTGCCATTGTTACCGTCGTCGGAGCTGTTGAAGTAGCGCAGGTCAGACTTCAGCACGCCAGGACCGATGGCCCAGTTGTGGGTCAGGCCCAGGAAGTGCTGCTTGTAAAAATCTTCCAGGTTGCCGTAGTAGTACTGGGCGGTCAGATCCTTGGTGATCTTGTAGTCGCCACCGGCGTAGTAGAACTTGTTGCTCGAACGCCAGTTCACACCGCGGCTGTTGGCGCCGGAGATGGACAGGCTTTCGTTGTTGCTGGAGTTACGGCCCTTGGCTTTTTCGATCTGGCCGGCAACCAGGGTCAGGTCCTTGATGTCGCTGGAGGTGATCTGGCCGCCCTGGAAGGTCTGCGGCAGCATACGACCATCGTTGGTGACGATGACCGGCAGCTTAGGCTGCAAGGTACCCAGTTTCAGTTCAGTCTGGGAGATCTTCGCTTTGGCGGTCAGGCCCAGGCTCGAGTAGTTATCAACGGCTTCGCCATTGGACTTGCTCGGGAAGATGGTGCCGCCGTAGGAGCTGGCAGTGGCGCCGTTGGTGCCGCCGCCGGAATCCAGGCGAACACCCAACAGGCCGATAGCGTCGAGACCGAAGCCAACGGTGCCTTGGGTATAACCGGAGATGAAGCGCAGATCGAAGCCTTGGCCCCATTCTTCGTTCTTGCTCGGGTTGGCGGTACCTTCACGGTTATCCGTGTTGATGTAGAAGTTACGCAGGCCCAGTGTGGCCTTGCTGTCTTCGATGAAACCAGCAGCGCCTGCTTGCTGGGCAACCGCGCCCAGGGCTACAGCCAATGCCAAGGTGGACTTATTCATGTACCGCTCCTCTCATTTCTAATTTTTGTATTTCTTTGGTCCCGGGTCTGACGCCCTGGATCCACAGATGCGCGATTAGCGCCAGATAGTGACTACCAAGTCAATCGTAACCTTGTGTGTCTACTACCTTGGTCTAATCGCAGTTGATTTGGTCCCTGCAGGGTAATGAGTTTTTCATACACCCAAAAAGAATTATTTCATTCTTTTTCATACGATCCAGGAATAAGACTTTCCATGCAGCGGGCTGCTCAGCATAGACGCACCGCTCCATAAGCTAATTCCTAAAGGGTATTTACCAGTGCTTTTTTAGATCGTTTAGTGTGCCCGCAAGGTTACATACGTCACTCACGATCAAAAAGGCGACGCCATCATGGCCAAACGCACATCCTCCCGTCAATTTGTTACAGTTTTTGTATCGCTAATACTTTCTTTTGGTGTCAATGCGGCCGATCTAACCGTCGGCTATCAAACCGGCATCGACCCCAGCAAAGTCCCCCAGGCCGACGGTCTGTACGAAAAAACCATTGGCGAGAAAATTGCCTGGCGCCGGTTCAACAGCGGGCCGGAGGTGGTCACGGCCATCGCTTCGGGTGATGTACAAATCGGCAACCTCGGCTCCAGCCCGCTTGCAGCGGCGGCTTCGCGCAATCTACCGATCGTGGCGTTTATCGTATCGGCACAGATCAACGCTTCTGAAGCCTTGGTGGTGCGTAATGGCAGTGGCATCGACAAGCCCGAAGACCTGATCGGCAAAACCATCGCCACGCCATTCGTCTCAACCTCCCATTACAGCCTGCTCGGCGCGCTCAAGCATTGGGGGCTGAACACCCAGCAGGTCAAGGTGGTTAACCTGCAACCGGCCGAGATCGCCGCCGCCTGGAAACGCGGCGATATCGACGGTGCCTTCGTGTGGTCACCGGCTTTGGGCGAAATCCACAAGACCGGCAAAACCCTGACAGATGCGGCGCAGGTGGGCCAGTGGGGTGCACCGACGTTTGAAGTGTGGGTAGCGCGCAAGGATTTCGCGGAAAAACATCCTGACGTAGTGGCCAAGTTTGCCAAGGTCACCCTGGACGCCTTTGCTGACTATGCCGCCCATAAAGACAGCTGGACGGTGGACTCCGAGCCGGTGCAGAAAATCGCTAAATTGACAGGCTCCAACGCCGACGATATTCCAGAGCTATTGGCCGGTACGACGTTTCCGGATGCACAAGCGCAGCAAACCGAGGCGCTGCTTAAAGGCGGCACGGCGAAGGCGATTGGGGAGACGGCGAAGTTCTTGAAAGAGCAGGGCAAGGTGGAGACAGTGTTGCCTGACTATTCGGCGTATGTGACCGACAAATTTATCCAAGACTGAACACCATCAAATGTGGGAGGGAGCAAGCCCCCTCCCACATTTGGATATGTATTGTTTGCTGGGTCGGGTTTACAACGCTTTCTCGAAAATTTTCGAATTACGCTGATAGTTGTACAGCGAGGCCCGTGCCGACGGCAGGCGATCCACGCTGCTCGGCACAAACCCACGCTCCCGGAACCAGTGCGCGGTGCGGGTGGTGAGCACGAACAACGTCTTCAACCCTTGAGCCCGCGCCCGAGTCTCAATGCGTTCCAGCAGTTCATCACCGCGCCCGCCGTGGCGATACTCCGGGTTCACTGCCAGGCACGCCAACTCACCTGCATCCGAATCCGCGATCTGATACAGCGCCGCGCAAGCGATGATCATGCCCTCGCGTTCGACCACGCTGAACTGTTCGATCTCACGTTCCAGCACTTCCCGCGAACGGCGTACCAGAATGCCTTGCTCTTCCAGCGGGCTGATCAGGTCGAGCAAACCGCCGACGTCTTCAATCGCCGCTTCGCGCACCAATTCGAATTGTTCCTGGGCCACCAGCGTACCGCCGCCGTCCCGGGTGAACAGTTCGGTGAGCAAGGCGCCGTCTTCGGCGTAGCTGACGATATGGCTGCGCCCTACTCCACCCCGGCAGGCTTGCGCGGCGGCATCGAGCAGCTCGGCTTGATAGTTGCTGCCCAGGCGTTGCAGGTGCGCAGGCACTTGCTGCGGGCGCAACTCTCGCACCAGGCGACCGTTTTCATCGATCAGGCCCAGGTCGGCACCAAACAACAGCAACTTGTCGGCGCCCAGGTCAATGGCAGCGCGGGTGGCGACGTCTTCACAGGCCAGGTTGAAGATTTCACCGGTGGGCGAATAACCCAACGGCGACAGCAGCACGATGGAGCGTTCGTCCAACAGGCGGTTGATGCCCTTGCGATCGACGCGGCGCACTTCGCCGGTGTGGTGGTAGTCCACGCCCTCAAGTACACCGATCGGACGCGCGGTCACCAGGTTGCCGCTGGCCACCCGCAGGCGCGAGCCTTGCATCGGTGACGAGGCCATGTCCATGGACAGGCGCGCTTCAATGGCGATACGCAGGTGGCCCACCGCGTCGATCACACACTCCAGCGTCGCGGCATCGGTGATGCGCAAGCCTTCGTGGTAAGCCGGGGTCAGGCCGCGTGCCTGCAGGCGGGTTTCAATCTGTGGGCGCGAACCATGTACCAGCACCAGCCGCACACCCAGGCTATGGAGCAGCACCAGGTCGTGGACGATATTGCCGAAGTTCGGGTGTTCCACACCGTCGCCGGGCAGCATGACCACAAAGGTGCAGTCGCGGTGGGCGTTGATGTAGGGCGAAGCGTGACGAAGCCAATTGACGTATTCGGGCATGGAACCTGGGCCTGTAATAAAAAGCAGCCGAAAAAGGATGAGTCGAAAAAACGCACAGCGGGCTGATGGTTATCGTCGGAACAGGCTTGGCGACACGCTCGCTCTCCTTATGTACGAATGGGCAGGGGTTAATTTATGCAGGTTTCAGGCAGTAGTGTTCGATCAGTTCCCGCAATAGAAGCACTGTAGGCGTCAAGCGTGACATTTCGAGGTACTCGCCCGGCTGATGGGCGCAGGCAATATCGCCGGGGCCAAGCACCAGGGTTTCACAACCAAGGCGCTGAAGATAAGGCGCTTCGGTGCCGAACGCTACTGCTTCGGCACGATGACCGGTCAATCGTTCCGCCACCCGCACCAACTCAGCGTCTTCGGGCTGCTCGAAAGGCGGGACTTCGGGGAACAATGGCGCGTAATCGATCTTGACCTTGTGGCGCTCGGCCAGGGGTTCGAGCTTCTGCCGAATAGCCGCACGCAGCACCTCGGGATCCATGCCCGGCAAAGGTCGCAGATCGAACTCCAGTGAACACTGGCCGCAGATGCGGTTAGGGTTGTCGCCGCCGTGGATGCAGCCGAAGTTCATGGTCGGCTGCGGCACGCTGAATTGTGGGTTGCGGTACTCGCGCTGCCAGGCCAGACGCAGGCCGCGCAGTTCGCCGATGGCATCGTGCATGGCTTCAAGGGCGCTGTGGCCCAGGCTGGGGTCCGACGAGTGACCGCTGCGGCCGAGGATATCGATGCGCTCCATCATCACGCCTTTGTGCAGGCGAATCGGCTTGAGGCCCGTCGGCTCGCCGATCACCGCCGCCCGGCCCAGCGGGCGCCCGGCCTCGGCCAGCGCACGGGCACCGGACATGGAGCTTTCCTCGTCACAGGTGGCGAGGACCAGCAGCGGTTGCTTGAACGGCTGGTCCAGCAGCGGCAACACAGCTTCTATGATCAGGGCGAAAAAGCCCTTCATGTCGCAACTGCCCAGTCCTACCCAGCGGCCGTCGACTTCCGTCAGCTTGAGCGGATCGGTCTTCCACAGCGCCGCGTCATAAGGAACGGTATCGCTATGGCCCGCCAGCACCAAACCACCGGGGCCGCTGCCGAAGCTGGCCAACAGGTTGAACTTGCCAGGGCTGACTTGCTGGATATCGATAGCAAAGCCCAGGTCACCCAGCCAAGCGGCGAGCAAATCGATCACCGGGCGGTTGGTCTGGTCGAGAGACGCTTGGGTACAACTCACCGACGGTGCGGCGATCAAGGCGGCGAACTGCTCTTTCATGGACGGTAACGGCATGCGCGGTCTCCCAACTTCCCGGATGAACCTCACTATAGAGGCATCTGCACGACACAATAAACCGTTGCGGCACGTTGCCGGGCTCAGTCCTGTACACTGCACGACCTTGGCAGCCACACTTTTCCCCGGCTGCGCTCCCGATCCTGGATTTTCCGGCCATGCAGAAAGAAACCGAAATCAAGCTCCGCGTCAGCCGCGAAACACTCGCCGCGCTGCGTGAGCACCCGCTACTGAAAAAACGCAACAAAAGTGGCTGGGAACGCCGTGAGTTGATGAACCAGTACTTCGACACCCCCGAGCGTGACCTGGCCCAGGCCAAAGTTGCCCTGCGCCTGCGCAAGGACGGTGACGACATTATCCAGACCCTCAAGACCCGTGGCCAAAGCGTCGCCGGCTTGTCGGAACGCAACGAGTACAACTGGGAACTGCCCAAAGCCAAGCTCGACGTGAAGAAACTAGACGGCGAATGCTGGCCTGAGCAACTGGCCGAGCTGGACAAGAAAACCCTCAAGCCGATCTTCACCACCGATTTCGTCCGCGAGCGCGCCGAAATCGCCTGGGGCCGCGGCAAAGCCAAGGTGGTGATCGAAGCCGCCCTGGACCTGGGCCATGTAGTGGTCGGCAAGCAGAAGGAAGAAATCTGCGAGCTGGAACTGGAGCTGCGCGAAGGCGAACCGGCTGCCCTGCTGGAACTGGCCGCCGAGCTGGCCGCGACCCTGGCGCTGATGCCCTGTGATATCAGCAAGGCCGAGCGTGGCTACCGCCTGTACGACGCCAGCAGCTACTCCCTGAGCCTGCCCGCCCCGCAGATCCACGCAGAAATGCCATTGGACGATGCCTTCGCTGCGATCATGTGGCACCTGCTGGGCAGCAGCCAGCGCCTGGCCGAACAATACCGTTTCAACGGCCACTGGCGCCTGCTGCAGGACTGGGTCGAAAACCTCGGCGAGCTGCGTGCCCTGATCGGCAGCCTCGGCCAGGCCGCACCGCGTCAATCCACCAGCGAGCTGCGCAGCGCGCTGGATGCACTGCTGGAAGACTGGCGCCCGCTGGTCCAGGCCGGTGACGACGATGAAGACATTCGCAAAGCCGCGCCGGAGCAGTTCGTCGAAGAGCTGCAAGACGTGCGTTGGGGCCTGTTCTCACTGAACACCTCGCGCTGGCTGCTGGCCCGTACCTGGACCGCCGAGCGCAACGTGCGCGGCAACCGCCAGGGCGCTGCGCAAATCACCAACTGGCTGCCGCGCCTGCTGGCCGACGACGCCGTAGCCCTGCAACTGTCGCGCTACCAGCAACAGCCGGAAGACCTGGCCGAGCAACTGCCGCGCATCGAACGCATCCAGGCCTGGCTGCACCATGCGCGTCACGTGGTGGATATTCCCGAGCTGGACCGCTTGTACGGCGAGCTGAACAAGCTGGCGCACCTGGCTAACCAGCCGATTACCGATGAGTCGCTGGATGCGCGTATGCATCAGGCGATTGCGGTGTATCAGAATCGGGCCTGGAAGACGCTTCTGCGCCTGTAATATCGCCATCGGGAGCAAGCTCCCTCCCACAGGGGAATGCGTTCCAATGTGGGAGGGGCGGTGCGACGATTCGACTTGCCCCCGATGAGGCCCTTCCTGTCAGCGCAATACTGGCAGGCTGGTGGTGGACTTGATCTCGGACAACGCCACAATCGAGTTGACCTCCTGGATCCCCGGCACCATCGACAACTTCTCGAAGAAAAACCGCTCATACGCCTCGATATCCGAGGTGACGATGCGCAACAGAAAATCCACCGCCCCCATCAGCACATAACACTCCAACACTTCCGGGAACCCGCGAATCGCTTCGGTGAACTCGGTGAAGTTGGAGCGACCATGGGCGTTGAGTTTGACCTCGGCGAAAATCTGCGTGTTGAGCCCGATTTTCTTGCGGTCCAGCAGGGTGACCTGGCCACGGATCACGCCCTCTTCCTTGAGCCGCTGAATGCGCCGCCAACACGGTGACTGTGATAGGCCAACCTGCTCGGCGATCTGTGCGCTGGAGAGCGAGGCATCCTCTTGCAGCAGGGCCAGGATGCGGCGGTCGTAGGCGTCCAACTCACTGTGCATAGAAATACCTGCTGATAGGCTTATTTTGAATTGATTGATTCGAATAATCGCAAAATCAGCTCATCATAGATAAGAAATCTCCCGAGTCGAATGTAAAAATTTCTCCAGTCAAATCTGGAGAGTCAGCATGCATGTCGTTGAAACCGCCCACCCTGTCACCCGCGCCGATGCGTGGGCCGTCACCAGCGCCCACTGCCAGGCGCACTATCGCATCGTCGCCGAAGCTGAGCCGGACGTGCTGTGCCGGGTGCTGAACTATTTCGCGCTGCAATCGCTGACACCTGCCCAGGTCAGTGCGAGCCGGGACGCCGACCTGATGAACATCGATATCGTGATGCATGGCCTGAGCTGGCACCGCGCCCAAGTGATCGGTGAAAAGATTCGAAACCTGATCAGCGTATGCGACCTGGAGCTTTGGCCAGCTGATTCCGAGCGGCTTCAAGCGCTGGCGGCAACCGCGGGGTAACAGCCTGTAAAACACACGGGGAGGAGGATTTTCAGAGGCTGGCTAGCCTGGGATTACACCTCCCAGCTTCCCAGGAAACCCTGCATGTCCGTCGCCTCCCACGATCACCCCTTGGAACTGCATCAGTTGTTGCCGGCGTTAATCGAGCAAGGGTTGATCACGGCGCAGGCGGCGCAGAAAATTTCGGCAGCACCCTGCAACCAACATCCCTTGGAGTGCATCGCGGCCGAAGGCCCTTGCCTTGAGACCTTGACCCAATGGCTGGCCCGACATGCCGGCCAGACTTACTTGCGCATCGACCCGTTGAAAATCGATGTGGCGGCAGTGGTGCCGTTGATGTCTCATGCCTTCGCCCAGCGCCACGGCATCCTTGCAGTGGCGGTAGATGCGCAGAGTGTCACGGTCGCCAGCGCCCAGCCCCATGTCAGCGCCTGGGAAGCCGGGCTCTCCCAAGTGCTCAAGCGCTCGATCAGGCGCGTGGTTGCCAACCCCCGGGATATCCAGCGCTGCATCAACGAGTTTTACCGGCTGGCCAAGTCAGTCCGTAGCGCCGATCAAAAGATGACGACACCCGGCAACGTCGAACTGCTCAGCCTCGGCGCCAGCGACAAGGAACCGGATGCCAATGACGCGCATATCGTCAACATCGTCGACTGGCTGTTGCAATACGCCTTTGCCCAACGGGCCAGCGACATACACATTGAACCCAGCGGCGACCAGGGCCGGGTGCGCTTTCGCATCGATGGGCTGTTGCAGGACGTGTATCAATTCCCGCCTCAGGTCACCACGGCAGTGGTCAGTCGTTTGAAAAGCCTCGGGCGAATGAATGTGGCCGAGAAACGCAAACCCCAGGACGGCCGAGTCAAGACCAGGAACCCGACAGGCGTCGAGGTGGAGCTGCGCCTTTCGACCCTGCCGACGGCGTTTGGCGAAAAGCTGGTGATGCGGATTTTTGACCCACAGGTGCTGCTCAAGGATTTTGACCAGTTGGGGTTGTCGAGCGCTGACCAGCAACGCTGGCACGCCATGACCCGGCAAGCCAATGGCATCATCCTGGTCACAGGCCCGACCGGCTCGGGCAAGACCAGCACCCTCTACACCACCCTCAAGCAACTGGCGACCCGTGAGGTCAACCTGTGTACGGTGGAAGATCCGATTGAAATGGTCGAGCCGGCTTTTAATCAGATGCAGGTCCAACACAACATTGATCTCACATTTGCCAGCGGCATCCGCGCCCTGCTGCGCCAGGACCCGGACATCATCATGATCGGCGAAATCCGTGACCAGGAAACCGCAGAGATGGCGATCCAGGCCGCGTTGACCGGGCACCTGGTGCTATCGACCCTGCATACCAACGATGCGCCCAGCGCTATCAGCCGACTGCAGGAGTTGGGCATTGCTCATTATTTGATCAAGGCTACGCTCATAGGGGTCATGGCCCAGCGCCTGGTGCGAGTCCTGTGCACCCACTGCAAGCGCCCGGCGGAGGTGGAAAGCGTTGGCGGCTACGAAGCCGTCGGCTGTGTGGAATGTCGTGACAGCGGTTATCGGGGCCGGGCCGGGCTCTACGAAATAATGGTATTGGACCCAGCGCTCAAGGCGCTGGTCACCCCCGACGCAGACGTACAGGCGCTGCGCCGTGGGGCGCTGGCACAAGGCATGAACAACCTGCGTATGGCCGGCATCGATAAAGTGAAGGCCGGCCTGACCACGATGACGGAGGTAATGCGAGTCACGCCTGGGGATTCAGAAACAAATGCTTTGTTTGTTGGGCAGTGAAACCGTCTTTATTCGTGACCAGACCGTTACAATCGGACTAACGTCGTTCACTGACACCTTCAGATAGGGAATCGCTATGCAGATCGGAACCGTACTGCTTCTTTTCGTGGGCTTGGCCATCGCCATCCTGTTCATGGGTTTTAAAGTGGTGCCCCAAGGCTACCAGTGGACCGTCGAACGCTTCGGCCGCTACACCAACACCCTCAAGCCCGGCCTGAACATCATCATCCCGGTCATGGACCGTATTGGTCGCAAGATCAACGTGATGGAAAGCGTACTGGATATCCCGCCCCAGGAAGTTATCACCGCCGACAACGCCACCGTGCAGATCGATGCCGTGTGCTTCTTCCAGGTGGTCAACACCGCCCAGGCCGCCTACGAGGTCAACAACCTCGAACACGCCATTCGCAACCTGCTGCAAACCAATATCCGTACGGTACTCGGCTCGATGGAACTGGACGCCATGCTGAGCCAGCGAGACGGCATTAACGAAAAGCTGCTGCGCACCGTGGATGAAGCCACTGCGCCGTGGGGCATCAAGATCACCCGTATCGAGATCAAGGACATCAGCCCGCCCGCCGACCTGATGGCCGCCATGTCTGGCCAGATGAAAGCCGAGCGGATCAAGCGTGCACAGATCCTCGAAGCCGAGGGCCTGCGGGCGTCGGCGATCCTGACGGCCGAAGGCAAGAAGCAGGCGCAGATCCTCGAAGCCGAAGGTAGCCGCCAGGCTGCGTTCCTGGAATCCGAAGCGCGTGAGCGTCAGGCCGAAGCCGAAGCCCGGGCGACACAAGTAGTGTCCGAAGCCATCGCGTCGGGCAACGTGCAGGCGGTCAATTACTTCGTCGCGCAAAAATACATCGATGCCCTGGGCAAGCTGGCGTCGGCCAACAACAGCAAAGTCATCCTGATGCCGCTGGAAGCCAGCCAGGTGATTGGCGCCGTGGGCGGTATCGGCGAGATCGTCAAGGCGACTTTCGGCAACCAGAAAGGCTGAGGCCATCACCATGTGGGATTTCCTGCTGCATTTGTCGTTCTGGGATTGGTTGGCGCTGGGCACCGTGCTGTTGATACTCGAGGTGTTCGGTGCCGGCGGCTACCTGCTGTGGATGGGCATCGCCGCTGCTGCCGTGGGCGTAATCAAGTTCCTGGTGCCGCCGCTCGGGCTGGAATGGCAACTGCTGCTGTTTGCCGTGTTGTCGATACTGACCGCCGTGTACTGGTGGAAACGCCAACGCAGCAGCGGTAAAACCAGCGATCAACCGGGCTTGAACGAGCGTGGTACAGAGCTGGTCGGGCGCACCTTCGTGGTGCATCAGGCGATTGTGGAAGGCCGGGGCAAGGTCAAAGTCGGCGATGGGGTATGGATGGTCACCGGTGCCGACACACCCGCAGGCGCTCAAGTGCGCGTGATTGGCCTGGAGGGAGTGATTTTAAAAGTTGAAACTGTTTAGTCAGTCATGGAACTCGACTGACTTAACTACAATCAAAACGTACAGATAACCCACCGGAGTCACCCATCATGCGTCTCAAATATGCTGTCGCCACCCTCGCTGTGCTTTCCCTTCCTGTCGGTTCAGCCATGGCCGACAGTTTCTGGCGCAATGTCATCTCGTCGGGCGCCACCACCGGCTCGACGTACCTGACGTTCAAAGACCACAAGCTGGTCGTTGCCGCCCAGGATGACGCTGGCAGCTTCGTTGCCAGCGACGGCGGCATTCGCGGCCCATACCTGGAAGCCGCCATGCAGAAAGTCCGCGCCGACAACCCTGGCCTCAAGGCCACGGACATGGAACTGGCTAACGCCATCCTCGCGAAGAATGCCGTCGCCGAATAACCAAGCCCGATAAAAAATGCCGCTTTTTCAAGCGGCATTTTTTTGCCTGCAACCTGACGAATCGTTCACGCGCGACAGGCTATATTCAGTCGAGCCATGCAACCATGCGCTACTGATACCTCTATTACTCATCACCTACCGAAACGGATGCCTTCTTCGTCATGAGCCAGCTGCCCTTCCTGCCGTTTTCCAAACCTACCATCGATGAAGCCACTATCTCGGCAGTCGGCGATGTCCTGCGTTCCGGCTGGATCACCAGCGGGCCTAAGGTGCAGGCATTTGAAGCGCAGTTGTCGGAGTACTTTGGCGGGCGCCCGGTGCGCACCTTCAACTCGGGCACCTGCACCATGGAGATTGCCCTTCGCATCGCCGGTATCGGGCCAGGGGATGAAGTCATCACCACGCCGATTTCCTGGGTTGCAACGGCCAACGTCATTCTCGAGGTGGGCGCCACTCCCGTATTTGCCGATATCGATCCCGTCACCCGTAACATTGACCTGACCCAGGTTGAAGCAGCGATCACTCCGCGTACCAAGGCGATCATCCCGGTTTACCTGGCCGGTTTACCCCTGGATATGCCGATGCTTTACGCGCTGGCCAACAAGTACAACCTGCGTATCGTGGAAGATGCTGCCCAGGCACTGGGGTCCAGTTGGGATGGAGAGCGGATTGGCGCCACCGGCGACTTCGTGTCATTCAGTTTCCAGGCGAACAAGAACATCACTTCGTCCGAAGGTGGCTGCCTGGTGTTGCATAACGCCGAGGAAGCCCGCCTGGCAGAGAAATATCGCCTGCAGGGCGTGACCCGCACCGGTTTCGACGGCCTGGATGTGGACGTATTGGGCGGCAAGTTCAACATGACCGACATTGCCGCAGCCATCGGGCTGGGGCAGTTTGCGCATATCGAGAAGATCACCGCCCACCGCCAGAACCTGGCACGACACTACTTCAAGTGCTTCGGCAGTGATTTTGAAGAACAGTATGGTGCGCAACTGCCGCCGGCAGACTTCGAAAACAGCAACTGGCACCTGTTCCAACTGGTGCTGCCGGAGCGCCAGGATGGCCTGCCGGCCCGAGCGACGTTCATGGAGCAGATGCAGGCCCACGGCGTCGGCATTGGCTATCACTATCCGCCGATCCACCTGCTGAGCCTGTATCGGGCGCAGGGTTTCAAGGAAGGTATGTTCCCGGTGGCGGAGCGTGTTGGGCGTTTGATCGTGTCGTTGCCGATGTTTACGGCGATGACAGAGGCGGATGTGGAGCGGGCTGTGGCGGCGGTTAAAGCGGTATTGAAAGCAGGCTGATCACACACTGTGGGAGGGGTTGCCCTCTCCCACATTGAAAAGCGTTTACTCGCCGATAGCGGCTTTGTAGCCGGCAGCGTCCAGCAGTTTTTCCAGATCGGCCGGGTTGCTTGGCTTGAGCTTGAAAATCCAGGCGTCGTAAGGGGCTGAGTTCAGTAGCTCCGGCTCGCTGCTCAGGGCTTCGTTGACCTCAATAACTTCGCCAGCAACCGGCGAGTAGATGTCCGAGGCGGCCTTCACCGACTCAACCACACCCGCCTGGCCTTGCGCTTCAAACGTGGCGCCAACTTCAGCCAGCTCAACAAACACCACATCACCCAAAGCTTCCTGTGCATGGTCGGAGATCCCGACTGTCACGGTGCCGTCGGCTTCCAGACGGGCCCATTCGTGACTTTCGGCAAAACGCAGGTCGGCAGGGATATTGCTCATAGTCTGTGTCCTCAAGAAGAAATGTCAGCGGCCATTGGCCTGCCGGAAATAGTTAGATCAAGGTTTTGCCATGGCGCACGAAGGTCGGCTTGACCACTCGAACCGGGTACCACTTACCGCGGATTTCCACTTCGGCCCGGTCGGCAGTCGCCGTCGGCACACGCGCCAAGGCAATGGATTTGCTTAGCGTAGGCGAGAAACTACCACTGGTGATCTCTCCTTCGCCAACATTGGCGATACGAACCACCTGGTGAGCACGTAAAACCCCGCGCTCTTCCAGTACCAGCCCCACCAGTTTGAATTGCACGCCGGCAGTTTTTTCCGCTTCCAGCGCAGTGCGACCGATGAAATTGCGCCCGACAGGCTCCCAGGCAATGCTCCAGGCCATATTGGCCGCCAGGGGCGAAACATCCTGGTGGATATCCTGGCCATACAGGTTCATGCCGGCCTCCAGGCGCAAGGTATCGCGGGCGCCGAGACCAATGGGGGAAATGCCGGCACCCACCAGATCGTTGAAGAAGCCTGGCGCCTGATCGGCAGGCAGGACAATTTCCAGGCCATCTTCACCGGTATAGCCGGTGCGGGCGATAAACCAGTCGCCGTCGGCCTGGCCCTCGAAGGGCTTGAGTTGCTGGATCAGGGTGCCACGGGACTGGGTCACCAGTTCGGCGATTTTCTGCCTGGCATGGGGGCCCTGGATAGCGAGCATGGCCAGCTCGGATCGCTCATGCAGTTGCACCTGATAGTCGCCCAGTTGCGCCTGCATCCAGGCCATGTCCTGGTCGCGGGTGGCGGCGTTGACCACCAGCCGGTAGCCGCTCTCTGTGCGGTAGACGATCATGTCGTCCACCACCCCACCCTGCTCGTTGAGCATGGCGCTGTACAACGCACGGCCGCAGCCGTGCAATCGATCGACATCATTGGCCAGCAAGCGCTGGAGCCATTCCTTGGCCTGAGGGCCGGTGACATCGATTACGGTCATATGAGATACATCGAAGACCCCACAGTCGCGTCGCACCTGATGGTGCTCCTCAACTTGCGAGCCGTAATGCAAAGGCATATCCCAACCGCCAAAATCGACCATTTTCGCGCCGAGGGCGAGATGCAGGTCATACAGAGGCGTACGCTGTCCCATGGGTTTCTCCTTCCGGGCTTGGCGAAGGTGCGCAGGGCTGCCACATGCGCTGAACACCCTGGATTACAAGGCCCGCAGCCACATACAGCAGGTCGATCCGAAAGACGGAGCGCACCGAATGCCGCGCATTGTAGCCTCAAGCCGTAGGACTGGCACCTAACCGATTTGTCGGGCAGAGCGCCGAATCAGCCCGATGACCGGCAACAACCCGACTAGCACCAGGGTCAGCGCCGGCAAAGAAGCCCGCGCCCATTCGCCTTCACTGGTCATTTCAAAGATCCGCACCGCCAGGGTGTCCCAGCCGAACGGGCGCATCAGCAGGGTCGCAGGCATTTCCTTGAGCACATCGACGAACACCAGCAGCGCCGCGCTCAAGGTGCCCGGCAACAATAACGGCAGATACACTTTGCAAAACAGTCGCGGGCCGCTCACTCCAAGGCTGCGTGCAGCTTCGGGCAATGACGGGCGAATGCGTGCCAGGCTGTTTTCCAAAGGCCCGTAGGCCACTGCCAGGAACCGCACCAAATACGCCAGCACCAGCGCTGACAGGCTGCCCAGCAGCAAGGGCTTGCCCGCACCGCCCAGCCAGCCGGACAGTGGCACCACCAGCTCGCGATCCAAGTAGCTGAACGCCAGCATGATCGACACCGCCAGCACCGAACCCGGCAAGGCATAGCCGACATTGGCCAGGCTGATGCCGGAGCGAATCGCCCGAGTCGGCGCCAAGCGGTTGGCAAAGGCCAGTATCAGCGCCACGCTGACGGTAATCAGCGCTGCAATACCGCCCAGGTAGAGGGTGTGGATGATCAGGCCCGTGTAGCGCTCATCCAGGTCGAAGCGACCGCGCTGCCAGAACCAGGCCACCAGTTGCAGCATCGGGATCACAAACGCGCAGGCGAATACCAGGCCGCACCAAGTACTGGCCGCCGCCGCCTTGAACCCGCGCAGGTGGTACAACGCCTTGCCTCGCGGTCGCTCATTGCTCGGCCGGCTGGCCCCGCGGGCGCGCCGTTCGCCATACAGCACCAGCATCACCACCAGCAGCAACAGGCTGGCCAGTTGAGCGGCACTGGAAAGACTGAAAAAGCCGTACCAGGTCTTGTAGATAGCGGTGGTGAAGGTGTCGAAATTGAATACCGAGACGGCGCCGAAATCCGCCAGGGTCTCCATCAAGGCCAGGGCCACGCCGGCACCAATCGCGGGGCGCGCCATCGGCAAGGCCACGCGCCAGAACGCTTGCCAGGGCGACTGCCCCAGCACCCGCGCCGCTTCCATCAAGCCCTTGCCCTGGGCCAGAAACGCCGTGCGCGCCAACAGGTAGACGTAGGGATAGAACACCAGAACCAACACGATGACTACGCCGCTGGTGGAGCGCACCCGCGGTAAACGCAGCCCTGTTCCAAACCAATCGCGCAGCAGGGTTTGCACTGGCCCCGCAAAATCCAGCAGGCCGACGAACACAAAGGCGAGCACGTAGGCCGGAATCGCAAACGGCAACATCAAGGCCCAATCAAGCCAGCGTCGCCCGGGGAACTCGCAGAGGCTGGTCAGCCAGGCCAGGCTGACGCCCAACAGTGTCACACCAAGACCGACGCCGAGTACCAGGGTCAAGGTGTTGCCCAGCAAACGGGGCATCTGGGTATCCCAAAGGTGGGACCAGATCTGTTGATCGATGCTTTGCCAGGACAGCAACAGCACGCTCAGCGGCAGCAGCACCAGGGCGGCGACGGTGAAGACCGGCAGGTACCAGCGGCGTTGGGCGGGGTGGGCCAAGAGCAAACTCTCTGTGAACGGGTTATCTAAAGGTAAGACACAAAACAGTGTGGGAGGGGGCTTGCTCCCGATGGCGGAGTGCCAGTCAATGATGATTAGACTGATACCCCGCTATCGGGAGCAAGCCCCCTCCCACATTTAGATCTGTGGCAATTTACACATTCAGTTCCAGCCAGCGCGATCCATCAGGCGGATGGCTTCAGCCTGGCGCTTGCCCGCCACTTCCACCGGCAAGGTATCGGCTACGAACTTGCCCCAGCTCGCCACTTCCGCCGATGGCGGTACCGCTGGGTTGGCCGGGAACTCCTGGTTCACGTCGGCAAAGATCTTCTGCGCCTCAGGCGTAGTCATCCACTCCACCAGTGCCTTGGCCGCTTCCGGGTGCGGCGCGTGCTTGGTCAGGCCGATACCTGACAGGTTCACATGCACGCCACGGTCGCCCTGGTTCGGCCAGAACAGTTTCACTGCCAGGTCGGGCTTCTGCTTGTGCAGGCGGCCGTAGTAGTAGGTATTGACGATACCCACGTCGCACTGCCCGGCGTTGATAGCCTCCAGCACGGCAATGTCGTCGGAGAACACGTCAGTGGACAGGTTGTTGACCCAACCCTTGACGATCTCTTCGGTCTTGGCCGCGCCATGGGTTTCGATCAACGTGGCGGTCAGCGACTGGTTGTAGACCTTTTTCGCCGTGCGCAGGCACAGGCGTCCTTCCCACTGCTTGTCGGCCAAGGCTTCGTAGGTGGTCAGCTCGCCCGGTTTTACCCGGTCAGTGGAATAGGCGATAGTCCGCGCACGCAGGCTCAAACCGGTCCAGGCATGGGCCGATGAGCGATATTGCAGCGGAATATTCTTGTCGATGACGGCGGAGGTGAAGGGTTGCAGGATGCCCATCTGTTCGGCCTGCCACAGGTTGCCGGCGTCGACGGTGAGCAGCAGGTCGGCGGTGGCGTTCTCGCCCTCGGCCTTGATGCGCTGCATCAGCGGCGCTTCCTTGTCGGTAATGAACTTGACCTGCACGCCGGTCTTCTTGGTGTAGGCGTCGAATACCGGCTTGATCAGTTCGTCGATACGCGAGGAGTAGACCACCACTTCGTCGGCCGCCTGCACGATGGTGCTGCCGAACAAGGTGAGTGCCAGGGCAGTCAGGAGGCGCTTGGGTGCCAACATGGGTGCGGTCTCTCATTTGAAAATTGAGAGCAAATGATAAGGACTCACATTTGGTAACGCTCGGCGGAGGCGTTACCAGATGTTGCATAGCCAGAATATGCGCGAGGGCCAATGGCCTCATCGGGGGCAAGCCCCCTCCCACAGGGATTGCATTTCAGTTCAAGGTTTAGCGAGCTCTGGGAGGTCACCCGTCAAACCCAATGCCTGGCGTACAAACACCGCCTTGGCCTCGGGCATCTGGTCGACGATTTTCAAACCGGCATTACGCAGCCAGCGCAGTGGCAGTTGATCAGCCTGGAACAGGCGTTCAAAGCCTTCCATTGCCGCCATCAACGCCAGGTTGTGCGGCATGCGCCGCCGTTCGTAACGGCTCAGCACCTTCACATCCGCCAGGCGCTCGCCGCGCTCGGTCGCTGCCAGCAATACTTCAGCTAGCACCGCTGCATCGAGGAAGCCCAGGTTCACGCCCTGACCCGCCAGGGGATGAATCACGTGGGCCGCGTCGCCGATCAGCGCCAGCCCTTCAGCCACATAACGTTTGGCATGGCGCTGACGCAAAGGTACGCAGACGCGTGGGTCTGCGCTGACCACAGTGCCCAAGCGCCCTTCAAAGGCCCGCTCCAGTTCCCGGCAGAAGCTTTCATCATCCAGGGCCATCAGGCGTTCGGACTCAGCCGGCGTGGTCGACCAGACGATCGAACACCAATCCTCCTGCCCATCGCGCACCAGCGGCAGGAACGCCAGTGGGCCTGTATCGGTAAAGCGTTGCCACGCCGTGCGCTGGTGCGGCTGGCTGCTGCGCACGCTGGTGACGATGGCGTTATGCAGATAATCCCACTCGCGGGTCGCGGTGCCCGTCAGGCGGCGCACCGCGGAGTTGGCGCCATCGGCGGCTACCACCAGCGGCGCACGCAGCTTGCGGCCATCGGCCAGGGTCAGCAGCCAGTCATCGCCGGAGCGGCGCATCTGCTCCAGGCGCGCATTGGCCAGCAGGCCGAGGTCGCAGTCGTGCAGGCGATCCAGCAAGGCATCCTGTACCACACGGTTTTCGACGATATGCCCGAGCACTTCGGCATGCACGCTGGCCGCCGAGAAGTGGATCTGCCCGGTGCCGCTGCCGTCCCATACTTGCATCTCGCCGTAGGGGCTGGCGCGACGCTCGACGATGCCGTCCCACACGCCCAGGCGTTCAAGAATGCGCTGGCTGGCCGCTGACAAAGCGCTCACCCGCGGTTCAAACGCTGCATTCGGGTCAAACGGCTTGACGCTCAACGGGCTGCCATCGAGCAGTAGCACCTGCAAGCCACTGCCCTGTAACGCCAGCGCCAGGGCGCTTCCGACCATTCCGGCCCCGACAATCAGCACATCTGCGCGCATGTCCATGCTTTAAGCCTTGTCTCGTGTGCGGCACAGGCCGCAAATAAAGTAGTGGGCCGGTTCAAACATCAGAGCGCGTGCCCAGGCCCATGGCCTGGCGGGCGAACCAGCGTTTGGCCGGTGGCAAAAGGTCCAGGCCGAGCAAGCCCAGGTTGCGGCCCAGCGCCATTAACGGCTGGCCGCTGCCAAACAGGCGCGTGACCTGGTCGGAGAAACCTACGGTGAGTTGCTGGTCCAGGCGCTGGCGATCGCGATAGCCTTGCAAGGTCGCCAGGTCGCCCGGCACTGCAGGGCCAGCCAGCAAGGCTTCGGCCAAGGCATTGGCATCGCGCAGGGACAGGTTGAAACCCTGCCCGGCAATCGGGTGAAGGCTGTGGGCGGCATTGCCGAGGACCGCCAGGTGGGAGCGCACTTGCTCTTCAGCTTCCACCAGAGTCAACGGATACAGGTGACGGGCGCCCACTTGCTTGAGGGTACCCAGGCGATAACCGAACACACCCTGCAATTCGCTCAGGAAGCTGCGCTCGTCAAGGTTGGCCAAGCGCTGGGCGTCCATGCCGATGCGGGTCCAGACCAGCGCACAACGGTTGTCCGGCAGCGGCAACAAGGCCATCGGCCCTTCATCGGTAAAGCGCTCGAACGCTTCGCCATTGTGGGCTTCGCTTGGGGTGATGTTGGCGATCAGCGCGCTCTGGTTGTAGGGCCGGGTTTTCACGCCAATGCCCAGTTGCTCACGCAAACCGGAGCGGCCGCCATCGGCCAGTACTGCAAGGTCGCACTCCAGCACGGTTTCATCGTTGAGGGTCAGGCGATAGCCATCGGGCAGCGGCTCCATGCGCGTGACTTCCGCAGGGCAGCGCCAGCTCACCACATCCTTGTCCAAGCCTTGCCACAGGCATTGGCCGAGCCAGGCGTTTTCCACCACATAGCCCAGGGCCGGAACGCCCTCTTCCATGGCAGACAAACGTGCAGTGGAGAAACGCCCGCGGTCCGACACATGGATCTGCTTGATCGGCTCGGCACGCGGGGAGATGGCCTGCCACAGGCCCAGGCGCTGATAGATCTGCCGTGCGCCAAACGACAGCGCGGAAGAACGCGCATCGTAGCTCGGCTGGTAGCTGTCACCCGGTGCAAAGGGTTCGATCAGTACGATTTTCCAGCCCCGCGCCTTGGCCCCGGCCTGCAACGCCAATGCCAGGCTGGCGCCCACCAGGCCGCCGCCGATAATCGCCAGGTTGACCCGGCTCATCGGGCAGCCGCCATCAGTGCTTCGATCTCGGCGACAGTCTTGGGCGCGCCGCCGGTCAGGATTTCACAGCCTTGCTTGGTCACTATCACGTCATCCTCGATGCGTACGCCAATGCCACGCCATTTCTTTGCCACGTTCTGGTTGTCAGGTGAAATATAGATGCCCGGTTCCACGGTCAAGGCCATGCCGACTTCCAGCACTCGCCATTCACCGCCCACCTTGTACTCGCCCACATCATGCACATCCATGCCCAGCCAGTGGCCGGCACGGTGCATATAGAAGGCGCGGTAGGCTTCGCTGGCGATCAACTCGTCAACATCACCTTGCAACAATCCCAACTTCACCAGCCCGGCGGTGATGACCTGCACGGTCGCCTCGTGGGCCTGGTTCCAATGTTTGTTCGGCGCGATCTGATTGAAGGCGGCTTCCTGGGAGGCCAGCACAATCTCGTAGATCGCCTTTTGTTCAGGCGAAAATTTGCCGTTGACCGGCCAGGTGCGGGTGATGTCGCTGGCGTAGCAGTCGATCTCACAACCGGCGTCGATCAGCACCAGGTCGCCGTCCTTGAGCAGCGCGTCATTCTGCTGGTAATGCAGGATGCAGCTGTTGCGCCCGGCGGCGACGATGGAACCATAGGCCGGCATTTTCGCGCCGCCCTTGCGGAACTCGTAATCCAGCTCGGCTTCCAGGCTGAACTCATGCAGGCCAGCGCGGCTGGCCTGCATCGCCCGCACGTGGGCCGCGCAGGAAATCCGCGCCGCCTCGCGCATCACCCTCACTTCTGCAGCCGATTTATACAGGCGCATGTCGTGGAGCAGATGATCCAGGGCAACGAATTCGTTCGGCGGCTGGGCGCCCAGGTGCGCCTTGGAACGGATCACGTTGATCCACTCCATCACATGCCGGTCGAACTCGGCGTTGCTGCCCATGGCCGAATACACGCGATCGCGGCCTTCAATCAGGCCAGGCAGGATGTCGTCGATATCGGTGATGGGGAACGCGTCGTCAGCGCCAAAGTCGCGGATCGCGCCTTCGGTGCCGGCGCGCAGACCGTCCCACAACTCGCGCTCGGCATTGCGTTCGCGGCAGAACAGCACGTACTCGCCGTGCTGGCGACCGGGCATCAGCACGATGACCGCTTCGGGCTCGGGGAAACCGCTCAGGTACTGGAAGTCGCTGTCCTGGCGATACACATGCTCGACATCACGGTTGCGGATCGCCACGGCGGCGGCCGGCAGGATCGCGATGCTGTTGGGTTCCATCTGCGCCATGAGCGCCTTGCGGCGTCGGGTGTATTCCGCTTTGGGGATATGAATCATGGGCAGATGGGGTTCCTTTCTTAATGCAGCGAAGGCTTGGGTGCAGCAGGTTCAGCAGACTTTTTGGTCTCGGTGAACAGCAGCAACGGCGCGACGCGCAGGTATTCCATGACTTCCATGTAGTCGCCCTCGCCGTCTTCGGATTCTTCCAGGGCATCTTGCACCTGGGAGATGGCTGCCAGGTCCTGCAGCACCTCCTTGGCGTCGGTGCTCAGCTCCAGGCCGCCGGCGTTCACGCCGAAACCGTGGAGGAAACCCTGACACCACTGGCCCAGGGCGGCAGCGCGTTCGGTGAGCGGCGCGTCATCGGTCGGCAGCAGCAGGACCACGGTGACGTCATCACCGGTCAGCTCGCCCTTGACCATTTCTTGCAGGCCGATCAGCGCGTTACGCACGTTCTCGGTGGGTTCGGTTTCCAGCAGCTCGGCCACATCGGCCAGCCAGTTGTCGGCATCAAAGCCCACACCGGTGCAACTGCGGCCCAACAGCACGCCGTGCAGTTCGGCAGGCGAGCATGGGTGGCCGCTGGTGCTCAGCAGTTTGGAAAAAGCGTCGTACGGGGAATTCTGAATGGGCATGGTGAGCTAGGCGCCAGACGGCGCAATGTCTAGAATGGAGCGCTGTATCCTAGCACCGGCAGACGCACCAAGACTATCGAGGGCGTCAGATCGTTTATCCTGCAGTTGCCATTCATCAGACAAATCCAGTGGAACCCAATGGAAGACACCGACCTGCAAGCGCTGATGGCCAGACTCGAACTGCTAATTGATCGGGTCGAGCAACTTAAGAGTCAAAACGGACTCCTATTAGCTCAGGAAAAGACCTGGCGCGAGGAACGCGCTCACCTCATTGAAAAAAACGAAATCGCCCGGCGTAAGGTCGAATCGATGATTTCGCGCCTGAAGGCCCTGGAGCAAGACTCATGAGTTCAAGCAATAGCGTAACCGTGCAGATCCTCGACAAAGAATATTCGATCATCTGCCCCCAGGAAGAACGCAGCAACCTGGTGAGCGCTGCCCGCTACCTGGACGGCAAGATGCGTGAAATCCGCAGCAGCGGCAAAGTCATCGGCGCCGACCGCATCGCCGTGATGGCCGCGTTGAATATCACCCACGATCTGCTGCATAAGCAGGAACGCCCTGACGTGCAGGCCAGCGGCTCGACGCGCGAGCAAGTGCGTGACCTGCTCGAACGCGTGGATCTGGTGCTTTCCACCGATTCAGACACACCCAAGGGCTGATTGCCGAGTCTGTTTAAGGTATACTCGCCCCACTCCCTGGCGTGTTTGCCAGTCGGCGATGTCCCTGAGCCGATTCGCACTACCCTGGAAGTTGCACGTTGGGCTGGTGTGCATGTCCGCTAGACGGAAAGCCTTAAAGCCTACTGCTTCTTCCACCTTGAACTTTCGGGTTCAAGGGCTAAGTCGACAGCGGCTCTGTCGGGGAGCCTGAATTCCCAAACTCAATGCCAGTCCCAGGACTGGCATTGTTTTATGAGCCGAAAAACCATGACCGAACCTGCGCCGCTTTCCCGTCCGCAACTTCGACGCATGTTGCGCAAGGCCCGCCGCGCCCTCACACCGAGCGAGCAGCGCCAGGCCGCCCTTGGTGTGTATCGGCAACTGGCACAGCACCCGCTGTTTCGCCGGGCCAAACATATTTCCTTGTATCTGCCGACGGACGGTGAACTCGATCCGCGCCTGCTGCTGCGTGCAGCCCAGCGCCGGGGCAAGGCCACTTATCTGCCGGTACTGAGCGCCTGGCCGCGCACCAAGATGGTGTTCCAGCGCGTGCGGCCTGGGGATAAGTTGCTGCCCAACCGCTTTCGCATTCTGGAGCCACGGGTGAACGCCCAGCGCCAACGCCAAGTGTGGGCGCTGGACCTGGTGCTGTTGCCGCTGGTGGGGTTCGATGATGCGGGCGGGCGGCTGGGCATGGGCGGCGGGTTCTACGACCGCAGCCTGGCCTATCTGGCCCGTCGCAATAGCTGGCGCAAGCCGACGCTGCTGGGGCTGGCCCATGAGTGTCAGAAAGTCGAGCGCCTGGCGCAGGCAAGCTGGGATGTGCCATTGGCGGGGACGGTGACCGATAAGCAGTGGTATGTCGCACAAACGCCGCTGGAAACAGCGGCGCCTTAGTTAAGCTTTGAGTTAACGCTTGAACGGTTGTGGCTGCTGCTGAGCCAGTTCAACCGGTGCATCGGTCTTGTTCGACCACAGGCTTTGGGCATAACCGGTGGTCACGACGCCCAGACCAAACAAAATAACCAAAATCCATAGTAAATCCGGTTTACGTTGCATCGATTGCCCCCCTTCAGGCACCTCGTACACGATGACAACAACGTTCCAAGGTAGTCCGTTGCAGCTGCGTCAAGCTTAAAGGCCGGCATTCTGCGGCAACGTGAACCAACACGCAAACCTTGACGCCAACCGACTGTCGGTTTGTCATGGAATTGCCCGACAACTTGCCCAATGCCTTTTTCAGGAGCCCCAAAATGGCCTACTGGCTGATGAAATCCGAGCCCGACGAACTCTCCATCAACGGCCTGGAAACGCTCGGCGAAGCCCGCTGGGATGGGGTGCGCAACTATCAGGCGCGCAACTTTCTGCGCGCTATGGCGGTGGGCGATGAGTTTTTCTTCTACCACTCCAGTTGCCCGGAGCCGGGCATCGCCGGCATCGGCCAAATCATCGAGGCTGCTTACCCGGACCCCACCGCGCTGGAACCGGACAGCCCTTACTTCGACGCCAAGGCCAGCGCGGAGAAAAACCCCTGGAGTGCGATCACCGTGGCCCACGTCAAAACCTTCCCCAAGGTGTTGAGCCTGGGCTATCTGAAACAGCAAACCGCTCTTGCCGAAATGCCGCTGGTGCAAAAAGGCAGCCGGCTTTCGGTCATGGCGGTCACACCTGAACAGTGGGCCGCCATCATTCATCTGCTTTAAATGACCGATATCAACACCACCACGGGGTAAACCCGTCACACTGGGACGCTAACGCCGCAGGATGCAGCCATGTCTACGAACCACCACACCTCCCGTCTTTTCGCTATTGCCCTGATCGTCCTGTTGCTGGGGGCCGGGGCCTTTGGTTACTGGCGCTCGACCCAGGATCGCCTGCCCGAAGGCTTGAGCATGGGCAACGGGCGCCTGGAATCCACCGAAGTGCAGATCGCCGCCAAGATCCCCGGCCGCCTGGCCGAAGTGCGCGTGGATGAAGGCGACAAAGTGCTCAAGGGCCAACTGCTGGCGCGCATGGACACCCGCACCCTGGAAGCCCAGCGCGCCCAGGCCGAAGCCGAGGTGTTACGCGCCAAGGAAAACTTCGCCTCCGCCGAAGCCAACGTGCAGTTGCGCCAAAGCGAGCAACTGCTGGCCAGCCAGGAACTCAAGCGTACCCAGGAGCTGTACCGGCGCGGCTTCGCCAGCAGCCAGTTGATCGACCAGCAGCAGGCACGCCAGAACACCGGCAACGCCGCGGTGATCGCCGCACAAGCCCAGGTCAATGCGGTGAAGGCCGCGATCGGTGCGGCCCAGGCCCAAGTGGCCCAACTCACCAGCGAAATTGATGACAGCAGCCTGCGTGCGCCCATCGACGGCATCATCCAATTGCGCCTGGCCGAGCCCGGTGAAGTGCTCGGCGCAGGGGGTCGCGTGTTGCTGCTGATTGATCCCAATGACCAATACATGAACCTCTACCTGCCCGCCTCCGTCACCGGTCGCCTGACTGTCGGCAGTGAAGCGCGCATCCTGCTCGACGCCCTGCCCCAGCAAGCGTTGCCGGCCAAAATCAGTTTTGTCGCGGACAAATCCCAGTTCACCCCCAAGGAAGTGGAAACCCGCGACGAACGCCAGAAGCTGGTGTTCCGCGTCAAATTGCGCCTGACCCAACCCAGCGCGGTGCCACAAGCCAAACCGGGCATGCCCGGCGCGGGCTACGTTCGCACAGCTGATATCGACTGGCCGGCCAACCTGCAATGAGCGGCCTGGCGCTGCACGCCACGGAGATCAACCATCGCTACGGCAAGCAACAGGCGCTGGTCGACATTGCCTTCAGCCTGCCAGCCGGCACCCGCTGCGGGTTGATCGGCCCGGATGGCGCGGGCAAGTCGAGCCTGTTGGGGTTGATCGCCGGGGTTAAAAAACTGCAAGAAGGCCAGTTGCAGGTGCTCGGCGGCTCCATCGAAGACCGCCTTCACCGCAACAGCCTGTACCCGCGCATCGCCTTTATGCCCCAGGGCCTGGGTGGCAACCTGTACCCCGAGCTGTCCATCAGCGAGAACATCCGTTTCTTCGCCACCTTGTTCGGCCTGTCGAAAGCCGATTGCGACCAGCGCATGCACAACCTGCTGCTCGCCACGGACCTCGCACGCTTTGCCGAGCGCCCGGCGGGCAAGCTGTCCGGTGGCATGAAGCAGAAGCTCGGCCTGTGCTGCGCGCTGATCCATGACCCAGACCTGTTGATCCTCGACGAGCCCACCACCGGCGTCGACCCGCTGTCACGCCGGCGTTTCTGGGAGCTGGTAGACAGCGTACGCGGCGAGCGCCCGCAACTGACGCTGTTGGTGGCCACTGCCTATATGGAAGAGGCCGAGCAGTTCGAACATTGCCTGATGCTTGACCGTGGCAGGTTGATCGCCGACGGGTTGAGCCGCGAACTGGCGACGATCACGCCCAGCGGCAAGCTGGATGAAGCCTTCACCCACTTCCAGGGCGACAGCGCCCACGACAACCAGCCACTGGTGATTCCACCGCGCACAAACGGCAACACCGATATCGCCATCCAGGCCCACGACCTGACCCTGCGCTTTGGCGACTTCACGGCGGTGAACAACGTCAGCTTTGCCATTGGCCGCGGCGAGATCTTCGGCTTCCTCGGCTCCAACGGCTGCGGCAAGACCACCACCATGAAAGTCCTGACCGGGCTGATGCCGGCCACCGAAGGCAGTGCAATCCTGCTGGGCAAGCCGGTGGACGCCAAGGACCTGGCGACCCGCAAGCGCGTGGGCTTCATGTCGCAAAGTTTCTCGCTGTATGGCGAGCTGAGCGTGCGCCAGAACCTGGTGCTGCATGCGCAACTGTTCGACTTGCCAAAGGTCGACAGTGGCCCGCGCATTGATGAACTGATAAAGCGCTTCGACCTCGGTGAAGTGACCGAGCAGCCCTCCGGCGAGCTGCCCCTTGGCCTGCGCCAGCGTTTGTCCCTGGCCGTCGCGGTGCTGCATCGCCCGGAAGTGCTGATCCTCGATGAGCCCACCTCGGGCGTCGACCCGGCGGCACGGGATGATTTCTGGCGGCTGCTGGTCGAGCTCTCGCGGGAACAGGGCGTGACCATCTTCTTGTCCACCCACTTTATGAACGAAGCCCAGCGCTGCGACCGCATCTCCTTGATGCATGCGGGCAAGGTACTGGCCTGCGACACGCCCGAGGCGCTGCAACGGCAGTTCCACGGCGATACCTTGGAGGCGGCTTTCGTCACCTGCCTGGAGCAGGCCCAGGGTGAACCCGAACCCGCCGCACCCCGTGCAACCGTCAACGAAACCCACGCGCCGCCCGTGAGCAAACGTGGCTTCAGCCTGGCCCGGCTGTTGGCCGTGGCCAGCCGCGAAGGCAAGGAACTGCTGCGCGACAAAGTGCGCATGGCCTTCGCCCTGCTCGGGGCAATGTTCATGATGGTGATCTTCGGCTACGGTATTTCCCTGGACGTGGAAAACCTCGCCTTCGCCGTCTACGACCAGGACCAGACCCCGCAAAGCCGCGCCTACCTGGAGGCGTTCCGCAGTTCGCGTTATTTCGCCGAGCAAGCGCCCATTCGCGACGCCAACGAACTGCACAAGCGCCTGCAACGCTCGGAAATCAAACTGGCCCTGGAAATCCCGCCGGGCTTTGGCCGTGACCTCTACGCCGGCCGCCAGCCCAGCGTCGCGGCCTGGCTCGACGGCGGCATGCCGTTTCGTGCGGAAACCAGCCGCAACTATGTGGAGGCGGTGCACCTGGGCAACCTTGCGCAGCTCGCCGAACTGAGCAGCCAGCCCCTGAACAACCGGGCCGCCGCCAAGCTTGAAACGCGCTTTCGCTACAACCAGGACGTGGTCAGCGTGAATGCCATCGGCCCGGGCGTGATGGCGCTGATCCTGGCGTTCATTCCGGCCATGCTCACCGCGCTCGGCATCGTGCGGGAGAAAGAGCTGGGGTCGATCACCAACTTCTACGCCACGCCGCTGACGCGTCTGGAGTTCCTGCTGGGCAAACAAGCGCCCTACCTGGCCATCAGCCTGGTCAACCTGGCGCTGCTGGTGGCGATGAACCGCTGGTTGTTCGGTGTACCCTTCAAAGGCAGCGGCTTGACCCTGGCTTTCGGTGGCCTGTTGTACGTGCTGGCCACCACGAGCATGGGCCTGTTGATCTCGGCGTTCACCCGCACCCAGATCGCGGCGATCCTCGGCACCATGATCATCACCAGCCTGCCAACCATCCAATTTTCCGGGCTGATCGTGCCGCGTTCGTCCCTGGAGGGTGCGGCGGCGCTGATGGGCATGCTGTTTCCGGCCGGGCACTTTCTGGATATTGCGGTGGGCACCTTCACCAAAGCCCTGGACCTTCGCCAGTTGTGGCCGCAGTGCCTGGCCTTGTTCGGGTTTTTCGTCGGGTTCACCGGGCTCAGCCTGGTGATGCTCAAGAAGCAGGAGGCCTGATGCACAAGCTCGCCCATATCCTGCGGCTGGGGATCAAGGAACTCACCAGCCTGCGCCACGATAGCGTGTTGCTGCTATTTCTGTTCTACGCCTTCACCGTGGCGATCTATATGCCCGCCGCGGGCTCGGTGATTGGCGTGCACAACGCCAGCGTGGCCTTTGTCGATGAAGATCACAGCGCGCTCTCGCGGCAGATGGCCGAGGCCCTGCAACCACCAGAATTCCAGGCGCCGGCGCCATTGGCCTACGACCAGTTGGACAAGGTCATGGACAGCGGCCAGTACACCTTCGTCATCAATGTACCGGTGAATTTCCAGGCCGACCTGTTGGCCGGGCGCCAGCCGGGCGTGCAGGTGAACGTCGACGCCACGGCGATGAGCCAGGCATTTATGGGCGCGGGTTACATCGGCCGGATTTTTCAGCGGGAGCTGCTGACCTACAGCGGCCAGGCCGACGTTGCCAGCAAAGCCCCGGCCCTGCTGACCACTCGGGCGCTGTTCAATACCAACCTGGAAGGTGGCTGGTTTCTGGCAGTGATCCAGATCGTCAACAACATCACCATCCTCGCCATCGTGCTGACTGGCACCGCCCTGCTGCGCGAACGCGAACACGGCACCCTCGACCACCTGCTGGTGCTGCCCCTGACCGCGCTGGAAATCATGCTGGCGAAAATCTGGAGCAATATGCTGGTGGTGGTGTTGTGTACGTGGCTGTCCCTGGAGCTGGTGGTCAAAGGCTTGCTCGGCGTGCCGTTGGCCGGGTCGCTGAGCCTGTTCCTGCTGGTGACGGCTCTGTATCTGTTTGCGAGTACCGCACTGGGCATCTTCCTCGCCACCCTCGCCCGCTCGACGCCGCAGTTCGGCCTGCTGGCGATCCCGGTGATCATCCCGATGCTATTGCTCTCTGGCGGCAGTACGCCGCTGGACAGCATGCCCGAGTGGTTGCAGTGGGTGATGCAGGGCTCGCCGTCGACGCACTTTGTGAGTTTGAGCGCGGCGATTCTATTCAGGGATGCGGGGCTGAGCGTGGTGTGGCCGGACTTGCTGGCGTTGGTGGGGATTGGCTTGGTGTTTTTTGCGGTGGCGTTGGCGAGATTCAGGAAGACGTTGTTGTCTTGACGCTTGAATTGTTAGCGCCAAAAACACCAAAACGTGCTTTTTTATAGCTATATAACCTAAACAACTGTCATTTATGACAGTAGTAAATTCCGCTCTAAAGAACTCTACTGACGATATAAAAATTTGCTCTGGAAAACTCAAAGCCATAGCAACTTTTGCATGTCCATGCACCTAAGGATGGTCTGAAGTAGCCATGTATTTCCCCGGCATACCACCTAGCGCAACTTTTAAACTCGCCAAATGATCAAAAAACAATCAATTCGACGAGTATTTCTTACGTTTTCGCCACCCGGACCCCACTC
>NZ_JAEKDA010000050.1:0-1321 GCF_016405635.1 Pseudomonas sp. MF6755
CCGAGTGGTGGGGCGTGTACGGGACAACCACATGGGTTACACAAAAGTGCATTCACATAGGTAACACTTTGAGTGAAATATAGCCGTCCTTGTCTGCATTCCTCGCATCCATTTGTCCGAGGATCACTGGGCCGAAAATAACAGCCCACACATCGTCGCTCAGCATCTCCAATCCAATAGTCTGGTATTTCAGTACATTCCCCACATAAATCCGTAGACCTGACCGATAAATCATCCCGTTTGAGTCAGCCCGGTAACACTCAATATGACTTGCATAACCCATCTCCGGCAGTTTCTCCGGATAGGCTCGAGGTGAAGGTGAATAGCATGAAGCCGGTGTTTTCTGGCTCAGCGCTTCATGCCCTCGCTCGTAATTGTAGTGCTGTATGAAACGATCAAAGTGTTTCTGCTGAGACTCCCAAGCAACTGCAGGTGGATTGGGTAGAGTGCTTTTCAGTGTTCGGTGCATACGCTCGTGCCGGCCATTTTGGTCTGGCCGACCGGGCTCGATACGCTCTGGAATGATCCCCAGCCGTAGCCACCAGATCGACAACTGTGACAGCCCTCCGCGCCCTGTGCTGGCAAACGGCACTCCGTTGTCAGTACGGATGCGCTCAGGCAAACCATACTCGCGAAACACCCGTTCGAACGTCTCTTGGGTCTCCTTGAAATTGGTGCTGGGCATGCTCTGACAGGCGAGCAAGAAGCGACTGGCATGGTCCATGATCGTTAGCGGATAACACCATACGCCCGCACCCGTTAGGTACTGGCCTTTGTAGTCAGCACTGAAAAGCTGATTAGGTACATCTGCCTTACGTAACGGTTTTGGATAGACAGCAACCCTTGGCCGCAAGGGTCGCGGCGTGATCAGATCGGCTGCTTTGAGGATGTTATAAATAGTCGTTTTCGAGGGCGGATCCTGGTCCGGAAAACGCTTTATCAAATCACTCTGGATCTTTTTCGGCCCAGGGATTGTCTCGCCTATAGAACGAAGTTCGATAATCGCCTGCTTTACCGCCAAAGGCACCACATAAGTCTGCTGGTGCCGACGACGACTACGCTCATCAAGCCCACTGGGACCTTCTGCTTTGTATCGCTCGACCCACTTGTAGCCGGTCTTTCGGCTGATTTCATAGTCTCGACATAGCTGGCTAAGGCTGTGTTTTCCAGTCATATATTCAGCTACAAACATCACTTTTAGGTCCATAGGTTTCAGCTCTTTCCAGGGCATGGTCAGATCCTCGCGAAATCGACCCTGCCAGTTAAAAACTGTTACCTATGTGCGTGAACTGATTTGTAACCCATGTGGGTGAGTCATACC
>NZ_JAEKDA010000051.1:0-1231 GCF_016405635.1 Pseudomonas sp. MF6755
TGAATCGCCTCGGGTTTCGTAGACACCTCTTTGCCTTAAACTGAGGCCAATTAGGAGGTGCCATGAGCAACCCACGTTATCCCGAAGAATTCAAAATCCAAGCGGTCAATCAAGTGACCGAAAAGAAGCTGCCTGTCGCTGATGTGGCAGCACGTCTTGGTGTGTCGACGCATAGCCTCTATGCCTGGATAAAGCGCTACAGCAAACCTCTAGAAGAGCGACAGCAAGACGATGATCAACACGCTGAACTGCGTCGTCTGCGAGCGGAGCTCAAGCGCGTCACTGAAGAGCGAGATATCTTAAAAAAGGCCGCCGCGTACTTTGCCAAGGAGTGCGGTTGAAGTACGCCTTTATCAAGCAGCGAGCCGGCGACTATTCCATTCGACGGCTTTGCCTGACGCTGAAAGTCCATCCAAGTGGCTATTACGCCTGGTTGTCTGAGCCGCAATCTGCACGCGCCAAAGACGACCAGCGACTGCTGGGTTTGATCAAGCATTCATGGCTGGAAAGTGGCGGCGTCTATGGCTATCGCAAAATCCATGACGATCTGCGCGAGGTCGGTGAAGTTTGCGGGCGCCATCGCGTGGCAAGGCTGATGCGTCTTGAAGGGCTGCGCTCTCAGACAGGTTATCGACGCCGCCCTGGAAAGTACGGCGGTAAGCCAGCGGTCGCCTCACCCAATTTGCTGAAGCGCCAGTTCGATGTCGTGGAACCCAACAAGGTTTGGGTCACCGACATCACCTACATTCGTACGTATGAAGGCTGGTTGTATTTGGCGGTGGTGCTGGATCTGTTTTCTCGTCAGGTCGTTGGCTGGTCAATGAAGGCGCAGATGACCAGTGATTTGGCTATTGATGCGTTGTTGATGGCGGTTTGGAGGCGTAAACCGAAGCAAGAGGTGATGGTTCATTCCGACCAGGGCAGCCAGTACAGCAGCTCCGATTGGCGCAGCTTTTTGAGCGCAAACAATTTGGTTGCCAGCATGAGTCGCCGAGGCAACTGTCATGACAACGCCGTGGCCGAGAGCTTTTTCCAGCTTCTAAAACGGGAACGGATCAAGCGAAAAATCTACATCACGCGGGAAGATGCTCGTAGTGATGTGTTCGATTACATCGAGATGTTCTACAACGTAAAACGCCGCCATGGTTTCAACAATCAGCTGTCACCGGTAGAGTTTGAAAAGCGTTACGCAATGAGCTTGCAAGGTGTCTAGAGAATCCGGGGCGATTCA
>NZ_JAEKDA010000052.1:0-1190 GCF_016405635.1 Pseudomonas sp. MF6755
GGAAACTCTGAAAAAGACTTTCTGATTTGGCAAAATACCGCGACCCCACCCACCGAGTTTCCCGATGAAGCAGATGACCTTCGCCGACGCCGAGTACGCTGGCAAGCGCAAGCAAACCCGCAAGGAGTTGTTCCTGATCGAGATGGATCGGGTGGTGCCGTGGAAGGGCTTGATTGCTTTGATCGAGCCACATTATCCGAAAGGTGAAGGTGGCCGTCCGGCCTACCCGTTGATGGCGATGCTGCGTGTGCATCTGCTGCAGAACTGGTTCGGCTACAGCGATCCAGCGATGGAGGAAGCGCTGTACGAAACCACGATCCTGCGCCAGTTTGCCGGGCTGAACCTGGAGCGCATCCCCGACGAAACCACCATTCTCAACTTCCGCCGCTTGCTGGAGAAACACGAGCTGGCGGCCGGCATCCTCGCTGTCATCAATGGCTATCTGGGCGACCGCGGCCTGTCGCTGCGCCAGGGCACCATCGTCGATGCAACGCTGATCAATGCGCCCAGTTCGACCAAGAACAAGGACGGCAAGCGCGACCCGGAAATGCACCAGACCAAGAAGGGAAACCAGTATTATTTTGGCATGAAGGCCCACATCGGCGCCGATGACGAATCGGGTCTGGTGCACAGCGTAGTGGGCACG
Source organism: Pseudomonas sp. MF6755 (assembly GCF_016405635.1). NCBI lineage: Bacteria > Pseudomonadati > Pseudomonadota > Gammaproteobacteria > Pseudomonadales > Pseudomonadaceae > Pseudomonas > Pseudomonas sp. MF6755. The sequence continues at coordinate 647 of NZ_JAEKDA010000052.1, forward strand.
GCGGCCAATGTGGCGGATGTCACCCAGGTGGACAAATTGCTGCATGGCGACGAAAACGTGGTCTGCGCCGATGCAGGCTACACCGGTGTCGAAAAGCGGCCCGAGCATGAAGGACGTGAAGTTATCTGGCAGGTGGCGGCACGCCGCAGCACCTACAAAAAACTCGATAAGCGCAGCGTGCTGTACAAAGCCAAGCGCAAGATTGAAAAGGCCAAGGCTCAGGTGCGCGCCAAGGTCGAGCATCCGTTCCGGGTAATCAAGCGCCAGTTCGGTTACACCAAGGTGCGCTTTCGCGGCTTGGCCAAAAACACGGCGCAACTGGTGACACTGTTCGCTCTGTCGAACCTGTGGATGGCGCGCCGACATTTACTGACGAATGCAGGAGAGGTGCGCCTGTAATGCGGGAAATGGCCACCGGAGTGGGGTCCGGGTGGCGAAAACGTAAGAAATACTCGTCGAATTGATTGTTTTTTGATCATTTGGCGAGTTTAAAAGTTGCGCTAGGTGGTATGCCGGGGAAATACATGGCTACTTCAGACCATCC
>NZ_JAEKDA010000053.1:0-748 GCF_016405635.1 Pseudomonas sp. MF6755
GTGTTGATCAGGATCTGCTCCACTAGCCCGGCACAGGAGCCGCAGGAGCTGGCGGCCTTGGTGTGTTTTTTCACCTCATCGACACTGAACAGGCCCTGTTCCTGGATTGCCTTGACGATGGTGCCCTTGCACACCCCGTTGCAGCCGCAGACTTCGGCGTTGTCGGCCATGCTCATGGCTTTGTCCTGGCCTTGGTGGCCTACATCGCCCAGGGCGTTTTCGCCGAACATCAGGTGATCGCGGATCTCACTAATGCCATGGTTCTCACGGATCTGCCGGAAATACCAACCGCCGTCGGCGGTATCGCCGTACAGGCAGGCGCCGACCAGTATGTCGTCCTTGATCACCAGCTTCTTATAGACACCACCGATAGGGTCGGAAAGGGTGATGGTCTCGGTGCCTTCGCCGCCCATGAAGTCGCCAGCAGAAAACAGGTCGATGCCGGTGACTTTGAGTTTGGTCGAGGTCACCGAGCCTTTGTAAGTGGCGAAGCCCAACTGCGCCAGGTGGTTGGCACACACCTTGGCCTGCTCGAACAACGGCGCCACCAGGCCGTAGGCAATCCCACGATGGCTGGCGCACTCGCCGATGGCATAGATGCGCGGGTCGTAGGTTTGCATCGTGTCGTTGACCAGAATCCCACGGTTGCAGGGGATGCCGGACTGTTCCGCCAGCTCGGTGTTGGGGCGGATACCGGCAGCCATCACCACCAGGTCAGCCGGAATCACCTCGCCATTTTTGAACTGCA
>NZ_JAEKDA010000054.1:0-921 GCF_016405635.1 Pseudomonas sp. MF6755
CTAGGCTTTGTACGAAAAGTATTGCCGCATGCAACGTAGGCTGCAGGCCAAGGTGACCATGGCTGCAAAGCTCTTGGCCAGCTTGTCATAGCGAGTGCCGATCCTGCGATTTTCTTTCAGCCAGCCAAACATCCGCTCAATGATGTTCCGTTGCCGGTATTTGGGCCGGTCAAACAGTCGGGGCAAGCCAGGTCGAGGTTTGCGCGGCATAGCGCGCAATGGGATTACCGGCTGCATTCGGTAACGGTCGCAGTACTGGCGCAGGTGCTCGGCATCGTATCCCTTGTCAGCCAGCAACCACCGGCTGCGTTTACGCGGTCGTCCTGGCTTGCCAGCAATTTTTACAGCATCCAGCAACGGCTGAGCGTGGGAGACATCACTGGCTTGTCCTGGTGAAAGCCTGTAATGCAATGGCACGCCATTGGCATCGCACACCATGTGAATCTTGGTGGTCAGACCGCCTCGACTGCGCCCGAAGGCATGGTCTAACGGTTCTTCAGGCCCCCCTTTTTCCCGGCGCCTGAAGAGGCTCGGGTTGCTCGTACTGCGGTGGAGTCGATCATCCAGGTGTCCAAGTCGATCAGTCCTTCCCGGTTCAGCCGAATATGCAGACGCTCCAGTACTCGCTCGAATGTGCCGTCGTCGCGCCAGTCACGAAAACGCTGATACACCGTTGACCAAGGCCCAAAGCGTTCAGGCAGGTCGCGCCAGGGAGCGCCCGAGCACAGGATCCACAGAATTCCGTGGAGAACCTGACGATCATCGTTGCGAGGACGGCCCATTTTCTGTTCTGGAGAAACCAAATCCTTGATCAGCTCCCATGACGCATCAGAAAGTTCGTAACGCCTTGCCATACGGGCCTCCAACCGGTCATGGCGGCAATTTTAGCCACAACGACTTTTCGTACAAAACCTAATTCGC
>NZ_JAEKDA010000055.1:0-794 GCF_016405635.1 Pseudomonas sp. MF6755
GTGATCCTCGGACAAATGGATGCGAGGAATGCAGACAAGGACGGCTATATTTCACTCAAAGTGTTACCTATGTGAATGCACTTTTGTGTAACCCATGTGGTTGTCCCGTACACGCCCCACCACTCGGTGCCTCGCCTAGGCTCGGCATGCCCTCACTCCGGCCAGCGTGGTTTAACGGGGCGCCTGAGATCAAAAGCCAGATCAAGAGCGACTCGCTTCGCATCATGGATACGCTGGCGGCGCTTCTGCTTTTCTGTGGGAGCGGGTCAGTTAAGCGAACGAAATGCTCAAGGTAGCGAAGATCAAATGTGGGAGCGGGCTTGCTCGCGAAGGCGTCGGCCCAGCAAACATAGATATTGACTGACCCACCGCTTTCGCGAGCAAGCCCGCTCCCACAGGGGGAACGCGTACGCCTCAACGATCAGGTCGGCTATAAGGCCGCCTCGCTTTTGTTTTTGATCTCAGGCGCCCCGTTAAACCACGCTGGCCGGAATTCGATATTGATTTGGGGGGTAAACCGGCAGGGATGCCGGTTTAGCCGCCCCGCGCCATGGAGGGCGCGTGGCGGCGGCCCCCCAAATCAATGTCGGATTACGGGCACACCGAGCCTAAGCGAGGTGCCGAGTGGTGGGGCAAGAGCCTTTTGGTTACTTTTGGGCTCTTTTCAAAAGTGACCCGCTGTTGAACTGCCCCCCGAATGTTGGACACCTGACCCCTCGGGAGGGTGTTCCATGACGAAATACAACCTAGCGCTCAAGCAATCACTGATTGAAGAGTGTCTGTCTGCAAGTAGC
>NZ_JAEKDA010000056.1:0-653 GCF_016405635.1 Pseudomonas sp. MF6755
GGACAAATGGATGCGAGGAATGCAGACAAGGACGGCTATATTTCACTCAAAGTGTTACCTATGTGAATGCACTTTTGTGTAACCCATGTGGTTGTCCCGTACACGCCCCACCACTCGGCACCTCGCTTAGGCTCGGTGTGCCCGAACGAAGGCTTGAATCCGTGGGCCGCCGCACTGGGCCATCCATGGCCCAGTGCGGCTAATCCGGCGTCCTGCCGGGTTACCCACGGATTCAAGCCTGCGTTCGGCCAGCGTGGTTTAACGGGGCGCCTGAGATCAAAAGCAAGAGCGGCTCGCTTCGCATCGTAGATACGCTGGCGGTGCTTCTGCTTTTCTGTGGGAGCGGGCCATTCAAGCGAACGAAATGCTCAAGGCAGTAAAGATCAAAATGTGGGAGCGGGCTTGCTCGCGAAGGCGTCGGCCCAGCAAACATTGAGGTTGGCTGACCCACCGCCTTCGCGAGCAAGCCCGCTCCCACATGGGAACGCGTACGCCTCAACGGTCAGGTCGGCTACAAGGCCGCCTCGCTTTTGATTTTGATCTCAGGCGCCCCGTTAAACCACGCTGGCCGGAATTCGATATTGATTTGGGGGGTAAACCGGCAGGGATGCCGGTTTAGCCGCCCCGCGCCATGGATGGCGCGTGGCGGCGGC
>NZ_JAEKDA010000057.1:0-483 GCF_016405635.1 Pseudomonas sp. MF6755
CCATAGCAGACAATATCGGCCTGGTTACCGAGCGGATCCGTGCCGCGGCCCAGGCCGTGCAACGCGATGAAACCAGCGTGCACTTGCTGGCCGTGAGCAAGACCAAACCCGCGCAAGCCGTGCGCGAAGCCTACGCCGCCGGGATGCGCGACTTCGGCGAGAACTACCTGCAGGAAGCCCTGGGCAAACAGGCCGATTTAACCGATCTGCCCTTGAGTTGGCACTTCATCGGCCCCATTCAATCGAACAAGACACGCGCTATCGCCGAGAACTTCGCTTGGGTGCATTCCGTGGACCGCCTGAAAATTGCCCAACGCCTGTCCGAACAACGCCCGGCCGACCTGCCGCCGCTCAATATCTGCATTCAGGTCAATGTCAGTGGCGAAGCCAGCAAGTCCGGCTGTACACCCGCCGACCTGCCAGCGCTGGCCGAGGCGATCCAGGCCCTGCCCCGCTTGAAGCTGCGCGGCCTGATGGCGATCC
>NZ_JAEKDA010000058.1:0-470 GCF_016405635.1 Pseudomonas sp. MF6755
AGTTCAGCTACATCACCATGCGCATGGAGATGGTTGATTTCTGGGCAGTGGTGTTCAACCCGGTTGCCCAGGCCAAGTTTGTACACACGGTCTCTGCCGGCTATGTCACCGGCTCGATGTTTGTGCTGTCGATTTCAAGTTGGTATTTGCTCAAGAATCGTGATGTCGAGTTTGCCAAGCGCAGCTTCCGGGTGGCGGCCGCCTTCGGTCTGGCATCCGTGTTGAGCGTGATCGTGCTGGGGGATGAGTCGGGTTACACGGTAGGTGAGGCGCAGCAAACCAAACTGGCGGCCATGGAGGCCATGTGGGACACCAAACCGGCACCTGCGAGTTTGACCCTGGTCGCCAGCATCAATGAAGCCGAGTCCAGGAACAACTGGGAGGTTGATATTCCATGGGTGATGGGCTTGATCGGCACTCGCTCGGCCAGCAAGCAAATCCCAGGCATACATGACATTAAAGAAAAAAAC
>NZ_JAEKDA010000059.1:0-511 GCF_016405635.1 Pseudomonas sp. MF6755
TCAGACTTAAAATGGACCGGGCTTTCCTGAATCTGCCAGTCCATACCCGCTTCACGCTGCCAGACTTCGAGCGGTTGTTTGGGGGAGAGGCGACTGCCCAGACCATGCCAGGGCGTGGCACCAACGTAAGCCATTTGTTCAACGAGATGAGCCATGGAAATGATTCCTTGCGAATGAAGGGAAAAGCGCGTCGTTTCATTAACCAACGACGCCTGTTCACAACGACTTAACGGTTGACGCTGAAGCTGTAACCGCACGCCAGGCACTGATAGTTGTGAAGGATTTTTTCATCGATCTGCTCGCCCAGCGTGGCCCCGGCAATGCCACCTGCGACCCCACCGAACAGACCACCCAAAATCGCCCCGGCGATGCTGCCGATAGCGATTCCCACCGGCCCGCCGACTACTCCCAGCACCGCGCCGGCTTCTGCGCCTGAAAGGGCGCCGGCGGCACCGCTGGCCACACCGCCTGCCGCACCAATTAATCCACCCGTTTGTTTACCGATATTTTT